>DLIT01000073.1 GCA_002483865.1 Brevundimonas sp. UBA7635
ATCTCTTCGGGTGCGCCATTTTTCCTCACAAGCTCATGCTTTTGCTGGAAAATTTAGTGTGCGCGTCGGCAGTTCCTAAAACCCTTCATACGACCAGCCGCGTGGCTTTCCCGTACCCTGCGCTTGGCACTGCCGCTTTGCGCCAGGACCGGTCTTTGGCGAACAGCCGGGAATCGGGCCTTCAAGCAGAGGCGGCGCGAAGGTCAGCTCACGACCCGTTGCGGGAATTGCGCGTTCCTCTGGCAGGTCCAATCGCTTTAAAGGTCGGTGCATAGAGACGTCGGCGCGCCTGCTTTTTATCCGGCGTCCGCGCGTTCGCGGACGGGGCGAGTTGTGGTGTGGGAACAATCCGCTCGCGGGTCCGTTCGGCTTCCGGGAAATAGGGCCACATCACATTGACCACACAACGAGATGGCTCCGACGATAGCCGATACCGTCTGCTGATCGAGTCCATCACCGACTACGCGATCTACATGCTGGACCCGGCAGGTCACGTGACAAGCTGGAACCCCGGAGCGGAGCGCTTCAAGGGGTATTCAGCCGAGGAAGTGCTCGGTGCCCATTTTTCCCAGTTCTACACGCCGGAGGATCGGGAGGCCGGCCGTCCCGAGCGCGCCCTTGCGGCCGCTGCCCAGGCGGGCCGGTTCGAGGCCGAGGGATGGCGGCTGCGGAAGGACGGGACTCGATTCTGGGCCCACGTCGTGATTGATCCGATCAGGCGTGGCGCGGAACTCATCGGCTTTGCGAAGATCACCCGCGACCTGACTGAGCGTCGCGAAGCCGAACTGGCTTTGCGGCAGAGCCAGGAGCAGTTCCGGATTCTGGTGGGCGGCGTCACCGACTACGCGATCTATATGCTTGACCCGGACGGCAAGGTGATCAGCTGGAACGCGGGAGCCGAACGTATCAAGGGCTATGCGCCCGAAGAAATCATAGGCGACCACTTCTCCCGCTTTTACCTACCCGAGGAGGTGGCGGCGAACGCTCCAGCCAACGCCCTGGGCATGGCGCGAGAAGCCGGCCGCTTTGAAAAGGAGGGCTGGCGCGTCCGTAAGGACGGCACCCGGTTTTGGGCGCACGTCGTGATTGATCCGATCACGAGCGACGACGGCGACATCATCGGGTTCGCCAAGATCACGCGCGACATAACCGAGCGCGCCAACGCGCAACGCGAACTCGAGGCGGCGCGCGAGGCGCTCTACCAGTCGCAGAAGATGGAAGCCATCGGCCAGCTGACCGGAGGCGTCGCCCATGACTTCAATAACCTGCTGGCAGCCGTCACGGGCAGTCTGGACCTTCTCCGCAAACGCCTTCCCTATGATCCCCGAACCACGCCCCTGCTTGAGAACGCCATCCAGGGGGCCGAGCGGGGCGCCATCCTGACCCAGCGGATGCTGGCTTTCGCGCGCAAACAGGATCTCAAGCTCGAAGCCGTGGACATCCCGCAACTCGTCAGAGGCATGAGCGAGTTTATTCGGCGGTCCATTGGTCCGAACATTGATGTCCGGATGCGCTTTGCCGATGTGTTGCCGAAGGTGAAGACAGATCCTTACCAGCTCGAAACCGCGCTGCTCAATCTCGTGGTCAACGCCCGCGACGCGCTCCCGACTGGAGGTGAAATCACGATCACGGCGGACCAGGTCACCGTGTCGAAGGACAGAGGACAACGCCGGGCGGGGTCTTTTGTCAGGCTGCGAGTGAGCGACGATGGGATCGGGATGCCCGCGGAGACGGCCGCCAAGGCCATCGAGCCCTTTTTCACGACGAAGGGCGTGGGCAAGGGAACCGGGCTGGGACTTTCCATGGTCCAGGGGCTGGCAGGGCAGTCTGGCGGCTGGATCGAAATCGATAGCGAGGTCGGCAAGGGCACGAGCATCGACTTGTGGTTGCCAGTGGCCAGCGCGGACGTCCCCAATGCGGAGGCAAGCAAGGCCGAGGCGGTCGAAGAACCCGGAGAGCGGCTTCTCGTGCTCGCTGTTGATGATGACCCTCTCGTTCTGACCAACACCGTCGCCATGTTGGACGAGCTGGGTCACAATGTTCTGGTGGCGAACTCGGGCGATGAGGCCCTGGTGATTTTCGAGCGTCATCCTGAGATCGACCTCGTTCTGACCGACGAAGTCATGCCCGGGCTCTCCGGCAGCCAACTGGCGGAACAGGTCAGAAAGCTCCGGCCCACGACAAACGTAGCGGTGGCTTCAGGCTATGCTGACCTGAATTTGGCACCGGACCCTGCTCAGGCCAAGCTTCCGCGGATAGCCAAGCCGTTCACCCTGGCTCAGCTCGCCGGCTTCATCGATGACCTCGCTCTGCAGGAGCCCGGCGAGGGCGGGCAGCGCACCGACAGACACGGAAGCTGGGTTTGATCGACCGCCTTGTTTACCGGAGCCAGGTCGAGAACGTTCCGCCGGAGGTTACGCTGGAGCGAATCTTTCGGATTTCGGTTCCCAAGAACGCCCGCTTGCAGATCACAGGAGCGCTGGGGTTCTCTGGACGGAATTACATCCAGCTCCTGGAGGGCCCACGGCCCGCCCTGGACGACCTTCTTCAGACGCTCCGGGCCGATCCGCGCCACTCGAATCTGCGGGTCCTGTTGCGGGGATCATCGCAACGCCAATTGTTGCCCAACTGGTCCATGGCGCGGGTCGATCTCGCAAGGGCCGCGCCCAGGTTGGACGCGCTGCTGGAAGCCGGCGGCGGTTTGGGCTTAGTGACTTTGATGGCCACGCTCGCCCACGAAGGCGTGACCGCCTAACGCGCTTGGCATCCTTGGGCGACTGTCCGCCTGACGGTCGTTCAGGTGCACGACCCAGACCTGCTGGGTGACGTGACCCCCTGAATC
>DLIT01000044.1:0-5584 GCA_002483865.1 Brevundimonas sp. UBA7635
CGTGCGGCGGTCTTCCAGCAGGCGCGCCCCTGCGCGGGTCAGGCGACCGTCGAGGTCGCTGAGGCCGTATCTTAGGTCCGCCAGGACGGGGGTGGCGATCTCGGCGGCCCCGGTCGGCGTTGGCGCGCGGCGGTCCGAGACGAAGTCGATCAGGGTGGTATCCGTCTCGTGCCCCACGGCCGAGATGATCGGAATGCGGGCCTCGGCCACGGTGCGGGCCAGACCCTCATCATTGAAGCACCACAGGTCCTCGACCGAACCGCCACCGCGCGCCACGATCAGCAGGTCGGGCCGCGGCACGGCGCTGTTGGGCGTCAGGGCATCAAAGCCTCTGATGGCAGCGGATACCTGGGCGCAGGCGGCGTCCCCCTGGACCACCACGGGCCAGACGATGACCCGGCAAGGCCAGCGCTCGGCAATGCGGTGCAGGATGTCGCGGATCACTGCCCCGGTCGGGCTGGTGATGACCCCGATGGTGCGCGGATAGGCGGGCAAGGCCTTCTTGCGCGAGGGTTCGAACAGCCCCTCGTCGCGCAGGCGGGCCTTCAGCCGCTCAAACTGGGCCAGCAAGGCTCCGGCCCCCGCTGGCTCCATACTTTCGATGACGATCTGGTAGGAGGACCGCGCCGGATAGGAGGTGATCTTGCCGGTGACGATGACTTCCAGGCCCGTCTCGGGCTGGGCCCCCAGGCCGCGCACCACGCCCTTCCAGATCACGCCGTCAATGGCCGCCTTGTCGTCCTTGAGCGTCAGATAGACATGGCCTGAGGCATGGCGGTTCACCTTGGAAATCTCGCCGCGCAGGCGGACGTGGCTGAACCTGTCCTCCAGCGTCCGTTTCAGGGCAAAGCTGAGTTCCGAGATGGACAGAGGCGGATTGTTGTCGCGCGCGGCCTCGACTGGAGGGATCGCGCCTTCAAAGGCATAGTCGTCAGAGCTCATGACGGCACCCTAGTCCTTATCGACGCAGGCGGGAACGGGGGGAGTGACCATCCGTTGAGCCCCCATGGACCCGGCTGATCCTCCAGGCAAGCACTCTGCCGATCGCGACCCGCGCGAGCGCGAACTGCAAAGGCGAAGTCGTACACCAGCCCTCGGCGGCTGGCTGCCAATCCTGGCCGTGCTGCTGCTTGGTGTGGCGGCCTATGTCCTGTTCGGCCTGCTCTGACCTGGAGAAGACATGATGAAGATCTTGACCCTTACGGCTGCGGCGGCAGCGGCCCTGGCGCTTGCGGCCTGTGGCGACAACCGCACCGATGACGTGGCGCAAATGCCGAGCGAAGGTGCCCAGCCGCTGGAAGTGACCAATGAACAGGCTGACCGAGCCACCAGCCAGGCGGCCATGGCTCTGGGCATGACCCGTGACCAGCTTGAGGATGCCAACCTGGTCACTGCCGACAATACCAAGCTGGGTGAGGTCGATACCCTGGTCATGGATGCCTCGGGCAGCGTGACCATCTGGTCATCGATCTGGAGGACACCGATGACGTGAAGGTGCAGGTGCCGATTGATCAGGTTCGTGCGGTGCCTGACGCGACGGGGGCGACCCGCAATCTGACCACGGACATGACCGCAGCCCAGCTGACCTCGCTGCCGCGCTGGAACCCTATGCCCCAATAAGCGTCGCCGATGCTTGACCACAGCGCCTTCCCCGGTCATTGCCCGAGCATGAATATCTTGCTCGTCGGATCGGGGGGGCGTGAGCACGCCCTGGCCTGGAAAATCGCCCAGTCGCCGCTGGTGAAGCGACTTGTTGCCGTGCCGGGAAACCCGGGCATGGCCCGCCATGCCGAGATCGTGCCGGATATCAAGGCCACGGATGCTGAGAAACTGGCCCTGCTGGCCCGCGAAATGAAGGCTGACCTGGTCGTCGTCGGCCCCGAGTCGGCCCTGGCCGAGGGGCTGGCGGACCGGTTGGCAGCGGCGGGCATCCCCTGCTTTGGCCCCAGCGCCAAGGCAGCCCAGCTGGAAACCTCGAAAGCCTTTTCCAAGGCCTTCCTGCAACGCCACAACATCCCGACCGCCGGCTATGGCGTCTATGAGGACGTGGCCGAGGCCAAGGCGGCCCTGGCCAACTATTCCGCGCCCTATGTGATCAAGGCCGATGGCCTGGCGGCCGGCAAGGGCGTGGCCATCAGCCCCGACCGCGCCGATGCTGAGGCCGAGATCGAGCGTATGCTGGGCGGCCGGTTCGGCTCGGCCGGATCGCGCGTGGTGATCGAGGAATTCATGGATGGCGAGGAAGGCTCGCTGTTCGCCCTGTGCGATGGCCAGCGCGCCGTCCTGTTTGGCGGTGCCCAGGACCACAAGCGCGCCTTTGACGGCGACACGGGGCCCAACACCGGCGGCATGGGAGCCTATTCGCCCGCCCCGGTCTTTACGCCCGAGTTCACCCAGGCCGCCAATGACCTGATCGTTCAGCCGACCATCCAGAAAATGGCCGAGGAGGGGGCCCCTTATCGCGGCGTCCTCTATGCTGGCCTGATGGCGACCCGCGAAGGTCCCAAGGTGGTCGAGTTCAACGCTCGCTTTGGCGACCCGGAATGCCAGGTCCTGATGATGCGCCTGGACGGCGACATCGTGCCGCTGCTGCTGGCCTGTGCCAGGGGCGACGTGAGCCAGGCCCCGCTGCCGCAGTTCAAGCCTGGCGTGGTGATCACCGTGGTCCTGGCGGCCAAGGGCTATCCTGACAGTCCACTGGAAGGCTCGGTCATTCGCGGTTCTGACCAGGATTTCGGTCCCCAGGTTCAGGTCTTCCACGCCGGGACCAGACAAGGTGAGGACGGTAGCCTAGTCGCCGCCGGGGGGCGGGTGCTGAACGTGTGCGCCTATGGTGCCGACGTGGCGGAGGCCCGCGCCCGTGCCTATGAGGCTATCGCCCGGATCGACTGGCCGGGTGGCTTCCACCGCACCGACATCGGCTGGCGGGCGCTGGAACGACGCTGATAAAAGAAAGGGCCCGAGCGAGGCGCTTCGGACCCTTTCTTTATAACCGATACTGACCGATCAGGTCATGGCGAACAGCAGGCGGCCATCCCCCATCCGCTCACGCAGGGCGATCAGGTCAGCGTGGGATACCGAGAAGCAGCCATAGGAGCGGCCCAGCTTGCCTTGGCGGGCCAGGAAGTCGGGGTCGGCGTAGTCAGCGCCATGGATGATGATGGCACGTTCGCGGGCGCGGTCATTGCTGTACTCCAGCCCATCCAGCAGGACGTTCGGACCTTGCTGGGGCCCCCAGCTTGCCCCGGCGGTGGCATAGGCTCCGATCGAGGACATGTGGGAATCGGGCTGGTTCGAGAAACGCTCGGCAAAGCCGGAGTGGCGCGGATCGGAGCCTCGGCCGTGGCTGGTGCGATAGGCCGTGACCCAGCCGCCTTCCAGATCGACCTCATAGAGGCGCTCTTCACCCGAGAACTTCTGGAAATCGACAACATAGAGGCGATCGCGACGGGTGATGCGGCCCTGATGGCTGTCTAGCGCGGCCTGAGCACGTTTGATGAGGTCGGGGCGAACAACGCCGTGGGGATCAATGACGGGGCCGCTCATGTGGACGTGGGGGGTAGGCTTCAGGCTTGGCGTAGGCGGCAGAACGGCTGGGGCCAAGGCGGCGGGCTGGATGGTCGAGGCGGCGGATGAACACCCCGCCAGAAGGGCCGAGCCGCCCAGAATCAGCCCTCGTCGAGAAATCTGCATAATTTATACGCCCCTGAACCGACTACTAGCTCCGGCTTGTTTCATGATCCCCGCTTGAGAGGCAACCTTGGCCTTGGCCTGTTCGGCGGACATCGTATGGTGAAGGCGGAAAAGAAGAGGGGTTTCCATGTACAAACTGGGTATGATTGTGACCGCTGCCGTTCTGGTTGCGACTTCGGTGGAGCCAAGCCAAGCTTCGCCCACCGCAGGCATTTCCTCAGAATTGACGACGACGTTCGTTCAAGTGGGGCGAATTCTGGCCGATCCCGCAGATGGCCGGGTGCTGCGTGATAAAACTCTCGTGATCAGAGGGAACCAGATCTTCGAGATCCGCGACGGCTTCGTCGGTGAGGGACCGGTGGTAGATCTGCGCTCGGCCTTTGTGCTGCCGGGGCTGATCGACAGCCACGTCCATCTGACCGGAGAATCCAGCCCAACCTCGCGGCTCGATACCGTGACCCAGAGCAATGCCGATCAGGCCATGATCGCAGTGCGCAATGCCCGCCGGACCCTGAATGCCGGCTTCACCACCGTGGCCGACATGGGGGCAACCAACGAGGCCATCTTCGCCGTGCGCGATGCGGTCAAGCGCGGCGACATCGACGGGCCGCGCATCATCGCGGCAGGCGATGCCGTCTCGGTGCATGGCGGGCATGGCGACGCCAATGGCTATCGCGATGANNGCCGTGCGGCTTCAGGTGCGGGCCGGGGCTGACATTATCAAGATCACCGCCACCGGCGGTGTCCTGTCCAATACCTCGGCCGGTCTGGCCCAGCAGTTCAGCGAGGAAGAACTGGCGGCCATTGTGGGTGCGGCTCACCGCATGGGGCGCAAGGTGACGGCCCATGCCCATGGCGTAGATGGCATCAATGCCTTCCTGAAGGCCGGGGGCAACTCGATCGAGCACGGCACCTATCTGGACGATGAGTCCATCCGCCTCTTCCGTCAGAACGGGGCCTATCTGGTTCCGACCCTGATGGCTGGCGACTTCGTGGCCCGGATCGCCTCCGGGCCGGACAACTTCTTCACCCCGGCTCAGACGGCCAAGGCTCTGGAGGCTGGTCCCAAGATGCTGGACATGGCCCGGCGTGCCCATGCGGCCGGTGTCAGCATCGCCTTTGGCACCGACACTGGCGTCTCGGCTCACGGCGACAACGCCCAGGAGTTCGCCCTGCTGGTTAAGGCGGGGATGAGCCCGCTGCAGACCATCCAGTCGGCTACGGTCGGCGCGGCGGACCACCTGGGCATCAGCAATCAGGCGGGGCGACTGGCCCCCGGAATGCCCGCTGATCTGATCGCCGTCTCGGGCGATCCGCTAAGCGATGTGACGGAGCTGGAACGGGTCCGCTTTGTCATGAAGTCGGGCAAGGTCTTCCGCCAGGACTGACCGAACCGTCCCCTCCCTTACATCATCTTAGGGGAGGGGGCCTTCAGGCGCTCGTCAAGAAAGGCCATCAAGGCAGCTTCGTCCTCGAAGCGAGCGACGACGGGCCATGATACTACCTGGTTGCGCCAGGCGGGCGGCAGGCGCACCCAGTCCTTCTCGGTGGTGACCAGTCCGGCCCCGAACAGTTCGGCACGATCCTTGAGCAGGGCAAAGTCCCGCTCGGTCAGCGCCGCATGATCGGCAAAAGGCACAAAGTCCTGCAGGTCACAGCCCGCCGCGATCAGCGATCGCTCGACCTTCCAGGGCTTGGCGATCCCGGCAAAGCCGACCTGGGGGCCAGGAGGCGGGGCGGTTTGGGGGCGCAGCCGCGCGATGAAGACCGGGATCTGGCCAAAGGCAGCAACCAGTTCGGAGTTCACCTGATCGGCATCGGTCGGCATCAGGATAATCACCCCATCGGCCCGCGCCATGCCAGCGGCAAACGGCTCGCGCATCGGGCCGGA
>DLIT01000044.1:5650-6013 GCA_002483865.1 Brevundimonas sp. UBA7635
GCTGACGGTCTTCGTCAGGCTCGGGTTCTGGTGGGCGTCATCCAGCACGAGGGTCTCTACTCCGGCCGCGACGGCGGCCCTGGCTCCTGCTACCCGGTCGCGTGCGATCCACGCCTCGGTCGCTTGGGCCAGCATCAGCGGCTCGTCGCCAACCTCGGCGGCGGTGTGAGCAGACAGATCGACACGCAGGGGCCCTTCCAGCCTGCCGCCATAGCCGCGCGACAGGGCGGCGGCGCGCACACCCTTTGCTGTCAGCAGCCGCAGGACTTCACGGGCTATCGGGGTCTTGCCGGACCCACCTACCGTCAGATTACCGATGGAGATAACCGGCGCACCCGGATCAACCGGTGCCGTCCGGGCGAT
>DLIT01000062.1:0-6499 GCA_002483865.1 Brevundimonas sp. UBA7635
CGAGAACGGCAAGCTGCGCCCGGCGACCTGGGACGAGGCTCTTAATGTTGTGGCTGAAAAGCTGAAGGCCGCCTCGGCTGATCGCATTGGCGCGATTGCCGGTGACCTGCAGGACGCCGAGTCGATGAAAGCGGTACTGGACCTGTTCCGCGCCCTGGGTTCGGCCAACACCGACTGTCGCCAGGATGGAGCGCGCCTGAGCAACGAAGTGCGCGAGAGCTATCTTTTCAACACTTCGATTCAAGGTGTTGAAAACGCTGACGCAATCCTGCTGATCGGTGCCAATCCCCGCGTCGAGGCTCCGCTGCTGAATGCCCGCATTCGCAAGGCCTGGCTCAAGGGTGGTCTGGAAGTTGGCGTTATCGGCGAACAAGCCGACCTGACCTATGACTATGCCTATCTTGGCGCTGGCACGGCCACTCTGGCGAAGCTGCCCAAGGCGGCTATCGAGTTCCTGACCAAGGCCGAGCGTCCGGCCATCATCCTGGGTGGCGCGGCCATCACGGGCGAGCAGGGCGCGGCTGTCCTGAACGCTGCTGGCGCTCTGGCCAAGAAGGTCGGTGCGGTGAAGGATGGCTGGAACGGTTTCAACATCCTGCACACTGCTGCTTCGCGTATTGCCGGTCTGGACATGGGCTTCCTGCCGGGCGAGGGCGGTCTGGACGTGGCGGCCATGCTGAAGCCGGGCGCGCTGGACGTGCTGTTCCTGCTGGGCGCCGATGAGGTGAACGCAGACGCATCGGGCGCCTTCCGCGTCTATCTGGGTTCGCACGGCGATCGCGGGGCGCACGGCGCGGACGTGATCCTACCGGGCGCGGCCTACACCGAGAAGTCGGGCCTGTACGTCAACACCGAGGGCCGGGTGCAGATGGCCGAACGCGTGGTCTTCCCGAAGGGCGAGGCCAAGGACGACTGGGCCATCATCCGCGCCCTGTCGGAACGCGTCGGCCACAAGCTGCCGTTCGACACCCTCGACCAGCTGCGCACGAAGCTGATGGGCGACCATCCCACCTTCGGCCGCATCGATTATCTGGCCCCGGCCGCGACGTTCGACGTCGCCAAGCTGGGCGCCAAGGGGGACCTGGGCGACGTCGCCTTCGTCTCCGTCATCGCCGATCCCTACCTGACCAACCCGATCGCGCGCGCCAGTGAAACCATGGCCCAACTGTCCGCTGAGCGGACGGCGCCGGTCGCCCTGGCGGCGGAGTAAGACATGGACGCTGCGACTTCCTTCTGGGCCACCCCCGTCGGCTGGACCCTCGCCACTCTTGGCGGGATCCTGCTGGTCGTGGTCGGCATCCTGATCTCCCTGGCCTTCCTGCTGCTGGCCGACCGCAAGATCTGGGCGGGCGTTCAGCTGCGCAAGGGTCCGAACGTGGTCGGCCCCTTCGGCCTGCTGCAGTCCTTCGCCGACTTCTTCAAGTTCGTGCTGAAGGAGATCGTCATCCCGGCCGGGTCGGACAAGGTGGTCTTCATCCTGGCCCCGCTGATCAGCTTCGTGCTGGCCTTCATCGCCTGGGCGGTGATCCCCTTCGCGCCGGGCTGGGTGGTGTCGGACCTGAATGTCGGCATCCTGTACATCCTCGCGATCAGCTCGTTGGGCGTCTACGGCATCATCATGGGCGGCTGGGCTTCGAACTCGAAGTATCCGTTCCTGGGCTCGCTGCGTTCGGCGGCGCAGATGGTGTCGTACGAGGTCTCGATGGGCCTCATCATCATCAACGTCATCCTGCTGGCCGGGACGATGAACCTGACCGAGATCGTGACCCAGCAATCGGGCTGGATCTGGGAATGGAATATGTTCGGCGGCGGCCTTGCGACCCTGCCGACCATCATCGTCATGCTGCCGATGACGATCGTCTTCTTCATCTCTGCCCTGGCCGAGACCAACCGCCCGCCGTTCGACCTTCCGGAAGCAGAGTCGGAGCTGGTGGCCGGTTATCAGGTCGAATATTCCTCGACCCCCTACCTGCTGTTCATGATCGGCGAGTACGCCAACATCGTCTTCATGTGCGCCATGATCACCCTGCTGTTCTGCGGCGGGTGGAATCCGGGCTTCCCGACCGACTTCCTGAACAGCGTCCCGGCCTTCGTCGCCAACCTGTTCTACCTGGCGGTCTTCGCCGTGAAGGTGGTCTTCTGGTTCTTCATGATCGCCCTGGTGAAGGCCTTCGTGCCTCGCTACCGCTACGACCAACTGATGCGTCTGGGCTGGAAGATCTTCCTGCCGGCCTCGCTGGTGGCTGTGGTCTTCGTGGCGGCGTGGCGCGTCTTCGCGGTGGGCGGCTGATGAGGCTTCGCGCCATAGTGCTGATCGGCCTGGCCGTCGCCGCGACGGCCGGCGCCTGCGCGCCCTATGAGGCCGAGCCCGTCTCGGTCTATCAGTGGGAGCGCAAACTGAAGGAAGCCGAGCGGCAGGAGGCGGAACGCCAGCGCCTTTGCCAAGCTCTTGATAAGCAAAGCGCGCGCTATCAACGCGACTGCGCTGGAGTGAAAGCCTAATGCTGACCCGTATCGCTCAGGCAGCCAAGGGTGCGATGCTGACCGACGTGTTCGGTGCCATCGGCCTTTCGGTCAAATATATGCTGAAGCCCAAGGCGACGGTGAACTATCCGTTCGAGCGGAACCCGCAATCGCCACGGTTCCGGGGTGAACACGCCCTGCGTCGTTATCCGAACGGCGAGGAACGCTGCATCGCGTGCAAGCTGTGTGAAGCCATTTGCCCGGCCCAGGCCATCACGATCGAGGCTGAACCGCGCGCCGACGGCTCGCGTCGCACGACCCGCTACGACATTGACATGGTCAAGTGCATCTATTGCGGCCTGTGCCAGGAGGCCTGCCCGGTGGACGCCATCGTCGAGGGTCCGAACAGCGAGTTCGCAACCGAGACCCGCGAAGAACTGCTCTATGACAAGGCCCGTTTGCTGGATAATGGCGACCGCTGGGAACGGTTGATCGCCAAGAATCTGGAACTCGACGCTCCGTATCGCTAAACCGAGCCGCAACCCCGTCCCTGGGGATGCTGCAAAGACTTTGAAGGGGGCTTTGTCCCACCCATGCTGCAAGGCATAGCGTTCTATATTCTGTCGGCGATTGCCGTGGTTGCGGGCCTGTTGGTCGTGACCGCGCGCAACCCCGTGCACTCCGTTCTCTGGCTGATCCTGACCTTCTTCTCGGCAGCGGGTCTGTTCGTCCTGCTGGGCGCAGAGTTCCTGGCCATGCTGCTGGTCGTGGTCTACGTCGGTGCCGTTGCGGTGCTGTTCCTGTTCGTCGTGATGATGCTGGATGTCGACTTCGTCCGCCTTCGCGAGGGCTATGCCCGTTACCTGCCGCTGGCGGGGATCGTCGCGGCGGTCCTGCTGGTCGAGTCGATCATGGTGTCGATGGCCGTGGTTCAGGGCGGTGCCGCCCGTGAAGCCGTCGCTCCCTTCGTCCACGGCCCGGACCAGACCAACGTCGAGGCCATCGGGCGCGTGCTCTATACCGACTATGTCTATTTCTTCCAGGCGTCTGGCCTGGTGCTGCTGATCGCCATGATCGGCGCGATCATCCTGACCCTGCGTCACCGCCCGGGCGTGCACCGCCAGGACCTGGCTGCACAGGCCAATCGTGAGCGCGCCAAGGCCGTCGAGATCAAGTCTGTCGCCACCGGCCAGGGCGTTACCCCCGAGGAGCTTCTGTGATGGATATCTCGCTCCACCACTATCTGGCTGTTGCCGCCATGCTGTTCACCATCGGGGTGTTCGGCATCTTCGTGAACCGCAAGAACGTCATCATCATCCTGATGTCGGTCGAGATGATCCTGCTGGCGGTGAACATCAACTTCGTGGCCTTTTCCGCCTATCTGAATGACGTCTCGGGCCAGCTGATGGCCATGTTCGTCCTGACGGTGGCGGCCGCCGAGGCAGCCGTGGGCCTGGCCATTCTTGTGACCTTCTTCCGTAACCGTGGCGACATCGCCGTGGACGACGCCTCTGTGATGAAGGGTTGATTGGAACCGTGACTATCCAGACTCTTGTCACTCTTGGCGTCTTCGCCCCGCTTCTGGGGGCGATGATTGCCGGCTTCTTCGGACGCCGCATTGGCGACGTCGCCTCGCAGGCGGTCACGACCGGCCTGCTCTATGTCTCGTGCATCATCTCGTGGGTGGTGTTCGGCCAATGGACCTGGGGTGGGCTGGAGGCCTTCACTGTTCCGCTGCTGCCGTTTATCCATGTCGGTGACTTCGTCTCCAACTGGGCGATCCGCATCGACGCCATGTCGGCGACCATGTTGATCGTGGTCACCAGCGTCTCGGCTCTGGTTCACACCTACAGCTGGGGTTACATGAAGGAGGACGACAGCCGTCCGCGCTTCTTCGCCTACCTGTCGCTGTTCACCTTCATGATGCTGGCGCTGGTGACCGCGGCTGACTTCCTGCAGATGTTCTTCGGCTGGGAAGGCGTGGGTCTGGCGTCCTATCTGCTGATCGGCTTCTGGTACAAGAAGCCGTCGGCCACGGCCGCGTCGATCAAGGCTTTCGTCGTCAACCGCGTCGGTGACTTCGGCTTCCTGCTCGGCATGATGACCGTGTTCTGGATGTTCGGCACGATCGAGTTCGCCAAGCTGTTCCCGCTGATCGCCGGCAAGGTCGGCACGGGCTGGGAATTCCTGGGCTACACCTGGTCGGCGCTAGACCTGGCCGGTCTGCTGCTGTTCGTCGGCGCCATGGGCAAGTCGGCGCAGTTCTTCCTGCACACCTGGCTGCCGGACGCGATGGAAGGCCCGACGCCTGTGTCGGCCCTGATCCACGCCGCGACCATGGTGACGGCTGGTGTCTATATGGTCTGCCTGCTGTCGCCGCTGTACGAGCACGCGCCGGTGGCGTCTCAGTTCATCACCATCATCGGCGGCATCACAGCTATCTTCGCTGCCACCGTTGGCATGATGCAGAACGACATCAAGCGCGTGATCGCCTACTCGACCTGTTCGCAGCTCGGCTACATGTTCTTCGCTGCCGGCGTCGGTGCCTATCAGTCGGCCATGTTCCACCTGTTTACGCACGCCTTCTTCAAGGCTCTGCTGTTCCTGGGTGCCGGTTCGGTGATCCACGGCATGCACCACGAGCAGGACATGCGTAGGATGGGCGGTCTGTGGAAGCTGCTGCCGATCACCTATGCGACCATGATGATCGGCACCATTGCCATCACGGGTCTGGGTATTCCGGGTATCGGCGGCTTTGCCGGCTTCTATTCCAAGGACTCGATCTTGGAGAGCGCTTTTGCCTCGGCTCAGTCGGGTCACTCGGTCTTTGGCATGTTCGCCTTCGTCATCGGCCTGTCGGCAGCCCTGTTGACCGCCTATTATTCGTGGCGCCTGGTCTTCATGACCTTCCACAACAAGCCCCAGTGGAAGGAAGAGGAGGGCGTGGGCCACCATATCCACGACGATCACGCGACCTCGGCCCAGATCGAGACCCACTCCGAGCCGCTGGAAGGCCACGCCCACGACGACCACGCCCACGACGACCATCATCATGGTCCGCTGAAGCCGCATGAGAGCCCGTGGGTCATGGTCGTGCCGCTGCTGCTGTTGTCGATCGGTGCCGTGGCTGCCGGTATGGCCTTCTACCCGCACTTCGTGGGCCACCATGAGGGTGAGTTCTGGCGCGGTGCAATCTTTACGGCTGAGGCCAATCACGTCCTGCACGACAGCCACTATGTCCCGACCTGGGTGAAGTGGGCTCCGCTGGTCGTGACCCTGATCGGTACCTTCGTCGCCTTCTGGCTCTATGTCGTGAAGGAAGGCGCGGCCAAGCAGATGGCCGAGAAGAAGGGGCCGCTGTACACCTTCCTGTACAACAAGTGGTTCTGGGATGAGCTGTACGACGTCGTCTTCGTGAAGGGTGCCAAGGCTATCGGCGACTTCTTCTGGAAGGTCGGCGACGTGAAAATTATCGACGGTCTGGGCCCTAATGGTGCGGCCTGGGCTTCGCTGAAGTCGGGTGGCTGGCTGTCGCGCTTCCAGTCCGGTTTCGTCTACTTCTATGCATTCGTGATGCTGATCGGCGTGGCCCTGTTCCTTGCCTTCGCTATCTTCACGTGGGGAGCCTGAGCCTCGTGCCTCACATTCTGAGCATCGTAACCTTCCTGCCGCTGGTCGGTGCCGGCCTGCTGCTGCTGGCCAGCCTGATGAACAAGGGTGGCCAGGACGCCGCGGCCCCGGCCGCGCGCTGGATCGCCCTGGGCACCACGCTTGTGGTGCTGGCGGTTTCCGTCCTTCTGGTGGCCCAGTTCGATCCGTCGAATCCGGCCTATCAATTCGTCGAGAACTACGCCTGGTTCGCCGGGGCCAGCTATCACCTGGGCGTTGACGGGATTTCGATCCTGTTCGTCCTGCTGACGGTCTTCCTGATGCCGATCTGCGTCATCGCAAGCTGGAAGTCGATCGAGACGCGCGTCGTCGAATACATGATCGCCTTCCTGGTGCTGGAGACCCTGGTCATCGGGGTCTTCACCGC
>DLIT01000062.1:6545-10503 GCA_002483865.1 Brevundimonas sp. UBA7635
CCCAGATCCTGCTGTGGCTGGCCTTCTTCGCCTCGTTCGCGGTGAAGATGCCGATGTGGCCGGTCCACACCTGGCTGCCAGATGCCCACGTTCAGGCTCCGACCGCCGGTTCGGTGATCCTGGCTGGTATCCTGCTGAAGCTGGGCGGTTATGGCTTCATCCTGTTCAACCTGCCGATGTTCCCGCAGGCCTCGCAGATGTTCACCCCGCTGGTGTTCGCCCTGTCGGTCATCGCCGTGGTCTACACTTCGCTGGTTGCCTTCCGTCAGACCGACATCAAGAAGCTGATCGCCTATTCGTCGGTCGCCCACATGGGCTTCGTGACCATGGGTATCTTCGCGGGTAATGAGACGGGTGTTCAGGGGGCCATCTTCCAGATGCTGAGCCACGGTCTGATCTCGGGCGCGCTCTTCCTCTGCGTGGGCGTGGTCTATGACCGGATGCACACGCGTGAGATCGCCTTCTACGGCGGGCTGACCGCGCGGATGCCCTGGTATGCCGCCATCTTCCTGATGTTCACCATGGCCAACGTCGGCCTGCCGGGCACCTCTGGCTTCATCGGTGAGGTCCTGACCATGACCGGGGCCTATCAGGTCTCGACGTGGACGGCCCTGGTGGCAGCCTCGGGCGTGATCTTCTCGGCGGTCTATGCCCTGACCCTGTTCCGCAATGTCATGTATGGCCCGATCACCAACCCGGCCCTGGAAAACATCACCGATATCGACAAGCGTGAGCTGCTGCTCTTCGTGCCGCTGATCATCGGGACCATCGGCCTGGGCCTGTATCCCAACGCCATTCTCGACTTCACTGGGCCCTCGGTTGAGGCCCTGACCACCGCCTATCGTGCAGCTATCGGCGGGTGAGAGCATAATGACTGATCTGTCTTCCGCCCTGCAAATTGCCGCTCCAGAAGTTGCCCTGTCTGTGGGGGCCCTGGTGCTGCTCATGATCGGTGCCTTTGTCGGCGAAAAGTCGACGCGTCTGATCTCGGGTCTGTCGGTCCTGCTGCTGGCTGGGGCTGCGGTCCTGGCGGCAGTCGGGCCGCTGGGCACGGTCTTCAATGGGGCCTATGTGGCGGACCCGCTGGCCGTCTATGGCAAGGTCGCCATCTTCCTGTGCGCGGCCGTGGCCATCGTCCTTGGGGACGAGTGGATCCATCGCAAGGGTATCGCCAAGTTCGAATACCCGGTCCTGATCGTCCTGGCCTCGATCGGTATGTCGATGATGGCCTCGTCGGGTGACCTCATCTCGCTCTACATCGGCATCGAGATGCATTCCCTGGCCCTCTATGTCCTTGCCGCCTATCACCGCGACGACCTGAAGGCCTCGGAAGCCGGCCTGAAGTATTTTGTCCTGGGCGCGCTGTCGTCGGGCATCCTGCTTTACGGTGCCAGCCTGATCTATGGTTTCGCCGGCTCGATGAACTTCGCCGAGATCGCCGCCTTTGCCTCGGACAACCCGGGGCCGGGCCTGATCTTCGGCCTGGTCTTCCTGATCTGCGGCCTGGCATTCAAGGTCTCGGCCGCACCGTTCCACATGTGGACGCCGGACGTCTATGAAGGCGCGCCGACCCCGGTCGTGTCGCTGTTCGCGACCGCGCCCAAGATCGCGGCCATGGTGCTGATCATCCGCGTCCTGATCGAGGGCTTTGGCCTGGCACATGATCAGTGGGCCCAGGTCATCATCCTGATCTCGCTGATCAGCTTCGTCGTCGGTTCGTTTGGCGGCCTGTTCCAGAAAGACGTTCAGCGTCTGCTGGCCTATTCTTCGATCATCAACATTGGCTATGCCCTGCTGGGCGTCGCTGCCGGGACCGAGGCGGGCGTTCAGGCCACGCTGATGTTCATGACCCTGTACGTCATCGACCAGTTTGGCTTCTTCGCCATCCTGCTGTCGCTGAGCCGCAACGGCCGTCCGATCCGCAAGATCGCCGACCTGTCGGGTCTGAAGAAGGACCGTCCGCTGACGGCCGTTGCCCTGACCATCCTGGCTCTGTCGGCGGTCGGTATTCCGCCGATGTCGGGCTTCTGGGGCAAGTTCTTCGTCTTCGGTGCGGCGGCTGATGCCGGTTACTGGATGGCGGGGGCTGCTGGTCTGGTGGCCTCGGTCGTCGCCGGCTTCTATTACCTGCGCATCATCAAGGTGATGTGGTTCGACACGCCCGAGTTCGACGTGAAGACGGACAAGGCCCCGGTCGCGCCGCAGTGGATCGCCTGGGCTGCGGCTGCCTTCAGCCTGCCCATCGTCATCCTGGCCCTGGGCTACCTCGAGCCGCTGACCCGCGCCGCCGCCGCTGGCGTCGGAATCGGGTAAGGAACCTTGGCCGCGCCGGTTCTGATCCTCGACCAGACTGACTCCACCAATGCCGAAGCGCAGCGTCGCGTTGAGGCGGGAGAGGTCGGTCCGGTGTGGATCGCGGCGCGGCAACAGACCGAGGGGCGCGGTCGTCGGGGCCGTCGCTGGGATTCTACCCGGGGAAATCTGGCCGCGACCCTGCTGGTGACCCTGGACCGTCCCGCTGTCGAGGCGGCTCAACTGACCTTTGTGGCGGCGCTGGCCGTGGCTGATCTTCTGGATCTTTATGTGCCGCCCGCCCTGGTCACAATCAAATGGCCCAACGACGTGATGCTGGACGGTCGCAAGACCTCCGGCATTTTGATTGAGTCAGGCTCGGCCCTCTTGGGCGGCCTGTGGGTCGCTATCGGCATCGGCATCAACCTGCAATCGGCCCCTGGTGACACAGAGCGCCCGGCCACCTGTGTTGCTGATCATCTATGCCACGACCAGGCAGGGGTGCCTTCATTCGAGGAGGCAGCTGAGGCCCTGGCCGAGACCTTTGGCGTCTGGTTTGATCGCTGGCTCAGCCTGGGCTTTGCGCCGGTGCTGGAAGGTTGGATGGCGCGCACGCAGGGGCTTCATGGCCCCTGTACCGCCCGCTTGACGCACGAGACCCTGGTAGGCACGGCCGATGGTGTAGAAGCCGACGGGGCCCTGCGTCTCAGGCTGGCTGACGGATCGCTGAGGGTGATCTCGGCCGGCGACGTGTTTTTCGGAGAAACCGCCTGATGCTTCTGGCGATTGAGCAAGGCAATACCAATACACTGTTCGCGGTCCACGATGGCAGCGAATGGATCGCCCAATGGCGCACCGCGACCGATGCCATGCGCACCGCCGATGAATACGCCGTCTGGCTGCATCAGCTGTTCGAGATGCGTGGTACCAAGACGGATGCTGGGCTTCGGATGTCCGATATGGACGGCTGCATTATCTCGTCTGTGGTGCCGCAGTCGATCTTCAACCTGCGCAACCTCTCGCGCCGTTACCTGGGGGTCGAGCCCCTGGTTATCGGCGAGAATGTCGATCTGGGGATTAAGGTACGTATCCCCAAGCCCAGTGAGGCGGGGGCGGACCGACTGGTCAACGCGATCGGGGCCTTGATGTCCTATGATGGCGACCTGCTGCTGATCGACAGCGGAACGGCGACGACGTTCGACATTGTCTCGGGCGGCGCGGCGCGTGGGCAGGGGGCCTTTGAAGGGGGGTTGATCGCCCCGGGCATCAACCTGTCACTTCAGGCCCTGCATGAAGCCGCAGCCAAGCTGCCGCGCATCGCCATTCAACGCCCCGAGGTCGTGATCGGACGCGACACGGTTACCTCGATGCAATCGGGCGTCTTCTGGGGCTACATCGGACTGATCGAGGGGCTGGTTGCCCGGATCAAGGCCGAGTGGGGCAAGCCCATGACGGTGATCGGAACCGGGGGCATCGCCTCCCTGTTTGAAGGTGCCACCAACTCAATTGACCGGTTTGATCCGGACCTGACCATCCGCGGCCTACTCGAAATCTGGCGGCGGAATACCCATCTCTAGGGCCATATGAAAAAAACTGACTCCAACGAACTCGTTTTCCTGCCGCTGGGCGGCTCGAACGAGGTCGGCATGAACCTGAACGCCTATGG
>DLIT01000181.1:0-4357 GCA_002483865.1 Brevundimonas sp. UBA7635
GCTGCGCCCGCAGCGGGTGCTTGCTGACTTGCCCGATGAGGCCCTTGCCCAGCTCCGGGCCGCCATGACACGCCATGCAGGCGTGGTGCGCCATGAGGCGGGGCTGACGGCCCTGTGCAAGCTGATCGAAAGGCTGAAGGCCCAGTATCCGGACGCCGCTCCCCTGATCACCGCAGGACTGATGGCCGATGGCGCGCTGAACCGGCGCGAAAGCCGGGGCGGCCACCATCGCGCCGACTATCCGCAAAGCCTGCCGATCGCCCATCATACCCGCATCACCCTGCCGGTCCCGGCCGGGGTGGAGCCCTGAACTGCTGCCGAAGGATCGCCTGATGACCCGCGCCCTGCCTGACCTGTTGATCGAGCCTGTCGTGCGCATGGCCCTGGCCGAGGACCTGGGGCGTACTGGCGATGTGACGGCCCAGGCCTGCATCCCCGAGGACGCCCGCTTCAAGGCCGTCTTTACGGCGCGTCAGGCAGGCGTCATGGCGGGTGGGGCTGTGGTGCGCCTGACCATCCATGCCCTGGATGCCAGCGCCACCGTGACGCCGCGCGTGGCCGACGGCGAGGCCTTTGAGGCCGGAACAGTCCTGATCGAGGCCGAGGCCAATGCCCGAGCGCTGTTGTCGGCAGAGCGAACGGCGCTGAACCTGCTGGCGCGGATGTGCGGCATCGCTACCCTGACCCGGACCTATGTCGAGGCCGTGTCAGGAACGGCCGCGCGCATCGCCGACACGCGCAAGACCATGCCGGGGCTGCGGGCGCTCGACAAACACGCGGTGGCCTGTGGCGGCGGACTGAACCACCGCTTTGGCCTGGATGACGCCATCCTGATCAAGGACAATCACGTGGCGGTCTGCGGCAGTGCCGGCGAGGCCGTGCGCCGGGCCAAGGCCTTTGCCCCCCACCTGATGAAGGTCGAGGTCGAGGTTGATACCCTGGAGCAACTGGACGAAGTCCTGGCTGAGAAGCCGGATGTCATCATGCTGGACAATTTCAGCCTGGACGGCCTGAAGGAGGCCGTGCGCCGGGCCCGGGCGGCAGGCTCGGTCGTGCTTGAGGCCTCAGGCGGGGTCAACCTGTCGACCGTGGCCGACATCGCCGCCACCGGCGTGGACGTGATCTCGGTCGGGGCCCTGACCCACTCGGTCAGTCAGCTGGATATCGGACTGGACGCCGGCTGAAGCGCCGGGGGTCGCGGTCGGTCGAACCAGCGCGCCCTGATCCATTTCTGCAAGGGCGCATCGATCAGCCGATTGTAAAGATCGGCACCAACCAGGGCTGCGCCCAGAACGCCCAGCCAGATAGTCCATGCCAGTGGTCCTTGTGCAGCCAGGGGGTAGAGATTCTCGATTACGGGGACGATGCCAGCGAAGCAGATGGCTCCGGTCAAGGTGTGGGTCATGAACAGGCTGAAGCTGACCTTGGCACCCCAGGCGGCCCCCGGAATGGGTCGATCAACCACGTAGGACCCACAGCCCAGCATCAGCAGCATGATGGCGATCAGGCTGAGGGTGTCCGGGCCCTGGCTAAGGATGTCCACGCTGACCAGACCTGTGGCAAAGGCTACGATCAGGTGGGACTTGTGGCGGGTCCAGACCGCTGTCTCGACGCATCGCGCGATCAACAGGCCGACGATGAACAGGGGGAAGGCGCGTATAAGGGACAGTTGGAAGGGCAACTGAAACAGCGAGATGCCCAGGGTACTCAGGCTGATAACCTGTCCCGCCATCAGCAGGGTGACCGCCAGGATCAAAGGCGTCATGGGGCCAGGCAGGCGCGCGAGGCTTCGCCACAGCCACGGCATGACGGCATAACAGATCAGCAGGGCTGACAGGGTCCAGGCCGGGATATTCCACTGACCGCCGCCAATGCCCACGGCGTGCAACAGCAGGATTTGGGCCGGAATGCCGCTGAGAGGAAAGTTTTCGGGATGGCTTGGAGCCTTGCCGATCAGGCCCGCGCCTACCACCATTATGACCAGCAGGCCGAGCGTGATCAGGTGTGTGGGATAGGAGCGGGCGAACCGCTTCAGCCAGAATTCAATCGGGATGATCTGCCCAGTCTCCAGACCGCGACCATAGGCGCGGGCCAGGACGAATCCGGACAGCATCAGGAAAAAGTCGGTAGCCAGATATCCGCGACCCCAGATCTCGTGCAGAGCGCGCAGGGGTATCGGTGCCTCGTCCCCGAAATGGAACAGGACGACGAACAGGGACGCGGCGAATCGCAGGGCATCCAGACCCCCGCCGCGCACAGGGCTGAACTGACGATTGTAGCGAGGCATCCGCCTGTTCTGACGCTCCCGGACCGGATCCCGATCGATCCAGGTGTCGGCTCAGCAAGTCTGGTGCCGAGCCCGATGTGTCAAATGAGAACGGTGCTGAAGGATCAGCTGGCCACGGCCTCGACGGAGGCCGGGTTAGCCCGGCTCGCAGAGACGGTCTGGATCATCGGTGCAGCCACGAAGGGAGCAGCGGTGGACGTCGTTTCGGCCGCGACCAGATCCTGGTAGGCTATCGGGCCGCTATTGGTTTTCGTCTCAGCTGCCGTGTTGCTGGCCGTTATCAGACGGGCATCCGATGTGGTCGATGGTACGGGGTCGCGCTGGAAGGCATCGCCGGAACCGGCGCGGCCGCCAAAGCGGTAGAAGAGGTGATCGCCAACCTGGCCAACCTTGACCAGGCGGTTCCGCCAGGAGGGGGCAACGCTGGTGGTGTGGAAGTGGGTGGCATTGCCGACGCTGGCATAGACCTTACCCGATAACGCCTGGGAAGCGATGTCGCGTGCTCGGTTCCAGGCGGCAGTGCTGACCGGGGCGCGCATGGCTCCGTTGCAGGTAAAGCTGAACTGACAGCCCGTCGCGCGGTTCGAGCCTTGATAGACCACGCCGCAGATTGACTTGGGGAAGGCCGGGTGGCGGACCCGGTTCAGGACCACCTGGGTCACGGCTCGCATGCCGTCAGCTCCTTCGCCCCGCGCTTCATAATAGGCCGCTCGCGTAAGGCAATCCAGGTCGCGAGACTGGTCCAGGGCACCGGCCATTTGGAACGGACGGGCGGCAGTAGGCGTTACGGGCTTGGATGTGTCTTGCAGACGGGCCATCAGCAGATCGGCCTGGCGGTCGCGGCGGGCAGCGCCATCCAGGCCATGGGCATCGTGACGGTTGGCAATGGCCAGGGCGCTGGCATCCAGACCGCCAGCAGCGGCGGCCAAGGCTTCCTGGCTGTAACCTTCGGCTCCAGCCGCATGCAGACGTTCGACCTTGGCGCGGACGGTTGCGGCCTGGACCGCTTCACCGCCCAGATAGGCACCGCCGACTCCCAGGCCGATGACGCCACCGAGGGCAGCAATTGCCACGCGGGATCGCAACTCGACCGAGAAAGCGGCGCGCACCAAAGCGCGCGTCTGCGAAATGAAAGTCAAACGCCTTGTCCTGTTCAGCAGGGCAAGGATGCTGCCCCCGTCGTAATCAAATCCAGGCAGACTGATCTCAGGTCACCCGGTTTCTGATTGCCTCATCGACCGTTCGGTCAGCGAGAAGCCGGGCCTATAGCCATGGTTTTATGGCGTCAATGTGTTTGATTCGCCAGCAACAGTTTATTCTCAGATCAATCCCTGGGGGTAAGAGACCAGTTTGAGGGCCGGTTGAGAGGGTGGTCGACGAGCAATCAGGTAAACTTCGGAATACTGTATTCATATACAATCATAAGATTGATGCATGGTATCTTACGTTTCAAAAAACCGTTTTCGCGTTGAGCGAATACATGGTTCTGGCACGGGAAGCGACGCGGGGAACTAACCGGCGGAACGAGGCGTTACAAGGCGAAATAATTCAAGGAGTTCGCGTTATGGCGCGCATGATGACCCGTAGTGCCCTGATTGTTGCCGCTGGCCTGGCTGTGACCGGTCTGGCAGCCTGTGGGCAAACTATCGAGCAAAAGGCCGCAACGGGTGCCGTGGCCGGTGCGGTGGTGGCCGGGCCGGTAGGGGCCGCTGTCGGCGGTGCGGCTGGTGCCGCGGCAGGCAAGGTCGATCCCAAGTCCTGACGGCGGTGGCTTGGTAGTCAATAATTGGCCCAAGGAACACTTTGGCTAACAAAATTAGCTCTTCGGGCCCGCGTTTGACCGGCAAAGCTTGATTTCCGGGCAGGATTGGGCTTTGGCAGCGCGCCGGGCTATTTGCGCGCCTGCGCTTTTGTTGAGCCGCCGTCGAGAGTCGGCTGCCCCTCTGCCAATGAAGGAAGACCGTCTCTACGCATGCGAGACCTGAAACAAACCGGCTTTGCCGATCGCCTGACCGCCCAACAGGAAGCCAAGAAGGCTTTGCTGGCCAAGTTCAAGCCCAAGCCCACCGT
>DLIT01000181.1:4545-5811 GCA_002483865.1 Brevundimonas sp. UBA7635
CGCGATGCTCGCTATGCCGCCCGTAAGGCCCGTCAGCGCTAAAACCTGACCGGGATGGTCACCATCCTGCGCTGCCTCTGCTTCAAAAGCCGCCGATCCGCGTGTCGGCGGCTTTTTGGCTTTTAGGGCAGGCCTTTGGGCTTGGTTCCGCCGAGGAAATGCCTACCTTCATCTGAAGATTTTTTCGCCTAGCCGAATGCAGGAGCCAACATGACCGCTAAAATTGACACGGGCCTGACGAGCGAGGAGCGCGCTGACGTGGCGCGTGAATTGTCCAAGGTGCTGGCTGACAGCTATGCCCTTTATCTAAAGACACATGGCTACCACTGGAATGTGCGTGGGACAGAGTTCTTTTCCCTGCATGGCCTGTTCCAGCAGCAATACAACGAGATATGGACCGCCCTGGACGATATCGCTGAGCGCATCCGCGCCCTGGGTGAGTTGGCTCCGCAAAGCCCGTCGGCCTTCGCCAATCTGACCTCGATAAAGGATGGTGATCCAGAAAAGGATGCCCAGGAAATGCTGCGTGACCTGATCTCGGACCACGGTGTCGTGATCGCCACCGCTCGCGCGGCACTGGATGCGGCCGATGAAATCGGCGACGAGGCGTCGGTCGACCTGATGACCCAACGGCTCGCTGCCCATGAAAAGGCGGCCTGGATGCTGCGGTCCAGCCTCGGCTGACCTGTCCAGACCTTAAAGTTCTGGCCTGAAATGCGCCGGATTGGCCCCGCACAATGGGACCGACTGCAACCGCTTTTCAGGTCAGGCTTTCGGAAAAGGAATGCTGAAACCTCTGCTGTCCAGCCTCCTGCATAAAAGGCACCGGGCCATCGCTGCGGTGCCTTTTGCCGTGGCTGTGACGGTGGCGGTTCTGGGTCTGGGCGTGGCCGCGGGCTCGACGACGCGGCCCAACCTGGATCTGGTCGCTGAACATCTGGCAAGCGTCAGTGGCGGCCAGTTGAACCAGGCGGGCCTGAACGCGGTCATGGCGCGCCTGACACCGGGACAAGTGGCGATTGCCCGTCGTCATGATCCGGCCCTTGCGGATGTGAACCCCTATGGTCTGACACCGGGGTGGGAGAGCTTCAGTCTGGGCGGCAAACCTTCCCTGGATGCGGTTATTTCGGGACTGGAGGCGCAGCAACTGAACGCCGCGAGCCCGGCCGAGCTCGATGCGCTCCAGCCTGCCCAACCGTTTGATCTACGACCGGCAACGGAGGCGGATCGCAAACGCGCCCTGCGTTGCCTGACCCAGGCGGTCTA
>DLIT01000181.1:5863-11159 GCA_002483865.1 Brevundimonas sp. UBA7635
GTCCTGAACCGGGTCCGCGACCCCAACTATCCCTCAACTGTCTGCGGTGTGGTCTTCCAGGGGGCCGAGCGGGTGACCGGTTGCCAGTTCAGCTTTACCTGCGACGGCTCGCTGGCTCGGGTACCGACAGCTTGGGCCTGGAGCCGCGCGCAGAAGGTCGCTGAACGGGCGCTGGCCGGGCACGTGGCCGCCCATGTGGGCACGGCCACTCATTACCACGCTGACTATGTGCGGCCGTGGTGGGCACCGTCCTTGTCCAAGATTACCCAGGTAGGGGCCCATATCTTTTATCGCTGGAAAGGGGCCGCAGGCGAAAGCGCAGCCTTTGTGGACCACTCCCTGGGACGCGAACCGGTGATCAATGAGGCCCTGTATGCCCAGCCGCGTCTGCCAGTCCTGGCCGCGGCCGTGACCGGGGACAATCTGGTCAATGACGCTTCTGGCGACATCGGCCTGCTGTCGCCGGGTAATCGTCAGATCGAGTATGAAGGCACGATGCGCATCGTCGGCGCTCCCAGCCTGGGCGGGCGGCGTCAGGCCAGTCCGGACGAGATCGCGGTCATCAATGAGAAGTTGCAGGCTTTTGAAGCGTCGGCGCGCGGCGAGGCTGAAGGGCCTGCTGCATCCCCGCCACCGGGTGTCACGCCGATGGCGGTCGAGGAGATCGGGAAGCCCGCAGCATGAAGCCGAAGGCCCCGCCTGAAGCTCAGGCAGGAGCAACCATTTCCTGAGCGATTCTGTGGTCTTCCTCGGCAAGGAAGCGGCCGGCATCCAGCGCTGCCATACAGCCCATGCCTGCGGCCGTGACGGCCTGGCGATAGACGTCGTCGGTGACGTCGCCAGCGGCATAGACGCCCTCGATAGCGGTCTTGGGCGTGCCGGGCTGCACGACGATATAGCCGCCTTCCTTCATTTCCAGCTGACCCGCGAACAGTTCGGACGAAGGGGCGTGACCGATGGCGATGAAGACGCCGTCAGCTTCAAGCTCGGTCAGTTCGCCCGTGACGGTGTTCTTCAGGCGCACGCCGGTGACGTTCTTGGCAAACCCTTCGGTCGCGCCCGTAATCTCGTCGATGGCACTGTTCCAAACGATCTTGACCTTCGGGTGAGCGAACAGACGCTCCTGCAGGATTTTTTCCGAACGCAGGGTGTCGCGGCGGTGAACCAGCGTGACGCTTTCGGCGAAGTTGGTCAGGAAGAGGGCCTCTTCCACGGCGGTGTTGCCACCTCCGACCACGATGACCTTCTTGCCGCGATAGAAGAAGCCGTCGCAGGTGGCGCAGGCTGAAACGCCAAAGCCCTGATAGGCGGCTTCGGATTCCAGGCCCAGCCATTTGGCCTGGGCTCCCGTCGAGATGATGATGGTCTCGGCCAGCATTTCGGTGCCCGAATCCAGCGTCAGGCGGAAGGGGCGCTGCGACAGGTCGGCTTTGGTGACGATGTCGTGAATGACCTCGGTGCCGACGTGCTCGGCCTGCTCCTGCATCTGCTGCATCAGCCAAGGACCCTGAATGGTCTCGGCGAAGCCCGGATAGTTTTCAACATCCGTGGTGATGGTGAGTTGCCCCCCCGGTTGCAGGCCGGCGATCACAACGGGGTTGAGCGAGGCCCGCGCGGCATAGATGGCGGCGGTCCAGCCAGCGGGGCCGGAACCGATGATGGCGACGCGAACTTTACGGGTTTCCTGGGTCATGGACCCTATTTAGAGCGTGATTCTGACCTTCGCCACCGCCATCATGGTTGAGCATCGGTCGGGATTTCAGGCTTGGGCGCGGTTCCGGGCTGTCCCACCGGGTCAGGGCGCTGGCAGGCGCGCTAGCACCTCGCGCGCGGCGCGGGCCGTTTCGGCCAGAGGTGCATAGGTCCAGGTGGGCAAGGTCCCATCAAAAGATCGGGACGCGCCGTGTTCGCGCAAGGCCTGGTGCAGGCGCTGGAACTTGGTCTGGGGCCTGATCGGCACCATGGGCAGGATGTGGACGGGCTTGCCGGTCGAGGCGGCTTCGGTGGCCATATTGGCGCTGTCCTCGGTCACCAGGATGTGGTCGGCGTGGTGCAGGAAGCCGAAAAGGGGGTTCTCGCCCCTTCCATCCCAGATCCAACCCGGCAAGCTGGACAGGCGGTCGGTCAGGATGGCCCGGGCCGCGTCCGGGGTGCGCCGCGAAAAGGTCAGCATAAGGCTGCCCCCACTGATCAGGATGGCATTGCGGATCTGGTCCGCCAGATCGGCGGCATGGTCGGGCGTCAGGTCAAAGGCCTTGGACCGGCCCCCGATCATAACGGCCAAACGTGGATGGGGCAGGGGCTCGATCCGCTTGGCAAGGGCAGGGGCTGCCTCGGCCAGGCGGCGGGGCGTGATGCGGTGGGGGCTGCCCAGGATGGAGAGGACATTGGGGCCATTGACGCCGTCATGGTCAGGCGCGACGATCAGGTCATAGACGCTGTTCTGCCAGCGCGGGTCCTGGGTCTGGACGACAAAGGTCCGGTCGCCGGATGCCGCTCTGATGCGAACGGAAAGGGGCAGGCTGGCCCGTCCCGTGGCGATCCAGACGTCCGGATAGGCAGGGCCACGCAGAAGCTCGGCTCCCTGGTCCAGCATCCATGGCCGCTTCAGGCCTGACGGCAGCCGATCCAGGCCCGGCTTCCAGCGGACCGTTTTTCGCGTGATCACGGCCGGGGTCAGGTCCGCGACGGCCTCGGCGAGCCCGAGGGCCTGATTCTCGATCCCGGTGCGGCCGTCAGACACGACCCAGATCGACAAAGGGCGCGCAGATGATCCGCGCGCCCCTGGGGTCTCATCTCGGGTGGAGCTTATTTCCACTCGATCTTGAGGATTTCATAGGCCTTCACGCCACCGGGCGTGTTGACCTCGACCACGTCGCCGATCTCCTTCGAGATCAGGGCGCGAGCGATCGGCGAAGCGATGGAGATCTTGCCCGCCTTCACGTCGGCTTCGTGTTCGCCAACGATCTGATAGACGCCTTCTTCCTCGGTATCCTCGTCAACGAAGGTGACCGTGGCACCAAACTTGACCTGGTTGCCCGACAGTTTCGAGACGTCGATGACCTGGGCGCGCGACAGCTTGTCCTCGATGTCGGCAATCGAGCCTTCGATCCAGCCCTGGCGTTCCTTGGCTGCGTGATACTCGGCATTTTCAGACAGGTCGCCGTGCTCGCGTGCCTCCGCAATGGCCGCGATCACGCTTGGCCTTTCGACCGACTTCAATTGCTTCAGTTGTTCGTCGAGGACACGGTAGCCCTCGGCCGTCATCGGCACTTTTTCCATTGTGTCGTGAGTTTCTTGTTTCGCCCTAAGACAGAAAAATAGACATTGAACTGCACAGTCGCGATCACGGGGCGCGCGTGATCGGGGCCGAGAAGTTAGGGCTTAGTTGCACCAAACTCAAGGGTTGGCATGTCGCTTTTGACGCGACAGATCAGGCATAAGCATAGTCGCCCCCGCGTTCGCGCGCCTTTATCCAGGCCGGGCGGGCATGGACGGCCTTCAGAAATCGATCAATGTTCGGGTATTCGCTGCGTGAAACCGCCCGGCTGCAGGCGGCTTCAAGTGGAAAGCTCATCATGATGTCGGCGGCACTGAAATCCTGGCCGGCGAACCAGCCGGTCTGGTTCAACTGGGATTCCTGCCAGGCAAGGTGAGTCTTGAGCTGCGGATCAATGAAGCCGCCATTGGCCTTGGCCGAGATGCTCTTAACCAGCGGGCGGATCAGGCCGGGTGCCCGCCTAGGCAACTGGGCAAAAACCAACTTCAGCAGAAGGGGGGGCATGGCTGAGCCTTCAGCATAGTGGACCCAGTAGGTGAATTGGCGACCCTCGGGTGTGCCGCGAGGTGGGCGCAGGCGACCTTTTGCATCATAGGTGTCCAGCAGATACTCGATGATCGCCCCGGTCTCTACCACCGTGACTGATCCGTCCTGAAGGATCGGAGCCTTGCCGAGCGGGTGAACCCCTTTCAGCTCTGGCGGAGCGAGGTGGGTCTTGGGATCACGCTCATAGCGGCGGATATTATAGTCCAGGCCCAGTTCTTCGAGCAGCCAGAGCACTCGCTGGGAACGACTGTCGGCCAGATGGTGGACAAGGATCATCGCAGGGTCCTGGGGATTGGGGTCAGATCAGTCTTTTTCGTCTACGCACTGACTTTTGCGGACCTGATGGAGGGCCCGCAGCGGGATTGGGGTTCTGACCCGGTCTGGGCGACCGGGAGGCCCTGTAGGAACGCCACAACTCCCAGGCCCCGAGAGCCAGAGTCAGTTTTCCGGCATTGCGGCCAGCAGCCCGGCGCGATCCGCGCGACAGAAGCAGGCCGCCGATCAGGGGTAACAGTCGCATCAGCATGGCATTTCCCTTGGGCGGACATGTCCTGAGGAAACGGCGAGGCCGGGCTTGGGTTCATCGACGTCGCTCCCAACCGTTACACCCGGCCTCAGGACGCGCGGGCCAGCAGCCGCTCTGCCGAAACCACCGTGGCTTCAACCCCGGTGGTTATCGAGGCGCGAGGATCGATACGGAACAGGGGCGAATGGTGAGGTGGGGGATTGTCGGCCAGGTCGTCAGGCAGGCCGCCCACGGCAAAGATCACGGCCTTAACCCCGTGTTCGGGCGCACCATAGAAGGCGAAGTCCTCGGCGCCCATGCCCTGGCGCGTGATGTCCAGCACTCGCTCCTGGCCCAACTGGTCCAGTATGGCCTGGCGCATGGTGGCGGCAGTTTCGCCATCATTGATGGTAGGCGGGGTGGATTCGGTGGGGGATCGCACGACGATCGGCAGACGGTCCTCGGGCACATTCAGGGCGCGGGCCGTGTTGAGGGCGATGCGATCGATACCATCCAGCAGGCGGTCGCGAACCGCATAGGAATCCGAGCGCACCGTCAGTTGCAGGTTCACTTCCTCGGGGATGATGTTGTGCTTGGTGCCGCCGTGGATGGCTCCCACGGTGACGACCGCGCCCTGCAGCGGGTCCACCTCGCGGCTGCGCAGGGTCTGCAGCGCCGTAATGATCTGGGCCGAGGTTACGACCGGATCCACCGTCATGTGCGGGCTGGCCCCGTGGCCGCCCACACCCCTGACCTTGATGTCGACGCTGTCGGCGCTGGAATAGGCGATGGCGGGTGGCACCCAGACCGCGCCGCTCTTCAGCCCCGAGGTGACGTGGAAGCCAATGGCATAGTCCGGCTTGGGGAAGCGGGTGTAGAGGCCGTCCGCGATCATGGCCCTGGCCCCCTCGACCCGCTCTTCGGCTGGCTGGGCGATCAGGACCAGGGTGCCGGACCAGTTGTCC
>DLIT01000181.1:11197-12256 GCA_002483865.1 Brevundimonas sp. UBA7635
GGCTCCCGATCGCTCTTCGATGGGCAGACCGTCCATGTCAGCGCGGATCAGCAGGGTCTTGCCCGAGCCGTTTTCCAGTACGGCGACCACGCCGTGACCGCCGACGTTCTCGGTCACCTGGTAGCCCAGGGCCTTGAGCTCGCGCGCCATGCGGGCGGCGGTCTGGACCTCAAGCCCTGACAGTTCGGGGTGACGGTGAAAATGATCGAACAGCGGCGCCAGGTTGGTGTCATAGTCAGCAGCCACTGCAGCGCGCAGATCGGCGTCCTGGGCCTGAGCGGCAGTGGCCATCAGACCAGCCATGGCCACCCCGGCCAATTGTGTGTGAATGCGCATGATACCCTCCCGGCTACGTCCCTCGACCGGAGACTGGAGCCTGGTCAGGATTTGGGCAAGTCCCTGTATGGCCCGCTACTGAAGCAGGACCATCAACAAGGCTCGGAGCCCCGGCGCACGGCAGCCAGCACGCCTGCGGGATGCAGGCTTGAGAAGCCCCCAAGGTTGGACTTCGGGGGCTCACCAGTGTCTTAGACCAGTTCCTCAGTTGTAGGACTGGATCGGACGAACATCCATTTCACCATTGCGGATGGCGGCGATGGCCTTGGCGGCCGCGATGGCTCCGTAGGCCGTCGTGTAATAGGGCAGTTTCATCATCAACGCCGTGCGGCGGATGGTGAAACTGTCGGCCAGGGCCTGTTTGCCTTCGGTAGTATTGAAGACCAGTTGGATCTCGCCATTCTTCATGGAGTCGACGATGTTCGGGCGACCTTCCAGGACCTTCTTGACCAGACCGACGTCCAGACCCTGCTCGGTCAGATAGGCGTGGGTGCCTGCGGTCGAGACAATCTTGAAGCCCTGCTCGATCAGGGTCTTCACGGCCTCGATGATAAAGGCCTTGTCGGCGTCCTTGACCGAGACAAACGCCGTACCCTCTGTCGGCAGGATGGTGCCGCCGCCGGTTTGCGACTTGGCAAAGGCGCGGGCGAAGGCCGGAGCGAGATTGGCTTCGTCCTCACGCTTCCAGTCCAGGCCCATGACTTCGCCGGTCGAGCGCATTTC
>DLIT01000112.1 GCA_002483865.1 Brevundimonas sp. UBA7635
GGCCACCGGCGACGGTGTCCGCGAGCCGCTGAACCGCCGCGCCACCATCGACATCAACTTCTAAGGTCCTGACGGGCGGCTCGCCGCCCCGATGACCTGAAGGTCGAAAAAGAAGGGCGGTCGATCCTCACGGGTCGATCGCCTTTTTTCATGCGTCAAGGGTGGCTTCTACCGGCAGCCACGGTTAAGTCCGACTGAGATCAGTTTTTGGAGACTCTGATGCGCGTTGCAATGATCGGCACGGGCTATGTTGGCTTGGTGTCCGGAGCTTGTTTTGCGGACTTTGGCCATAAGGTCGTCTGCGTCGACAAGGATGCTTCAAAGATCGAACGCCTGCACCAGAACATCATGCCTATCTATGAACCGGGGCTGGATGATCTGGTCGCCACCAATGTGCGCGATGGCCGCCTTTCCTTCGCGACCGAGGGGGCCGAGGCGATCCGTCAGGCCGACGCGGTCTTTATCGCCGTGGGCACGCCGTCGCGTCGCGGCGATGGCCATGCCGACCTCTCCTACGTCTATGCGGCGGCCGAGGAAATCGCCGACCTGATGGAAGGCTTCACGGTGGTGGTGACGAAGTCCACCGTCCCCGTGGGCACCGGCGACGAGATCGAGCGGATCATCCGCGAGCGCCGCCCGGATGCCGACTTCGCCGTGGTCTCCAACCCTGAATTCCTGCGCGAAGGCGCGGCGATCGGCGACTTCAAGCGTCCCGATCGCGTTGTCGTCGGCACCGACAGCGAGCGAGCGCGGGCCGTCATGACCGAGCTTTACCGTCCGCTGAATCTGAATGAGACACCGATTGTCTTCACCGGACGCCGGACGTCTGAACTGATCAAGTATGCGGCCAACGCCTTCTTGGCGATGAAGATTACCTTCATCAACGAGATGTCGGATCTGTGCGACGCCGTCGGGGCTGATGTCCAGCAGGTGGCCAAGGGGATCGGCCTGGATAACCGCATCGGTTCTAAATTCCTGCATGCTGGCCCAGGCTACGGCGGGGCCTGCTTCCCGAAAGACACCCTGGCCCTGGTTCGCACCGCGACCGATTTCGGCTCTCCAGTGCGCCTGATCGAAACCACGGTCGAGGTCAACGACAATCGCAAGCAGGGCCTGGCTGACCGCGTTGCCAGCCTGTTCGAAGACGGCGACCTCCAGGGCAAGACGATCGGCCTTCTGGGCCTGACCTTCAAGCCGAACACCGACGACATGCGTGATTCGCCTTCGCTTGACCTGGCCCCGGCCCTGATTGAGCGGGGGGCCAAGGTCAGGGCATTTGACCCTGAGGGTATGAAGGAGGCTGCGAAGCTTTTGCCAGGCATCGACTTCGTGGACGGTCCTTACAGTGCTGTCGAAGGGGCCGACGTAATCGTTATCCTGACCGAGTGGGATCAGTTCCGGGCCCTTGATCTGGATCGGGTCAAGCTGTTGGCCAAGCGCCCGGTCATGCTGGATTTACGCAACATCTACCGTCCTGACGATATGGCTGGTCGTGGCTTCACCTACCGTTCAATCGGGCGTCCAGATTAATCGTCTTGGCCCTGTTCGCCTATTGCCTCTCAGTCTGGAACCTGATTTCCATTCAGGGAACAAAGGTTTGGTTAGGCTGAGGGATTATGGCTGCATTCAATCTTCCGACGGCACCATCGATGCCCGCTGAGGCGGTGGCGAGGCTGGAACAGGGGCTGACCCAGGCCAAATGTTATCTTGAGTTTGGCTCTGGGGGTTCAACAGCCCTGGCCCAGCGTCTTGGGGTGAAGGCGCTAATCTGCATCGAAAGTGACAAGGACTGGCTTGCGGCGTTGGAGGAGAACCTGCCGGCCCCTACCGGACAACGCCACCTGATCCATGGCGACATTGGACCCACAAAGGAGTGGGGGCATCCCGTCAATGACCAGGCCTGGCGACGTTTCCACACCTATCCCTTGGCAGGCTGGCGCACGGCCCAGGAACAGGGCCTGGAGCCTGACCTGGTCCTGATTGACGGTCGGTTCCGCCGCGCGTGCTTTTACGCGACCCAGATTTTTGCCCGGCCTGGCACAGTCATCCTGTTCGATGACTATACCGATCGGCCCTTCTATCACTCGGTCGAGCGCTACGGTAAGCCCCAGGCCATGCACGCCAGAATGGCCGAGTTTGTTGTGCCCAAGGGGCTGGACAAAACCGCGCTCTGGCTGGACTTCGTTGAGGCCACCACCGAGGTTCACTAACGGATGATCAGCAAAACGAAGGGGGAGGCCGCCGGCCTCCCCCTTCTGCGTGCGTGGCTTATGGCCTGGATCAGCCGGTGAACGGGCGGATCAGAATTTCGACGCGGCGGTTCTGGGCCTTGCCTTCGACCGTCTCGTTGGAGGCGATCGGGTTGCGCGAACTGACACCGGCGACGTACAGGCGCTCACGCAGGATGCCCTGCTGGATCAGATAGCTCGCAACCGAAGAGGCGCGTTGCTCCGACAGGGGCTGGTTGATCGCGTCGCCGCCTGAGGAATCGGTATGGCCGATGACGTCCACCGTCGAGCGGTCATATTCGCGCAGCACGCGGGTGACATCGTCCAGGACCGGCAGGAAGCGGGCATCAATGCTGGATTGGTTGGTGGCAAAGGTCACATCCGAGGGCATCCGAAGCACGAGATTGTCGCCCTGACGAGCCACGCCGACGCCCGTGCCCGACAACTCGGCTTCCAAGGCGCGCTGCTGACGGTCCATGTACTGGCCTACCCCGGCCCCGGCCAGGGCACCCACGCCCGCGCCGATCAGGGCGTTCTTGCGGCCCTGTTCGCTGTTGTTGGTATTGGTCAGGTAGCCCAGGACGGCCCCGCCCACGGCCCCGGCAATGGCACCGGTGGCAGTATTGTTGCGGTTGGGACTGGTGCGATACGGGTCAGTGGTGGTGCAGGCCGCAGCGCCCACGAGAGTAGCAAGGCTGAGACTGACGATGGCGATCTTGGCGCGCATGACTATATCTTTCTAAACGGCACAGCGGCCGGAATGGCCGAAAAACGTCAGGCCCTTATGGAGGTTCCAACCTGTACCGTATCTGAATGCCAAGGTTTAAATCCGATGGCGGGCGGTCGCTCGGGTGTTGACCCCCGGATCGTCAGTGCCCATCTCTGTTGCTGAACCCGAGGGGTCTTGCCGATGGCGGGGGGCCTCACCGGGGGTCGCTTTCAGGAGGACCCGATGAACGCTCGCACCCTACTTTTCGACAGCCCGTTCTTGCTGGGCTTTGATCACACCCGGGCCTTGATTGATCGCGCCGCCAAGGCCGCTGCCGAATCCTATCCCCCCTATAATGTCGAGCAGAGGGGCGAGGCGGGCGTCCGGATCAGTCTGGCCGTTGCCGGGTTTTCGCCCGAAGAACTGACCGTGACCCTGGAAGGGCGCCAACTGACCATTGCGGGCAAGCGCGATGAGACGAACAAGGGCGACCAGGCCTTCCTGCACCGGGGTATTGCCTCGCGCGGGTTCATCCGCAGCTTTGTTCTGGCCGACGGGCTTGAGGTGGCTGAGGCCCGGCTGGAGCACGGGCTTTTGCACGTGGACATGATGCGGCCCGAGCAGGACCGGCAGGTCCAGCGCATCCCCATCACGACCTGACGGAGAACCGCCCTGCGACAGGGGCGTTTGTAGAGCGTAAGGAGGCGGTCGAATGACGTCGATGAACAAGAACGAATTTGCCGGTCTGGGTGCCCCCGATCTGGTCTATGTCCGGGCCATCCGGGCATCCGATCTGATGGAGGATGTCCATGTGGATGTCAGCGCCGATATCGAGATTGACCCGAACCAGATCCTTTATGCAGTCCATGGTGCAGATGGCGAGCGCCTGGCTGTAATGCTGGACCGCGAGACGGCCTTTGCTGCCGCCCAGGCTCATGAGCTTGAGCCCGTGTCGGTTCATTGAGACGTAATCAGTGGCACAAAGAAGGCCGGGCTGGTGCCCGGCCTTTATATTAACGGCGGTTGTGAGGGCTCAGGCCGCCGAAGCTGAAACATCCTTGACGAACAGGGCGTTGACGGCATCAACCGTGCGCGCCTGCCGCAGCTGCTCGCGCAGTTCGGGTGAGCGCATGGCACGTGACACAGCGGCCAGTGCCCGCAGATGTTCTGCACCGGCGTTGACCGGGGCAAACAGGGCGAAAAGCAGGTCTACCGGCCGGTCGTCCAGCGATTCATAGGCCACCGGCGTATCCAGACGCAGGAAGATGGCGCAGACGCGGTCGAGACCAGGAACGCGGGCGTGGGGCACGGCCACACCAGCACCCAGGCCGGTCGAGCCGAGGGCCTCGCGCTCCAGCAGGGCGTCCAGAGCCTGAGCTTCTTCCAGCCCGAGCGCCGAAGCTGCAGCCTCGGCCACAGCCTGAAGGGCCTGACGTTTGGAAGATGCGCCGCCGCGTAGGACGATACCGTCCGAGGACAGCAAGTCAGCGATGTCCATGATGAACTCCGAACCTCGTTTCCGGAATATCGGAGAGGTCGAGCGGCCTTTTAGACCGTTCGACCCCGTCAGGAAAGCTTTGGTACTAGGAGATCGTGGCCGCGTTCAAAGTGCGCTCCGGGTCGATCCAGCCCACGTTTCCGTCATGGCGGCGATAGACCACGGACAGGCCGCCATGGGCAGCGTTGCGGAACATGACCAGGGGATAGCCGGTCATATCCAACTCCAGCACGGCGCGACCAACGGTCAGGGTGCGGATCTCGGCCTGGGTTTCAGCGATGACCATGCCGACCGGCGGTGGCTCATCCGGTGCTCCGGCATCGCCAAAATCCTCGTCCTCTACCGTTTCGGGATTACGGAAG
>DLIT01000150.1:0-5304 GCA_002483865.1 Brevundimonas sp. UBA7635
CGCCCATATTGGTCTTGGAAATACCCGCCTCGACCATGCGGGCGCGAAGGGCGCGGGCTCGGTCCAGCATGGGCGCGTCGCACCAGTCCGGGGCGCTTTGGATCAGGGCTTCCAGGCGGCTGGGCCGGGTCGCGTCATAATAGATGCCCAGGTCATCAACAATCAGGCTGAGGCTGGTCGCGCCGCTCTCGCCGATGCCGACCGAGCGCAGGAAGCCGTCTTCCAGCGCCACATAGGGACGGTTGTTCTTCTGCGCCCAGCGCCGACCGGCCGCAGCCGTCGGCTTCATGCCCCAGCCCATCACTGCCTGGACCGAGGGGCCGGGGGTGCCGACGATGTCGTAGTCAGACAGGAAGGTCCGCAGGAAGGGGACCCTGAGAACGCCCGGCGCGCAGGCCCAGGCGCGGGTCTTGTCGGCAGAGGCGTGGGGCAGGGTCATGGCCTGTGTCTAAGGTCTGGAGACGGCTGAGGCTACCCGCAAAGCTCGGGGCGGGCCGGGGTTCACAGGCGGGCGAGGATGGCATGGGCCTGGTCCAGATGCAGACGCTCGATCATCTCGCCATTGTCGAGCTTGAGCACGCCCTGGCCCTCGGCCTCGGGCTGGCTGAAGGCGGCGATGACGGATCGGGCCCAGGCCAGTTCATCGGGCGACGGGCCAAAGGCGGCATGGGACGGGTCGATCTGGACCGGGTGGATCAGGCTCTTGCCGTCAAAGCCGAACAGGCGGCCCTGTTCGCACTCGGCGATGAAGCCCGCTTCGTCGCGGAAGCGGTTATAGACGCCGTCGATGGCCACCAGCCCAAAGGCCCTGGCGTGGGCGACGATGGCGGCCAGCCAGGGCTTCAGCGGCTCGCGATCCGGTGAGGCCCCGGTGCCCAGGTCCTTGGCCAGGTCATTGGTGCCGATCATCAGCCCCTTGAGCGGGCCCCCGGCGCTGGCAATCTCGCGCAGGTTCAGCAGGGCCAGCGGCGTCTCGATCATGGCGATCAGGTCCACGCCGGGATTGAGGGCGTCGATCAGGGCGTGGATGGTTTCGGCACTGTCCACCTTGGGCGCGACGACCAGGCTGACGCGGGTATCGCGCAGGGCCTTGAGGTCGTCATGGCCCCAGGGGGTGTCCAGACCGTTGATCCGCACGCCCAGGCGCGGCTGGAAATCGCCTGCCTGCGCCGCCTCGACTGCCGCCTGGCGCGCGGTCAGCTTGGCCTCGGGATCAACGGCATCCTCCAGGTCCAGCACGGCGATGTCGCAGTTGAGCCCGCGCGCCTTGGCGATGGCCTTGGCGTTGGTAGCGGGAAGATAGAGCAGGCTGCGGGCGCGCATGGTCGGTCCGGGATCAGAGGGTTCAGCACAGGGTCATAGCGATCAGGGCCGCTGGATCAATCATTCCACAGCCGGGCGGCCCCGCGCACTCCGCTGGAATCGCCCCAGCGGGCGGGCAGGATCTGGCCCTGCCAGTGGTCGGAGAAGACATGGGCCTGGACCACGGCGGGCAGGCGTTCATAAAGCTCGGTCACGTTGGACATGCCGCCGCCCAGGACAAAGACCTTTGGGTCCACGAGATTGACGACCATGGCCAGGGCGCGGCCCAGCCGGTGGATATAAAGGCCAAGGGCCCCGGCGGCTGCGGCATCCCCGGCGCGGGCGGCCTCGATGATGGTCTGGGCCTTCCAGTCGCGGCCGGTGGTGGCGGCGTGGTCGCGCTGGAAGCCCGAGCCGGATACCCAGGTCTCAAGGCAGCCCTTCAGCCCGCACCAGCAGTCGGTGGCCGCAGCTTCTTCCGGGCTGGGCCAGGGCAGGGAGATGTGGCCGATCTCTGCCGCCACGCCATGCGCGCCCTCGACCAACTGGCCACCGATGACCAGCCCGCCGCCACAGCCGGTGCCCAGGATGACGCCAAAGACGGACCCATGGCCCGCCCCGGCCCCGTCGGTCGCCTCTGACAGGGCCAGACAGTTGGCGTCATTGGCCAGGCGCACCGGGCGTTGCAGGTGCGCCTCCAGGTCCTGCTGGAACGGGCGACTGTTCAGATAGACCGAGTTGGCATTGCGGATCAGGCCGGTGCGGGGCGAAGGCGAGCCGGGAATGGCCAGGCCGATCGAGCGGGCAGGACCGGCCTCGGCCTCCACCTGGGCGATCAGGCGGGCGACCGTGGCCAGGGCTTCGTCATAGGTGCCCGGATTGGGCTGGCGGATACGGGCCAGGAACCGGCCTTGGTCGTCCAGGGCCGCGGCCTCGATCTTGGTGCCGCCAAAGTCGATGCCCAGCTGCATCAGGTCGCAAACACACGGGCCATCAGGCGCTCCAGTGCCTGGGCGTCCACGGCGTCAAAGACGGCCTTTTCGGTGGCATCCACATCTATGACGGCGATCAGGGCTCCCGAGCCGTCGCGAACCGGCACCACGATCTCGCTGGCCGAGCGGGAATCGCAGGCGATGTGGCCGGGGAAGGCGTCGACATCCTCGACTATCTGGGTCTCGCCGGTGCGCGCCGCCGCCCCGCAGACCCCGCGCGTGAACGGGATTCTCAGGCAACCCAGGGTCCCCTGATAGGGACCGACCACCAGCTCATTGCCCTTGGCCTGATCGACCACATAGAAGCCGGTCCAGAAGAAGGCCGGAAAGGCATCGCTGAGCATCGACGCCACCGTCGCCATGCGCGCCGTCAGATTGGGCTCGCCCTCCAGCACGGCCAGGATCTCGCCCTCAACCTCGGCATAGCGTTCGGCCTTGTCAGCGGGGCGGTCATCACGGGCGATATAGGACATGCGGGCAATCTCAAGCACAAGCGTGGCAGAGATGTTAAAATAAGGTGCGGCTCGGCCGATGTAAAACCGGAGGTGCCTTGATTGTTAACACAAAAAGAGGACCTTATAGCCCCCGAATGTCATCTGCCTTCGGACGGTCCTCATCGAGTTCGATTACGTGGGGCTTCGCTCGGCTTAAGCCAAGACCCTAGCGGGTCGAAACCCGCTAGGGACACCAGTAATGAGGGCGCGTTATGCAGCTTGGCGCGATGTCAGGCTAGGGGTGTCACGAAGCTGCAAGATCTGAGTTGCTCGATCAGCAAGTTGGATCTTGAGGAAGAAATCGCCGGCGGTGTTAGCATAGAAGCTGGAAGGGATTTCCGCCGCACCGGTGGTCCAGCGCTGCGGTGTCTCGGTGTTTTCCGTTGGGTAAAAATCTTCACCAAAGTCGGGATGGTCTGCGTCGAAGGTGCGGCAAGTCAGGCCATCGTCCACATTGATGGAGAACAATTTCACGCCGAGTGGACGATGGTCTCGAGATGCCGGGTTGATGGAGGAGGGGATGAAGCTCGGGGACTTGAGGACGACGGACCGGGCATTCTGAGGGACAAGGAAGCGCAGGCTCGTTCCATCGGAAATACCCTCAGTACGGGAACCGTCCACTTCAAGATGGATGCTCTCATTGGGTGCCTTTATCTCCCAAGCGCTTGCAACGGCCCGTTTCTGCACCCGCGCGCGGATCGCATCCAGAATAGGACCATCGTCTATGCGCTCAAAAAGCCCGGCCCTATCAGTGGGGTCTATCGAGAACTGGGGGCCAGTGATTCGGTCAGCGTCGAACAAATGTCTATTACCCTGTTCGATGTAGCTCTCAACTAGACAATTTTGACTGTAGATCAATGAATGTTGTTCTAGTTCGACGTGCCAATACTCGACAAATTCGGGGGCCTCTTGAGATATTGTCGAATGGTTAAGCAAACAGCCCGCCGGAACAAGGAATTTTCCGATTAAGTCGAAAGCGATGCCGTGTCCAGGCGATACTAGGAGGTCGACATCGGGGCAGCCATCTGCAAGGGCATCCTTTTTGATACGGATTGGAGTAATATTGTGGGCCCATGGCGCATCGCCGCAGCGCAGCTTAGTGCGGCCGATCCAATTGATAGACCGAACGCCATCTTCAGTAATCAGCTCATCACCTACGTTAAGGTTTTCGACCTTAACGTAGCCTTGAGTGGTTAGGATAAGGGATCCTCGCGTAAAGCATGGGGCATTAGGCGTGGCATAGGCGTAATAAGTATTAAAGTTTACCGCCCCTTGAGGAGGGCTGCCGGTGTTGGAGATAATGAGACTTGGGCTGAATGACTTAGAAAAGAATCCTTCAAATATTTCACGCTCCGTTACCGTTCCAAGGATCAGTCCGGACCCGTCGCTAGTAGCTCCCATGATGGTGTATTCGACACCGTTGAGCGAAACGATCCCGTTATTCGCATCAATGATATTAAACTCGCCGCCACTTGCAAGTTGAGTATAGCCGTCAACTTGTCCCGAATGGGCGTAGTCGTCATTGGATGATGTGGTGCTTATGCTCGAAGCGCTGATGCTATATAGGTAGTTTGAACTAAAATTCTTCCCTGAAATCTGATTCGTGAAAGATACTTAGGCGGGAATGGCTTTTGGCGTAACTTCGCTAGGCATGACGAACTTCCGATAACGATGAGTTCACAGTAAAGCTCAGCCGTACGATGGTGGCAATTTGAAATCGCGTGATAGTTGTGGGTACCGCGCATTTCGGTGGATATGGGGCAGGCAAGGGAGGTGGTAGGCGTGGAGGGACTCGAACCCCCAACCAGACCGTTATGAGCGGTCGGCTCTAACCATTGAGCTACACGCCCCCGAAGCGCGGGAGGGGGACTGCCTAGCAGGGCTTGAGCGCGGTGTTAAGTCGGTAAGCGTCGCGTAATGGCCAAGATGAATGGAACCTGCCAGGGGGGCTGGCGCATTTGTTCAGGTTGTAATGCTAAGCCATGAGCTTGACCGGGCGGATGCCCGCCGGGCGATGAGATGGAGACCAAACCGATGAGCCGTAGTTTGCGCGCCCTGATGCTGGGCACGGCCCTGTTTACCCTGGCCGCTCCGGCGGTTTCCCTGGCCCAGGCTCCGGCCGGGTCGTCACCGCTGCAGGTCCATGCCATGGCGTCCCACCCCGCCCTTAATCTTACGGCCACCGGCGAGGTCAAGGTCGCGCCTGACCAGGCGACCCTCAACTTTGGCGTCATGACCGAGGCGGTAACGGCCCAGGAGGCCATGGCCCAGAATGCCCGCCAGATGACTCGCGTCATCGAGGCCCTGCGCCGCGCGGGGATTGCCGAGCGTGATATCCAGACCTCGGGCCTCAACCTCTCGGCCCAGTATGACTATCAGCAGAATGAGCCCCCGCGCCTGCGCGGCTATCAGGCGTCCAATCGGGTTACCGTGGTCATCAATGACCTGGCCAAGGTCGGCTCGACGGCCGATGCGGTCGTGGCTGCGGGCGTCAACCAGATCGACGGCATCAGCTT
>DLIT01000150.1:5333-7019 GCA_002483865.1 Brevundimonas sp. UBA7635
ACCTCTATGCCCGCGCGCTGGACGTGCGCCTGGGTGGCCTGCGCAGTTTCTCTGAAGGCAGCGGCCATGTGGTCAGCCCGCAGCCGCCGATCATGTATGCCCGTGCCGCCATGGAAAGCGCCGGGGCCTCGACGCCGGTGTCGGGCGGAGAGCTGACCGTGCGGATCGAGGTGTCGGGCACCTACGACATCGAACGCTAGGCCGGACCCCGGGTCCTGGCCCGTTCGGACGGGAGGGCGGTCATCTCGGTGGCCGCCTTTCTGTCGTCAGGATTTCAAAAGCGTTGTTTGACGACGCGCCCGCAGCCTCTATTCTCTAACCAGGGCTGCGACTGGCCCAAGTGGGATCCACCCGTCGGGCACTAATGAAACAGTTCTTCCTGACCATGCTGGGCGTCTTCGCCGGCCTGGTAGCCTTTTTCGTCATCCTGCCCATCGTGGCGATTTTCTTCATTGCCATTGCGGCCAGCACGGCGAAGCCCGCGACGCCGTCCGAGGTGGTGCTGGAGCTTGATCTGCGCCAGGGCCTCACGGACCAGCCGGCGGTCAATCCCTTTGCCGCCTTCGGTGGCTCCAGCCTGTCGGTTCTGGACGTCGTGGACGCCCTGGCCCAGGCCGAGAAGGATGGCTCGGTCAAGGTGCTGCTGATCCGCGCGGCCGAAGGCGGGATGACCCCGGCCGCCGCCGACGAGGTCCGCCAGGCGATCCAACGGTTCCGCGCCTCGGGCAAGACGGTCATCGCCCACAGCCAGGGCTTCAGCCCGATCGGCGCGGTGATCTCCAGCTATATGGTGGCCTCCAGCGCCGATGAGCTGTGGCTGCAGGATACCGCCAGCTTCCAGGTCACCGGCCTGGCCTCGGAAGGCCTGTTCCTGGGCCGCGCGTTCGAGAAATACGGCGTGCAGCCCCAGTTCGAGCAACGCTACGAATACAAGAACGCCGTCAATGAGCTGACGCAGAGCGACTTCACCCCGGCCCACCGCGAGGCCCAGTTGTCCTGGATGGGCTCCATCTATGGCTCGGCGCTGGCCCAGATCGCGGCGGATCGCAAGATCGAGCCGGTGGCGCTGCAGGCCGCGATCGAGGCTGGTCCCTATTCGGCCGACCAGGCCCTGTCGCTCAAGCTGGTCGACAAGATCGGCGAGGTCGAGGAGGCCGAGAAGGCCGCGAAGACCCTAGCAGGCAAGGACGCGACCATCGTCACCCTGTCCAGCTATGCCTCGCAGAAGGGGCTGCGCCATGGTTCGGGCAAATCGGCCATTGCCATCGTCAGCGGCGAGGGGGCCATCATGACGGGCCGTGGCGGCAGCGATGCCCTGTTCGGCGGCTCCAGCATCATCCGCTCGGACGACACGGCCAAGGCGATCTACAAGGCCATCGACGACGACGCGGTCAAGGCTATCGTCTTCCGCGTATCCTCGCCGGGGGGCTCGCCCGAGGCGTCGGAGCAGATCCTGACGGCGGTGCGGGCCGCGCGGGCCGCGGGCAAGCCGGTGGTCGTGTCCATGGGCGGCTATGCAGCCTCGGGCGGTTACTGGATCAGCTCGGAATCGGACTGGATCGTCGCCCAGCCGACCTCGGTGACCGGTTCGATCGGCGTCTATGGCGGCAAGCTCGTGCTGAACGAGGCCCTGGGGCGGTTCGGCGTTGACATGCGCGGCCTGAGCGTCGGCGGCGACTACGCCGA
>DLIT01000136.1:0-2443 GCA_002483865.1 Brevundimonas sp. UBA7635
GCCCTGGGCCTGGGCGCGCTGGTTGCGGCCTTCCCCCAGGTGTTCCGGCTGATCGCGGTCCTGGGGGCGCTCTATGTGGCCTGGCTAGGGCTGAAGGCCCTGCTGCGGGCCCTGCGGCCGACGCAGGGGACCCTGGCCCTGTCGGCCACCCGCCACGGCTCCAGCGCCCTGCGCGACGGCTTCATGGTCCAGATCGCCAACCCCAAGGCCATCCTCTTCTTCACCGCCGTCCTGCCACCCTTCCTCGACATCAGGCGCGCATTGGTGCCCCAGCTCAGCCTGTTTGCCGTGGCCACCGTCGGCCTCGATGTGATCAGCATGAGCCTCTATGCCCTGGGCGGCGCTACCCTCGCTGCCCGCATGGCCCACCCCCGGTTCCAGCGCGGCTTCAGCGTCTTTGTCGGCGTCCTGCTGCTACTGGCTGCCAGCCTGATCGCCCTGCGCCTGTTTGCCTGAGCGGGTGCCCGCATCGGGTCGATTGAACCAGAGACGTTCACGTGCCGTTCAGATCACACCGCTTTAAGATAGGACATTAGGAGAAACCTCGATGACTGCCCTCAAGAGAACTCCGGTCCTGGCCGCCCTGGCCGCGACCCTTGCCCTGGGTGCCTGCGCTACAGCCACCCCGTACCAGCCCGCGGGCCTGCACGGCGAGCGCGGCGGCTATGCCGAACAGCGACTGGAAGCCGATCGTTACCGCGTTTCCTTCGCTGGTAACTCGATCACCTCGCGCGATCAGGTCGAAATGTCCCTGCTGCTGCGTTCGGCCGAGCTGACTGTCCAGAACGGCTATGACTGGTTCAGCACCGTCACCCGCGCCACCGACCGCGACACCCGCTTCTATACCCAGCCGGACCCCTTCTATTACAACCGCTACGGTCCCTACTGGGGTCCATCCTGGCGTTTCTATCGCCGCGGTTACTGGAGCAACTGGGACCCCTACTGGTCGCGTGACCGCGACATCCGCCAGGTCGACCGCTATGAGGCCACGGCCGAGATCATCATGGGGCGAGGTCCCAAGCCGGCCAATGACGTCAACGCCTTTGATGCGCGTGAGGTGATTAACAACCTCGGCCCGCGCGTCATCCGCCCGGTGTCCTGAGCCTGGCCCGAGCCGAAAAAGCAACGCCCGCCTCGGCATCGAGGCGGGCGTTTTTGCTCGTTCTACCGAAGGCCTTCGGCCCTAGCCCACGCGCGGCATCCTCAGGCGGCGCTTGTTGGAATGGGTCTCAGGGGCCGTGCCCAGGGCCTCCGGCACCTCACCCTTGAAGTAGAACCTCTGCCAGGCTTCCTTGGCTGCGTCCGGGTCGCCACTGGCCAGGCGCGTGTTGAAGTCGGTACGCGCCCGGTTCCAGGCCTCAAACTGGCCCTTCATGACCGGATTGGAGTCCAGAGAGCGGATCACCGGCTCGAACGCCTCCACCTTGCGATGCTCGATCGGCAGGATGAAGCAGAAGGGCTCGCCCTTTTCAAACTTCACCCGGCCGGGCCGCGTGAAAATCCAGTTCATCGTGAAGGGGAAGGGCAGCCAGTCCGTCTCGATCAGTCCCGTCAGGGGCTGGATGCCGTCCTTGACGTGGTTGGGCGAGCCCTGGGCCAGCATCCCCCAGCCCGGCGGGGTGCGGAACAGATAGTGCGGGTGCATGGTCAGCACCCCGCGCGAGAAGTGCGAGGTGACGAAATGATCGACCTCGGGCTGGGGCCGCTCGGGCGTGATCCTGATGTCCTGCTGGCTGGGCCCGCCGTTCCACTCGGCGGTGAAGGTAAAGGGCACCAGCAGTTCCCAGCCCGTCGTATTGGCCATGGTCAGCGGCAGGCAGCGATAGGGGTGGCGGCTGGCAAAGGCGTCCATCCAGTTGCGCGACTGGCGACCGGGCACCAGGTCGCACGGGCGGGGCGTCATCGGATAGCATTCCAGTTCCAAGAGCAGACTCCCGAGGCTAGGCTGGTTAAGCGTTCTCCCTCCCTATCGCTCCGGCTGCCCGCCCGACAAGGCCAAGATGACTGAACCCGTTGCCCTGTTTCGCCCGTCCCATGACCGCGACACCCTGCTGACCTGGCTGGAACAGGCCGGGATCGCCCAGGCCACCCACGACCATCCGGCCGTCTTCCGGGTCGAGGAAGGGCTGGATCTCAGGGCCAGCTTGCCCGGCGTCCACACCAAGAACCTGTTCCTGAAGGACAAGAAGGGCCAGCTGTGGCTGATCTCGGCGGCCCAGGACACGGTCATCGACCTGAAGCGCGCCCACAGGGCCCTGGGCTCGGACCGCCTGTCCTTTGGCAATGAGACCCTGATGTGGGAGACCCTGGGCGTGCGCCCCGGCTCGGTCACAGCACTCGGCCTCATCAACGACCTTGAGCGCCGCGTCGCCTTCGTCCTGGACCGGCGACTGTGGGACGCCGACATCGTCAACTTCCACCCCCTGGTCAACACCGCCACCAC
>DLIT01000136.1:2587-6820 GCA_002483865.1 Brevundimonas sp. UBA7635
TTTTTTTCTGACGGGCGCTCATCAGGCCTTGGGGAACCTGATTTCCAAATCATCGCTTGATGCCGGTGCCTTCCGACGCCATCTGAGTGCCAGAGTTACTCGCTGCTGTTGCGGACCTGATCATGACCTTTGCCGACCCGACGCTGAACACCCCTGACGACCTGATCAAGGAAGGCACCGACGCCTCCTTCATGAAGGATGTGGTCGAGGCCTCGATGCAGCAGCCGGTCATTGTCGACTTCTGGGCCACCTGGTGCGGCCCTTGCCGGACCCTGGGCCCGGCCCTGGAAAAGGCCGTGCGCGGTGCCAAGGGCGCGGTGAAGATGGTCAAGATCGACGTCGATGCCAACCCAGCCTATGCGGGCCAGCTGCGGGTCCAGTCGATCCCCACCGTCTATGCCTTCGTCAACGGCCAGCCGGTCGACGGCTTCCAGGGCGCGATCCCCGACAGCCAGATCAAGGCCTTCATCGACAAGCTGACCGGTGGTCAGGGCGTCAATACCGACGTCGAGAACCTTCTGGCCCTGGGCCAGGAATCCCTGACGCTCAACGACCTGGGCGGTGCCGCCCAGGCCTTTGCCCAGGTTCTGACCATGGAGCCTGACAACCAGGCGGCCATCGGCGGCATGGCCATGGTCTATCTGACCGAAGGTGACGCCGAGCAGGCCCGCCAGACCCTGGCCATGGCCCCGGCGGATTCCAGGGACCCAATGATCCAGTCGGTCCGTGCCCAGCTGGCCCTGGCCGCGACGGCCCCCGTGGCTGGTGAAAACGCCGACCTGGAAGCCCGCCTGAAGGCCGATCCCAATGATCACCAGGCCCGTTATGACCTGTCCCTGGCTCTGGCGGCCTCGGGCGATCTGGCTGCGGCCGTCGACCACCTGCTCACCATCGTCGAGAAGGACCTTGAGTGGAACGAACAGGCGGCCCGCAAGCAGCTCCTGACTGTGTTCGAGGCCGCTGGCCCGACCAGTCCGATCGCCAAGGACGGGCGTCGCCGCCTGTCCTCCATCCTTTTTGCCTGACGGACGGGGATCATGGCTCAGGGCTACATCAAGGCATTTGAGCTGCCCCAGGTCATCCCGGTCTTCCCCCTGCCCGGCTCCATCCTGCTGGCCAGGGGGCAGCTCCCGCTCAACATCTTTGAGCCGCGCTATCTGAACATGATTGATGACGCCATGTCGGGGGACCGCGTTATCGGGCTGATCCAACCCCAGGGATCTGCGGGCCAGAAGCCGCGCCTGACCCGCGTTGGCTGTGCGGGCAAGATCACCAGTTTTGCCGAAACCTCTGACGGACGCTACCTGATCACCCTGACCGGCATCTGCCGCTTTGCGGTGCTGAACGAGATCCAGGTGAAAACCCCCTATCGTCAGGTCCGCGCCGACTTCCACCCCTACGAAACCGACCTTCAGGCCTCCGATCCGATGGAGGCCTTTGACCGCAACGACTTCCTTCTGGCCCTGCGCCCCTATCTGGAACATCGCGGGCTTCAGGTGGACTGGACGGTCGCCGACGTCGCCCCGCCCGAGGCCCTGATCAACAGCCTGGCCATGGCCCTGCCCTTTGACCCACCCGAGAAGCAGGCCCTGCTGGAAGCCGATACCCTGCTGGCCCGCGCCGAAGCCCTGACCGCCCTGCTCCACATCGATGCCAATGATCCCGGCGACGCCGATGATGGCCCGGCGATGCAGTAAACCTCGTCAGAATCCGCTAGAAGGCGTCAAACAGCACGCCCAGGAACCCAAGAATGAGTGACACCTTCAATACCCCCATCTCGGTCGATCCGCGCCTGCTCGAAGTCCTGGTCTGCCCCGTCACCCGCGGCCGCCTGACCTATGATCGCGAACGCAATGAACTGGTCTCGACCGGGGCCAGGCTGGCCTTCCCCATCCGCGAGGGCGTGCCCATCATGCTGGTCGAGGACGCAAGACGCCTAGAAGACTAGGGTCTTTTCTTGGTCGGGGCGCTGCGCGCCGCGCTATGCTCGCCCCGCAGGGGCTCGCGGCTTGAGCGCGAACAGCCCCTACTCAAAGCCTAGTGGCCTTAAAGCTGCTCGCCCTTCAGCAGCCGGGGCAGGTCCCCCGTCGCGCCACCGGCCTCATGCATGAAGGCGCGGCGCAGCGGGGCGATGCGGTTGACCACGGCCATGCCGACATCGCGCGCCAGACGGACCGGGCCAATGTCGTTGGAGAACAGCCGCACGAAGCCGTCAAAGCCCGCCGCCAGGGCCGCATTGTCAAAGCGGCGCCAGCGGGCATACCGCTCCAGCACCAGTTCCGAGCCGATATCCTCACCGATGCGCACCGCCTCGGTCAGCACCTCGGCCAGGGCGGCTACGTCCTTCAGGCCCATGTTCAGGCCCTGCCCCGCCACCGGGTGCACCCCGTGGGCCGCATCCCCGATGATGGCGATGCGCGGCGCGGTCAGCTTCTCGGCCAGTTGCAGCGACAGCGGATAGACAAAGCGCGGCCCCACCACCTCCACGCCCTCAAGGAACTCGCCAAAGCGGCGCATCAGGTGGGCGTGGAAGGCCTCGTCCGACGCGGTCTTCAGCGCCTCGGCCCGGCGCGTGCTCTCGGTCCACACCAGGCTGGCGCGCTGCTCGGTCAGCGGCAGGATGGCAAATGGACCGTCCGGCAGGAAGTATTCGTGGGCCACATTGCCGTGGTCCTTGCCCAGCTGCACCGTGGCCACCACCCCGCTCTGGTGATAGGGCCAGCCAAGGGTGTCGATGCCGGCCGCCTTGCGCACGGTCGATCCACGCCCTTCGGCACCGATCACCAGGGGGGCCTTCAGGCTCCGGCCATCCTTCAGCGTCACCGTGGCGAGGCCCGGGCCCACCTCCACCGAATCCACGCTGGCCGGGGCCAGGACCTCGATCCCCGCGCCGGTCACGGCCTCGGCCAGGGCCACGCGCAGGCGTCGGTTCTCCAGCATATAGCCCAGGGGCTCGCCGCCATTGCGATCGCCGATCTCCTCGGCATCAAAACGTATAAAGGCGGAGGACGGAGCACGGCTGGCCGCGCCCGGCCTTTGGCCATCGGTCACCAGGATGTGGTCCATGCGGCAGGCATGGGGCCGCAGGCTTTCGCCCAGCCCCAGGGCGTCGAACATCCGGAAGGTCGAATAGGCAATCGCCGTCGAGCGCCCATCAAACGACGGGGCCAGCTGGGCATCAAAGGGCTGGGGGTCCACCAGGACCGAACTCAGCCCTCCCTGATGCAGAGCCAGTGCCAGGGTCGCGCCAGCCAGGCCGGCACCTGCGATGATGACGTCAGGGGTTTGGGGTCCACTCATACTCGCGGTTGTCGCCCCTTCGGTCCGCTCCGTCCAGTCAAAGCAGACCGGGTTTCACGTGAAATAATGCCCCACCTGCCCCCTTGTAGGCCCGCACGAGGGGTTTTCACTAACAAGGCCTTAACCCTGTTCGTACCAGACTGCCCCCCGCTATTGCGGAGTTCCCCCATGTCAGCTGCCGTTGCCCTTGGCCAGCAGGCCTTGCGAAGCGCCATCATCGTCTGGAATGCACCCTTTGCCGTGCGTTTTCGCGGCGTGCTGCAAGCGCTTCTGGCGACCCTGCTTCTGGTGGCCATGGTTTCCTGGAACCCGACCGACCCGAGTCTCAACGCCTCGTCCAGCCATGGCCCGACCAATTGGCTGGGCGGCACCGGAGCGGCCCTGACCGATCTGGTCATGCAGTCGCTTGGCCTTGGGGCCTGGCCCGCCGTCCTGCTGATCATCGCCTTTGGCCTGGCCGTGGCTATTGGTGACAGCCTTCAGCACCGACTGCAGCCCACGGCGCTGAAGATTTTCTGCAGTGTGACGGGCGTGCTTCTGCTTTCGGCAGCCCTGTCAGCGCTGGCGGCACCGGCGCGATGGCCGCTGGCTTCGGGCATGGGCGGCCTGTTTGGGGATGCCATAACCTGGCTTGGCGCTACGGGCCTGGCCGCAATCAATGTGCCTTATGGCCGGTGGATCATCGGCGGGCTGTGCCTGGCACTGGCGCTGTGGGCTCTGGCCTACGCCGTTGGCCTGCGCCTTCGGGACTTCGCCGACACGGCAGGCTGGGCCGCTGACAGGCAGGCGAGGCTCAAGTCCCGCCGTGTCGAACGTCCCGCCGGGGAAAAGCCAGCCAAGGTGAAGTCTGTCCGATCCGAGCGCGCCGCAGCCGAGGAAGCCCCGGTCCAGGCTCACCGCAGCCCCGCCCCCGCCGCAGATCGCGTCCCGGAT
>DLIT01000093.1:0-3179 GCA_002483865.1 Brevundimonas sp. UBA7635
GAAGCCCCCTCTGACGCCCAGATCGTCTCGCACCAGCTGATGCTGCGAGCGGGCATGATCAAGCAGGAGGCCGCAGGCATCTATGCGTGGCTGCCGTTGGGTCTTCGCGTGCTACGCAAGATTGAAAACATCGTCCGCGAGGAACAGACCAAGGCCGGTGCCGTCGAACTGCTGATGCCGACGCTGCAACTGGCTGATCTGTGGCGCGAGTCGGGCCGCTATGACGCCTATGGTCCGGAGATGCTGCGCATCACCGACCGTCACGAGCGCGAGCTGCTGTACGGCCCGACCAATGAGGAAATGGTCACCGATATCTTCCGTGGCTACGTCAAATCCTACAAGTCGCTGCCGCTGAACCTCTTCCACATCCAGTGGAAGTTCCGCGACGAGCGCCGTCCGCGCTTTGGCGTGATGCGTGGCCGCGAGTTCCTGATGAAGGACGCCTATTCGTTCGACATCGATGAAGCCTCGGCCCGTATCGCCTATAAGCGTATGTTCGCCGCCTATCTGAACACCTTCTCGCGTCTGGGCCTCAAGGCTGTGCCGATGCGCGCCGACACCGGCCCGATCGGGGGCGACCTGTCGCACGAGTTCATCGTGCTGGCCGACACCGGCGAGAGCGAAGTCTTCTGCGACCGCAAACTGGTGGAAATGGCCCCTCCGGGCCACGACCTGAGCGTCGAGCAACTGAACGCCGTCTTTGACGAGCGCACTGCCCTGTACGCTGCCACCGAGGAAATGCATGACACGGCGCGCTTCGAAAGCGAAACCGCCGAGGCCGACCGCCTGTCGGCTCGCGGCATCGAAGTGGGCCATATCTTCTACTTCGGCACCAAATACTCGGCCCCGATGAAGGCCAAGGTGGCCGGTCCGGATGGCAAGGATACCGAAGTCCACATGGGCTCGTATGGCGTTGGCGTATCGCGCCTGCTGGGTGCGATCATCGAAGCCAGCCACGACAGCGCGGGCATCATCTGGCCGGACTCGGTCGCGCCGTTCGACGTGGCCGTGATCTCGATGCGCAACAGCGACGAAGCCGTCTCTGCCGCCTGTGAAGAGGCCGTCAAACTGCTGGAAGCTGCCGGCAAGGACGTGCTGTACGACGACACGGACGAGCGTCCGGGCGGCAAGTTCGCCACCGCCGACCTGATCGGTATTCCGTGGCAACTGGTCATTGGTCCCAAGGGCCTGGCCGATGGCGTTGTCGAACTGAAGCGCCGCGCCACCGGTAAAAAACAAACCCTGTCGCTGCAAGCTGCCGTGGAGCTGCTCACGAAATGACCGATAAAGCGACTGGATCCGCTCCGTCGCCGGCCGCCGCTGCCATGGCTGCAAAGCCTGCCGGTCCGTTCTCCGCATGGGAAATCGGACTGGCGCTGCGGTATCTCCGTGCCAAGCGCAAGGAAGGCGGGGTGGCCCTGATCGCCATCATCAGCTTTGTCGGCATCATGCTGGCTGTGGCTGTGCTGATTTCGGTTATGAGCATCATGTCCGGCTTCCGTGGCACGCTGATGGACCGGATCCTGTCGTTCAACGGTCATATGTACGTTCAGGGCCCTGTGCTTTGGGCCGAGGACCGCGATGCCGCGATCGAGCGCATCGGCAATGTGCCGGGTGTGGTTTCCGTGGCCCCGCTGACGGAAAACCCCGCCATGTTCCGTGCCATGGGACAGGCCACGGGCGGTGTGGTGCGCGGCGTGCGCCCCGAAGACCTGTCGGGCTTCCCTTATGCCTATGAAAGCCTCAGCGAAGAGGCCCGTGCCAGCTTCGGCAAGGGCGAATGGGGCGGTGACAACATCCTGATCGGGAAGACGCTGGCCGAACAGATGGGCCTGCGTGTCGGCGATCCGATCAGCCTTTATTCGCCCACCGGTGCCGACAGTGCGTTTGGCAATCTGGGCGGTCTGGAAAAGACCTATATCGTCGGCGGCATCTATACCTCTGGCGCAGCGGATTATGACCGCGCCTTCGTCTTCATGCCGCTGGAGCAGGCACAACTGTTCTTTGGCAAGGAAGGCGTCGTGGACGTCATCGAGCTGAAGGTCGCCGAGCCCGACAAGGTCGAAACCATGATCGGCGCAGTGGCCCGCGCGGCAGGGCAGGGCGCAGTCGTCAGCGACTGGCGTAACCGTCAGGCCGCCATCTGGGGCGCGCTGAAGGTCGAGCGCGTCGCCATGAGCATTATTCTGGGCATGGTGGTCGCCATCGCCGCCATGAACATCATCAGCGGCATCGTCATGCTGGTGAAGAACAAGACCCGTGACATCGCCATCCTGAGAACCGTCGGCGCCAGCCAGTCGGCCATCTTGCGAATCTTCTTCGTCTCGGGCGCGGCCATCGGCGTGGGCGGCACGATCGCGGGCCTGATTCTGGGGCTGCTGTTCTCGCTGAACGTCGGCCATATCCAGCATTTCCTGGAGGCGCTGCTGGGCGTCCAACTGTTCAATGCCGACATCTATATGCTGGACGCCATCCCATCCGAGGTTGATCCCTGGGATGTGACCTGGGTGGCGATCTTCTCCTTTGCCATGAGCTGCCTGGCCAGCCTGCCGCCGTCGTGGAACGCGTCGCGGATCGACCCGGTGGAGGCCCTGCGCTTTGAATAGTTCGCTGACCACACCGACGCTGAGCTTGCGCGGCATCACCCGGACCTACAAGACGGGGCAGGGCGGCCTGACCGTCCTAAAAGGCGTGGACCTGGACATCATGCCGGGCGAGGTCGTCGGCCTGATCGGGCCGTCCGGTTCGGGCAAGTCGTCGCTCCTGCACGCGGCCGGCCTGCTGGAGCGTCCGACCAGCGGCCAGGTGATGATCGACGGCGAGGACGTGGGCAGCCTGGACGAGCGGGCCCGCACCCGCCTGCGCCTGACGCGTATCGGCTTCGTCTATCAGTTCCACCACCTCCTGCCGGAGTTTGACGCGCGGGACAACGTGGCCCTGCCGCTACGGATCGCCGGACATGGCCTGGCCGAGGCGCGTCGCCGCGCTGAGATATTGCTGACCGATCTAGGTCTGGCCGAGCGCTTTACCCACCAACCGGCCCAGATGTCGGGGGGCGAGCAGCAGCGCGTGGCCATCGCACGCTCGCTGGCCAACAGTCCACGGCTTCTGCTCGCCGATGAGCCTACCGGCAACCTGGACCCGGCCAACAGCCAGGGCGTTTTCCAGAGCCTGCGGGC
>DLIT01000093.1:3211-9417 GCA_002483865.1 Brevundimonas sp. UBA7635
GCCGGACACATGGACCGCGTCTTCGCACTGAAGGATGGCCACCTGGAAGAACGGGCCGCGCAGAGCCATAGCTACTGATCCACTGGGCGCGGACAGGGCACGTCCGGCTGACTGATCCATTCTGCCGCCCTGGTCTCTGCCTGGACGCAGATCGGGTTCCCTAAACATAGCGGTTGACGAGAACAAACGGGCAACATAGAACAAACGAGCAACATTTGATCTGGGGATAAGACCATGTCGCGTTTGAAGAGGGATCTGCTGTCACTTGCGTCGTGCGGCACCTTTGTATGGATGATCTGGCAGGTGTCGTTCCTGGTGGCGTGATCGCGCCACAGACTCCCTGCATAGAAAGACAGGCGGCCCGATCGAGCCGCACACAGGGTTCCTCCGGGCGGAACAGGCGGAGTTTGCAGTGGGCGACACGGTGACAGGCAAGGGGTTTGTGCATCTGCGGGTTCGCAGCGCCTATTCCCTGCTGGAAGGCGCGATCAAGGCTGGCAAGATCGGCAAGATGGCGGCGGATGCCGGCATGCCGGCCGTGGCCGTGGCGGACCGTGCCAACCTGTTCGGCGCGCTGGAGTTCAGCCAGAATACCCGTGATGCCGGTGTTCAGCCGATCATCGCCTGCGCCCTTCCGGTGCTGGGGATCGGCGGCCAGATAAATGAGCGCTGGGCCAAGGTGCCGACCGTGGTGCTACTGGTCCAGAATGAGACCGGGTGGCTGAACCTGTGCGCCCTGTCCTCGGCGGCCTATCTGGAATCCGGCGACATGGCCGAGCCCGGGGTGCCTTGGGAGAAGGTGGCGGCGCGCTCGGACGGCCTGCTGCTGCTGTCGGGCGGACCCGACGGGCCGGTCGATCCCCTGTTTGCCCAGGGTAAGACGGAGGAAGGCGCGGCGGCCCTGGCCGAAATGCACCGCGTTTTCGGCGATCGGTTCTATGTCGAGCTGCAACGCCACGGTCTGGCCAGCGAGCGGGCGGCAGAACCGGGCCTGGTCCAGTGGGCCTATGACCGGGACGTCCCCCTGGTTGCCACCAATGATGTCTATTACGCCAAGGCATCCCAGGTGAAATCCCATGATGCCCTGCTGTGTATCTCGGACGGGGCCTTTACCGGCCAGGAGGACCGGCGGCGCATCACGGACCAGCACTGGTTCAAGACGCCCGAGGCCATGCGCGAGCTGTTCGCCGACCTGCCGGAGGCCTGCGACAACACCCTGGACATTGCCCGCCGCTGCGCCTTCCTGGTCCAGACCCGGGCCCCGATCCTGCCGCGCTTTGACACCGGGGCCGGGCGCTCCGAAGCCGATGAACTGGCGCACCAGGCGCGCGAGGGCCTGAAGGCCCGACTGGCCAAGAACAAGCCCTATGCGCTCGAGGAGGACTACTGGACCCGACTGGAGTGGGAAGTTGGCATCATCCAGCAGATGGGGTTCCCCGGCTACTTCCTGATCGTTTCGGACTTCATCAAGTGGGCCAAGCTGCACGGCATCCCGGTGGGACCGGGCCGTGGTTCGGGGGCGGGTTCGCTGGTGGCCTGGTCACTGACCATTACCGACCTTGACCCCCTGCGGTTCGGCCTGCTGTTCGAGCGCTTCCTGAACCCCGAACGGGTCTCGATGCCCGACTTCGATATCGACTTCTGCCAGGAGCGGCGCGAAGAGGTCATCGACTATGTGCAGGACCACTACGGCAAGGACCGGGTGGCCCAGATCATCACCTTTGGCACGCTTCAGGCGCGCGCCGTGCTGCGCGACGTCGGGCGGGTGCTGCAGATGCCGCTGGGCCAGGTGGACCGGCTCTGCAAGATGGTGCCGAACAACCCGGCCAATCCGGTCACCCTGGCCCAGGCCATTGACCTGGAGCCGCGTCTGAAGGAGCAGCGCGACGCCGAACCGGCCGTGCGGACCCTGCTGGAAACGGCGCTGGAGCTCGAAGGCCTTTACCGCAACGCCTCAACCCACGCGGCCGGCATCGTCATTGGCGACCGCCCTCTGACCGAGCTGGTGCCGCTGTATCAGGACCCGCGCTCGACCATCCCGGCATCCCAGTTCAACATGAAGTGGGTCGAGCCCGCAGGCCTGGTCAAGTTCGACTTCCTGGGCCTGAAGACCCTCACCGTGCTGGACCGTGCGCGGAGCTATCTGGAGCGGCGGGGGGCAGCACCAGAATGGAACTTGCTGCCGCTGGATGATCCCAAGACCTATGAGCTGATGGCCTCGGGCCAGACGGTCGGGGTGTTCCAGCTGGAATCCCAGGGCATGCGCGACACCCTGCGCAAGATGCGCTGCGGCTCGATCGAGGAGATCACCGCCCTGATCTCGCTCTATCGCCCCGGCCCGATGGAGATGATCGACACCTATATCGACCGCAAGTTCGGCCGGGCCGAGGTCGATTACCTGCACCCCAGCCTGAAGGAGGTCCTGACCGAGACCTATGGGGTCATCATCTATCAGGAACAGGTGATGAAGATCGCCCAGATCCTGGCCGGCTACAGCCTGGGTGAAGCCGACCTTTTGCGTCGGGCCATGGGTAAGAAGAAGAAGGAGGAGATGGATTTCCAGCGCCTCCGCTTCGTCAAGGGGGCCTCCGAAAAGGATGTGCCCGAGGCCCAGTCCGGTTCGATCTTCGACCTGGTGGCCAAGTTCGCCGGCTATGGCTTCAACAAGTCGCACGCCGCCGCCTATGCCTTGATCTCGTTCCAGACAGGCTGGCTGAAGGCCAACCACCCGGTCGAGTTCTTTGCCGCCTCGATGAGCCTGGATCTGTCGAATACCGACAAGCTGGCCGTCTTCTACCAGGACTGCCGCCGGTTCGAGATCCCGGTCCTGGCTCCCGACATCAACCGGTCCTCGGCCGACTTCGACGTCCAGTGGAAGGGCGGGCAGGGCAGTGTCCTCTATGCCCTGGGGGCCATCCGCAACGTGGGCCTGGAGGCCATGAAGCACGTGGTCGAGGTGCGCGAGACCGGCGGGCCCTTCGCCAATATCTTCGACTTCCTGGAACGGGTGGACCCGCGCGTCGTCAACAAGCGCGCGCTGGAAGGCCTGGCCCGCGCCGGGGCGTTCGACAGCCTGGAGCCCAACCGCCGCAAGCTGTTCGAGCAGGCCGACATCCTGGTCGCCTATTGCCAGAGCGTGGCGGCAGAGCGCGCTTCGTCCCAGGTCAGCCTTTTCGGGGCCGACCAAGCCGGGGCGGCGCGGCCGCGCCTGAAAGACCTGGAACCCTGGGCCGGGCCTGACAAGCTGGACCACGAGCTGGCGGCGGTTGGCTTCTATCTGTCGGGCCACCCGCTGGAGGACCTGACACCGGCGCTGCGCCGCAAGCGGGTCACCTTTGTCGCCGATGCCCATGGCCTGGCCGAGGCCGGTCACGAAGCCTTCCAAATGGCCGGGGTCGTGCGCCGGCGCCAGGAACGGGCCAGTGCGCGCACGGGCGAGAAGTTCGCCTTCGTCACCTTCTCTGACCCGACGGGTGAGTTTGAATGCATGTTCCCGCCCGAATCCCTGCGTCGCTGCCGCGACGTGCTGGAGGTCGGCACGGCGGTGCTGGTCAAGGTGCGGGCCAAGGCGGCCGATGGCGAGGTGCGTTTCTTTGGCGATGATGCCAGCCAGATGGACAGGCTGCTGGATGACACCAACATCGGCCTGAGGGTCGTGATGTCGGCCCAGTCGGCGGACGTAAGCGCGCTGAAGTCTCGTCTGGATCGGGCCAGAGGCAATGGCAAGGGCGGCGAGGTCTATGTCCAGGCCAGCCTGAACGGTCGCACCGAGGTCGAGATCAAACTACCGGGCCGATACCGACTGGACGCAGCGCTGCGGGGGGCATTGAAGACCGTGCCCGGTGTTGTCATGCTGGAAGATGCCTGATCAGGAGGGACGGATGACGCTGCACTCGGGAAGCTGCCATTGCGGCAAGGTCGCTTATGAGGTCGAGGTCGGGCTGGACGGTCTGGTCGAGTGCAACTGTTCGCACTGCTACCGTAAGGGCTTTGTTTTGGCTTTCGTCCCGCGTGCCGATTTCCGGCTGGCCAAGGGAGAGGGCGAGACGACCGCCTACTTCTTCAACCAGCACCGGATCGAGCACCGTTTCTGTTCGACCTGCGGCGTGCAGCCCTTCGGGTTCGGAACGGCACCCGATGGCACTGATACCGTGGCCATCAATGTGCGAACTCTGGGCGACGTCGAGCCCTTTGACTGGACGGCCCAGCGGGTCGATGGCCGCAGTTTCTGATTTCGGGCACCGCTCGGGGCCTGCGCGCAACCGGTGGCGTGAAACAAGTTCGCGTTTCGCCTTGCCTTTTTGGCAGATGAGGTCTAAACGGCCCGCGCACTTCGCACGTGGGTGAGGCGCGATCGGGGAGACATCCTGGTCTGCACCATTCCGAGGGGCCGCTGGTCCTTTAATCGCCCACGCTAGGTTTGATCGGAAAAAGGATAACACGATCATGGCTCTGCCTGAATTCTCGATGCGCACCCTGCTGGAAGCTGGCGCTCACTTTGGTCACCAGACGCACCGCTGGAACCCGAAGATGGACCGCTACATCTTCGGCTCGCGCTCGAACATCCACATCATCGACCTGTCGCAGACGATGCCGCTGATGCACCAGGCTCTGGTGGCTGTGCGTGACGTTGCTGCCAAGGGCGGCCGCGTTCTGTTCGTCGGCACCAAGCGCCAGGCTGCTGGCCCGGTGGCCGAGGCCGCCAAGCGCTGCGCCCAGTACTACATGAACAACCGTTGGCTCGGCGGCACGCTGACCAATTGGCGCACGGTTTCGGGTTCGATCCAGCGTCTGCGCGAACTGGAAGGCATTGTTGCCACCGGTGAAGGTCGCAACAAGAAAGAGCTGCTGACCCTGCAGCGCGAAATGGACAAGCTTGAACTGTCGCTGGGCGGCATCAAGGACATGGGTTCGATCCCCGACATCATGTTTGTCATCGACACCAACAAGGAGTCGATCGCGATCCAGGAAGCCCGCAAGCTGAACATCCCGATCATTGCTATCCTGGACACCAACTCGGACCCGGACGGCATCACCTATCCGGTTCCGGGCAATGATGACGCCGCCCGTGCCATCCAGACCTACTGCGACCTGATCGCCGATGCCGTCCTGGACGGCCTGGCTGCTGGCGCTTCGGCTGCCGGTATCGACCTGGGCGCTTCGGAAGCTCCGGTTGAGCCGATGCTGGCTGAAGCTTCGGCTCCGGTCGAGGCTGAAGCGGCTCCGGCCGGCACCGAAGGTGCTGCCGAAGAACTGCTGGCCACCGAAGAAAAGGCTGAGGGCTAAGCCCTTGTCATAGACCCGGGCCAAGGTTCGGGTCTTTCGCCCTTCAAGATAAGCGGTCAGGTGCCCATATCACCTGACCGCACACCGATTTTCAGGAGAAGAACATGGCCGAGATCACTGCCGCCCTTGTGAAGGAACTTCGCGAGCGTTCGGGCGTCGGCATGATGGACTGCAAGAAGGCGCTGGTTGAAAACAACGGCGACATTGAAGCAGCGATCGACTGGCTGCGCGCCAAAGGCCTGTCCAAGGCCGCCAAGAAGGCTGACCGCGTCGCCGCTGAAGGCGTCGTCGCTGTCGCTACCGAGGAAAACGGTGCTGGCGAAACTGCTTCGGCCATCGAATTCAACGCTGAAACCGACTTCGTCGCCCGCAATGACCTGTTCCAGGCCGCTGCCAAGCAGTTCGCTGTCCTGGGCCTGAAGAACGACGGCGTCGAAGCTATCTCGACGGCCACGCTGGAAAACGGCCGCACCGTTGCTGACGAAGTGACCCAGCTGATCGCCACCATCGGTGAGAATATGGCTCTGCGTCGTTCGGCCCGCCTGTCGGTAGCCGAAGGTGCCGTGGCGTCCTACGTCCATAACGCTGTGTCGCCGGGCGTCGGCCGCATCGGCGTTCTGGTCGCCATCGAGGGCGCTGGTGACAAGGCGGCTGTCCGTGAACTGGGCCGCAAGATCGCCATGCACGTTGCCGCGACCGCTCCGCTGGCGCTGGACACCTCGGACCTCGACCCGGCTGCCATCGAGAAGGAACGCGCTGTCCTGATCGAAAAGGCCAAGGAAGAAGGCCGTCCGGACAACATGATCGAAAAGATCGTCGAAGGTCAGATCAACAAGTTCCAGAAGGAAGTCGTGCTGTCCAAGCAGCCGTTCGTGATGGACCCGGACGTGACCGTCGAGCAACTGGTCGCCAACACCGGC
>DLIT01000093.1:9616-9893 GCA_002483865.1 Brevundimonas sp. UBA7635
TATGATGAGCCGCCGATTCACCTCGCGCGGATGCCCAACCCCAGTATCCACGGACCCTTATCTCATGACCAACGCCCCCTCCGAGTTCCGATACAAGCGTGTCCTGCTGAAGGTTTCGGGCGAGGTCCTGATGGGGGACCAGGGCTATGGCATCGACATCAAGACGGTCGACCAGGTCGCGGCGGCCATTGCGGCCGTGGCGGCGCAGGGCGTCGAGATCTGCCTGGTCATCGGCGGCGGTAACATTTTCCGCGGTCTGTCCAAGGCGGCCGAGGGC
>DLIT01000184.1:0-17503 GCA_002483865.1 Brevundimonas sp. UBA7635
GGTGAAGGTGAACTGACAGGTCCGGCTGTTGCGCTGGTAGACCACCGCGCAGACGCGGTCAGGATAGGCCGGGTGACGCACGCGGTTCATCACCACCTCGGCCACCGCCGCCTGGCCCGCCTCGCTCTCGTTGCGCGCCTCGTAGTAGATGGCCTGGGTCAGGCAATCCAGGTCGTTGTCCGGGATTTGGGGCGCGGTTTTCAGGTCAAGACTGGGCGGCATATAGCCAGCGCGGCGTACCGGATTGGAACGGGCAGCCGGATCGCGCGCCGCGGTGCGTCTGACCGGTGCGTCCGTCAGGCGTGCACCCTTGCCTTCACGCAGCATGGTCTGCAGCCGATCATTCAGCCTGGCCCGGCGTTCGGCGTCGGTGGGCTCCACCGGCCCGGGCTTCTCGACCAGACCAATCGGCTGGAAGTCGTCGGTGACGACGAAGGCGGCATCTTCGCGAGCCTCAGACGCGCGATAGCTGAGGCCCGCCCAAATGACGCCCCCCAAGACTGCTGCCACGACCAGTGAGGCGGCTCCCCGCATCCTTCCTCCGCAAGGTTTATCCGTCCGACATACCAGCGCCACGCCAAGCCGCCAAGCTGAAGGCTTTGCATTGGCAGGAGGGTGGCAACTCTTTATCTAGCCCTGTCATGCAGATCACACGCCGCGCTGGCTTTTCCCTGATCGAAGCCCTGGTCGTCCTGGCGATCGGGGGCATGGCGCTGGCCATTATCTTCTCCATTGGTCTCAAGGCCGGCGACACCGGCTTTGCCTTGGGTCGCCGCGCCATGGCGGCCGCTGACACGGACGTGGCGGTCAATGACCTGCGGGTGATCCTGCGCAGTTTCGACCTGCGCCCCCCCCAACTTATAGCCGAGGGCGTGGATCGTCCCATTGTGGGCACATCCGATCGCCTGGAAGGACAGGTTGTTCTGGAACAGGCCACGGGTTGCGGTCCTCAGGGCTGGGCCGGGTATCTGATCCTGACGATAGAGCCGATTTCAGGAGGTCAGGCCTTGTATTGCAAGGCGGGAGACCGCGAGGTTCCCTTGATTACCTGGACCGGCAGCCAGCGGCCACGATTTACCTATTCTCCAGACGCGCAGACCTGGCTTGAGAGCTTGGCCACCCCGACTGTCCGCGCCGAGTTGAGTGAGATGCTCAAAAGCGAGGCGCTTTGGATCAGGCTAGCGTCTACGCCCGGTGTGGAGATTGTCGAGCAGGTCCATTCGGGCCGCCCCGACCGTTGGGTAAGGTTCGATGTCGATGCCTGATCCAACTGAAAAGGCTCTGCGAAACGGCTTTGCCCTGCCTGCGGTTCTCGCGGTCACAGGCGTCGTAACCCTCGTGTTTCTGGTCGCCATCACGGCTTTGGCCAGCCTGAATGCCGAAGCCAGATCCGCGCGTGATCGATCCAGATTCATTCAACGCGCCATGTCGGCTGAGGCCCGCCTGACCTATCTGGTCGCCACTGAGCCCATGAGGCAGAACGGTGTGCTGATAAACGGCCCAATCCTGATGGATCCGGATGCCATGGTGCCCGAAGCCGATGGGAATCTCAGCGAACTGGTGCGTCTGGATGGACGTCCCTATCTGCTGGATGTCGAAGGTCCTATGCTGGTCCGATTGCAGGACCAGGCCGGGATGATAAACTTGGCTCATCTGCGTGGTCAGACGCTGACCAGGTTCCTGGAAGAGGTAGGCATTGATGCCGCTCAACAGGGTCGCATACAGGCCCGTCTGATTGACTATACCGATACCGATAGCCTTCGCCAGCCAGACGGAGCCGAGATCGACGAGTACGGCCCCGCAGGGCTGGCAAATCGACACCTGCGACGCGCCTCGGAGTTCCTGTCGGTACTTGGGGTACGCGAAATGGTGGAGCCTCGAGCCTGGCGCAGAGTGCGAGACGAACTCGCGGCCGACAAGGTCCAGAACAGTTTCAACGTCAATACAGCGGGACCAAGCGCGCTGAAGGTGATGCTGGATCTTAACCCGAGCCAGATCGCCACCCTGCAGCGCGAACGAGAGATCAGTGTCCTGACCGATACGTCCATGGTGGATAGCCTCGTCGGATCGCGACTTCCCTGGGAAGACGAGGTCTTCTACACAGCCCCATCGAGTGCCATGATGATTGTTCTGAGTGACACGCGTTCAGCCTGGACCTATCGCGCGCGGTTGTCTTCCACGCCGGTGAGCCTGGAGCGACCCGTCTGGATTGACCAAACAGAGATGACTGAGGCCCCCAGAAGGGTCAGGGCTGATACAACCGATGCCGTTCGACTTCCTTACACCCCGTATTGATCGGCTGAATGCCGACGGATCAACCGTGATGGTTCATCCCGGCACGGTTGTGGGGCGCCTGATGCGGCGTCCCGTACTTCTCATTGCCCGCGAACTTTGTAGTTTCAGCCTCTTTACAACCTCCAATCTGCCGCGGTCGCGTAGGCAGCAGGCAGCCCTTCTTCACGCTCGGATGTCGGCTCCCTACAGCCGGTCAGGCTGGCAGGTCAGCAAGACCCAGGATGACTACGGCATCTGGTGGTGGGATGCCGACAGGATCGCCGCTCTTGCAGACGCGGAGGGTCGGTGGGGATCGAAACCCATCCCCTGCCCCGAAACCCTGATGCAACCGGCTGCTCCAACCCGGAATGAAACCTGGCGGATTGTGCGATTGGCACAGGGCTATGAGGCCCAACTCTGGCAGCACAAGGCGCTCATGGCCTCAGCCTGGCGACCCGACCGTTACGACGCGGCCAGTTGGGGCAGTTTTGCCCGGCTTCAGAGACATTCAGAAGCGGTACCCGCGACACCGCCCGCGACGGTTGATCTGCCCATCGTATATGACGCCCGCCGGGCTCAAGCCCCCCTCGAACTCAGCCGTGAGAAAGTGACCTTATGGGCAGCAGGGGGCACGATAACAGCCTGCCTGTGCCTTGCGGCCTATCTGTCGGGTCAGACCTGGCAGCTGGGCAAGGACGTCGAGCAGGTCCAGGCTGAAACGGTCCAGATTCGGGCAGCGACGCCGCGGCCCACAATGGTGAGTGACCTAGGCGACGCGCAGGAAATGCTCATGGCCTATAAGGCACTGGAAGAACAGACCAGCCCCTTAAGCGCGGCAGGCGCAGCCATCGGCATCCTGGCCTATCACGAGATCACGCCCAGTGCTGTTGAGGCGGAGGCGGAAGCGCTACGTATGGTAGTTCATTATGGTGCGTTAGATCGGCTGGAGGCTGTTACCGAGGACCTGCAGAATTCCGGTTATTTTTTCGATATTCGTCCGCGCACGGATGCGAACGGTTTGACGATCACTCTGGAAATGAAAGTTCGCGAGGCGGCACCGCCGCTCCAGGCCGAAGGATAAACTCAGCGGGCCTGTTCGACCTGATGACGAACAAAGCGGCAGGTGCCGTCACGGGTTCTCACGCTCATGACCACCTTATCCCGATTGAGCAGATCAACACTGGTGCTTGTACATATACCGCCCTCCGCGATGTCGAGGGCGGGCTCTAGCCTATAGGTCCACGGCTCACGGAGGTCGATCACATGGGCCCCGTCGTCGTCTGCCCGGCTCGGATCGTATTGGGCTGGATCAATGATGCGTATGGCCTGGCCAGTCCGATTAGCTTCCCGGCGCAAATCCGAAACCTGACGCTGGAACTCGAAGAAGACAGCATGTCCGGTTGTCTGATCCAGCATCCGCGCCGTGGATGGCATGATCAAGGCCGTACTGAGTGCGAAGATCGCCAGCACAACCAGGATTTCCATCAGGCTGAAACCCCGGCGGATACCGGCCCTGGAACTGATGTCAGTCCGAGCTGACATCAGCATTGACGCCCGTACCGCCCTCTTGGCCGTCAGCCCCATAGCTGATCACTCGAGCACGATTCTCGCCCCCTTCGGTCGGTGCCACGTAAACAAAGGGTCGGGCCCACGGATCATTCGGCAAGGCCTTGTCCAGATAGGGTCCGGCCCAGCCTGCAACCTGGGCGGGATCGCCGTTGACCAGAAGAGTCAGGCCCTCGTCATCTGTCGGCAGGCGCCCGATGTCGAGCCGCATGGTTTCAAGAGCTGCTTCCAACGAACGAATCTGCAAACGCGCCGTCTGGCTCTTGGACTTGTCCAGCTGCGCGTAAAGACGGGGCCCGACAACCGCAGCAATCAGGGCAATGATCGACAGAACGACGAGAATCTCAAGCAAGCTGAAGCCAGAACGCGACTTCGTGACTGACGTTCGCCCGTTATGATGCGGGGAGGCAACGTTCCGTGAAAAACGTTGAGTGTGGCGGAAACGGTCGCGGTTCATGGTACGATCGCCTTGGATTTACAAGCTGGTTTAGGCTTTAACGGTCGCTATAGCTCATGCTTTCGGGGGGGTCGATGCGAATTACATTTGCGTTGGCCACAACAGTTCGCGGGAAGAAACTTGCAGAGGATTTGGGGGGGCATCGCCGTCTCGGCGCAGTCGTCAATCGACAGATTGCGGCACCGTCTTGAACGGACGACCCCGCGTGAGCGTGTTCTTCTTGGCGCGCTCGTTCTGGGCGCTGCTCTTTATGCGCCTGTTCATGCTCTTGAACGCCAGAACCTTCAATCTGAAGCCTACGTCGAAGCCTTAAGCGAACAATCAACCGCTCGATTGGCCGCCCAGTCAGCGCAGCGGGTGATGGCCAGCGCGACCAATGCGGCCCTGATTGAGGACATGAAGACCTGGGGCTTCAGGGCACAGAACTCGGCGGTTGCACAGGTCCTGATCGAACAGCGCCTTGTCGCGGCAGCCGACAAGGTTGGGCTCACCAACCCGCGCATCACAACCCAATCCACGGTAGAATATGAAGGCCCCACACAATGGATGTTCGCCGAGGTGCAGACTGATCTGCGATGGGACCCGTCCTTCAGCTTCATCGACGCTATCGGTGAATGGCCTGAAGGTTTCCGGGTGACCAGCTTCCGGTACGAAATCCAGCCTTCCCGGAGCGCGCCTCGCCCCGACGAGGTCGCCCCGGCAGACCAGGGGACCATTCGTATCGGCCTGGCCTTCCCTGTACGTCTGGTTGAACATCCTGATGCTGCCTCAGACCGGGGCCCTCGGACCACGACGGAGAGGCCCTCTTGAAGGCCCTGGTCTGGTTCGCCGCGCCCCTCGCGGTAGGCCTGTTCTTTCTGCTGGGGGCCGCCAACCCGGGCAAGCCTGAAGAGCCGCTGGGCGTAGTCGGCGGCCGCTCGGCCCAGACGGACGTGGCGATACGACCCGGAGAAGGGGCGATCGCTGCCGTGGCATTTCTCAAGACCTTGAGGACCGACCCCCCGCCGCCACCACCGCCGCCGCCACCGCCGCCGCCGCCCTCTCCCCCGCCGCCCCCTGATGTTGCGGTCACTTTCCGCGAAGCCCTTCGAGGAGTCCGACGCGATCCACAGACGGGTCAGGCCAGTGTGCTCCTCATGGCCGGTCCGGACAGGGTCACTGCACTGCCTGAAGGCGAAGTATTTGCCGATGGCTGGAAGATTCAGTCCATCGCATCGGACACCATCACCCTGAGCAAGGGACGCCAAACGCGTCAGATCCGGGTGTATGGATGAGAGTAAGGAAGCCCGCATGAAGACGCTCACCCCCAGGGCCCCGGCCGCTCCTGCCTCCAGGACAACCGGCCGCAGGACCTCGCACCGGGCGGCGGCCATCAGTCTGTTGCCCCTGATCATGCTGGGCGGCTGCGCTGCTTTCCCGGCAATGCAGGTTGGCCCCTCCATGCCCGGCGAGCAACGACGTCTGGACCAGGAGGAATTTCATATCCCGTCGTCGACTGATGATTCCATCAGCCGCTCGCCGCGCCGATCCATGACCAGCGAGACCATTCCTGGTGCCCCTCCCCCCGCTGCGGAGCGCCCTGCCGCGACAGCCGAGCAGATTGCGGCACTGGTTTCGGATGAGCTTGTCGATGCAAATCTGGCCCCGCAATCGATCCCTCAGTTTGTTGCGTCCATTTTTGGCGGCGTCCTGAACGTGCCTTTCACTATGGGGCCTGACGTCGCTGGCCGCAGCGAGCTGGTGGCGGGAGGGAGTGGCGGCTCTATCTCGAAACGCGCTCTGTTCGCCGTGGCACAGCAGGCGCTGCAGCAATACGGCATTGACGTCTATATCGATGGTAATGCCGTTACCGTTGGTGCCTCGCGTCAAGGCGGGCCAGCCCCGGAAATCGCCCGTGGCCGCAATCCTTCGTCGGCGACTGGCCGCGTTGTCCACTTCTACGCCGTTCAGACCATTGAGGTGAACGCCCTGCAAAGCCTGCTGCAGGACCTCTATCCCAACCTGCGCGGAACACGGTTGACGCCCGATCCCAAGAACAATGCCCTGATCATTTCCGGCAGCGGGCGCGAAGTTTCACAGGTCGTGCGCGCCTTGCGAGACATCGATCAACCTCGGTTTGCCGGGGCGGAGGTGTTCCGTATCGAGCCAGCGTTCTGGGGCACCGAAGCCCTGGCGGCTGCACTGGAACAGGTGCTTATGGCCGAAGGCTATCTTATCTCGCGTCAGGCCATCGTCGGACGCTCTCTGGTCATGCTGTCGTTCCCTACGGCCAACCAGATTCTGGTGTTCGGACGAGATCCCGTGCTCATGGACCGCGTGCGACACTGGGCCAACACCCTGGACCAGCCTGCCTCGCTCGGTGACAAGGCCTCAACCTTTGTCTACCAGGTCCGGAACACTGACGCCCAGTCGGTCGGCCAACTGGCCATGGGGCAAGGCGGGGGTACTGGTAGCAGCCAGCGCCCCTCTCCCACCGGAGTGCCCGGCACACCGCCAGCTTCACAGTCTGATGGCGACTCCCTTTCTGCCCGAGGCAATGGCTCAAACATCCAGGGCGGCCAATTCATGGGCGGTCGCGTCCTGGTCGATACAGTCGGCAATCGCATCATTTTCACCGGGACTGCGGCTGATTTTGCTCACCTGCGCAGCCTCCTGACCACCTTGGATACCCCCGCTCCCCAGGTGGTAATCGAGGTGATGATCGCCGAGGTAACCCTGAACGACAACACCAGTCTCGGGGTACAGCTGTTCGGCTCGGAGGAGCGAGGAGACGGCCTGCTCAGCGGCAGCACCGAGGCCATTGAATTGCCAGGAGGCGGGCTTCTGGCAACCTTTACCGGAGCGGATTTCCGCGCCCGGTTGACAGCCGCAGCAGGCAATAGCCGCGTCAACATTCTGCAGCGGCCGCAATTGGTCGCCCGAAGCGGCGGCACCGCCCGTTTTCAGGTCGGGACCGACGTTCCGATCATCACGTCTCAGCGCGCGACCAATACCCAGACGGGCAGTGACGGCACCGACATCCTGCAGAGCGTCCAGTATCGTCAGACCGGCGTGATCCTGGACCTTCAACCGGTTGTCTATGGCGACCGCGTGGATATCACCATCAGTCAGGAAATCTCGGAGGTCGGCAAGTCGAACAACCCGGCCATTGCCAGCCCGCCTATTCTCAACCGCAGTCTGACCACCCAGATCGCCTTGACCGATGGCTGGACAGGCGTGCTTGGCGGGCTGATCAGCAACAACTACAGCAAGTCGAATTCGGGCGTACCCTTCCTCAAGGACATCCCGGTTGTAGGCTCGGCCTTCCAGAACAACACGGTCTCGGGCGCACGGACGGAACTGTTGATCCTGATCACGCCTCATGTCGTGAGAGGCGATGAGGATATGGCTGAACTGGCTGACCGCTATACAGGTGACATGAACGCAGCATTCCGGACGGGTCGCGGCTGGTCCTACACTCTCACTCCGTTCAACGTTGGCTTTGGGGTACGCGGCATCGGGCTGGACCTGCCCCGTCCGGGCCGGCCCTCCGATGCCAGGGCTCAGCGTGACGCCAGGCAAAACGCCGTCCCGGCCCCGATCACCGAGCCGGAGGATCCAACTGCCGCGTTTGAAACCGACTGATCAGTCCGCGAATTCTGTCTCAAGCCTGCGCCAACCGATGCGTTCCAGCGTCAGCGGCGCTGGCGAGTTCGCGCCGGGTCTTTCTATCCCGACCGTGACCCGATAGAGGGTGATTTCAAAGCGTCCCTGGCCCCACATATAGCCGACATTGATCCGGGGTTCGGTCAAGGCTTCGGAAGTCCAGAAGACGGTGTCGCCTTCGGGAATCTCGATCCGTCCTTCAGGCCGATCGGTAAAGTTGAAGTTCTTGATCAGCGCGAGAGCGTTTTCCTGAGCCGCCACCTGCTCGATCGCACGATTGGCTCGATCCTGCCCACGCGCCATCTGCACCTGCAACTCGAAAATGGCCATCAGGGTGATGGAGGCAATCGCCAGTGCCACGAGGGCTTCAATGAGACTGAAGCCGCCGCGCCGCCGGCGAACGCCCAGCGGTCTCATCAGATCACGCCCTCATAGACGCTGGACAAGGCAAGAACGAGCGACAGGGCCACGAAGCCTACAACCAGCGACACCACGCCGATGGCCATAGGCTCAAGCAGAGCCGTCATTCGCTTCATCCGATCGCGCAGCCGGGCTTCGTAGTTATCAGCCATGAAGCCGAACATGGCCCCGATGGCACCCGACTTCTGGCCTGCGCGCAGCAGGCTGAGATCCATGGCCTCCAGACTGGTATGGGCGCCAAGGGAGGCATCAAGCGTCAATCCCGCCTTGAGATCACTGTCCAGCAGGTTCAAGCCGTGGCGAAAGGGGCCAATGGGCACGGCCGCGCGCGACAGGGCCACCGCCGATAGCATGGGCACGCCGTTGTTAAGGGCAAAGGCTGTCAGACGCGCCCAGGAGGCGATCTCACGTGCCTGGATCACGGCCCCGATGACCGGCAGACCATGAGCCAGTCCATAGGCCCTTTCCTTGATCGCCGCATTGGTCACGATCAGGACGATCAGCCCCGCCAGCAGGGCCATGGCTCCCAGAACCACGGGAAGGTTGGCATTGGCAAACTCGCCCGCTGACAATACCCACCGGGACATGGCGGGAACATTGGTCCGATCTTCACCCACCATATTGGCAAAGCGCGGCACGACCTGGGTGAAGATAAAGCCCACGGCTGCGAACCCCGCGCAGCTGAGGAAGGCTGGATAGGTCATGGCATTGGCAAAGTCCCGCTGCAGGCGGTCTTCATAGGCCATCTGCTCGGCCGCTTCCTTCAGGACATCGGCGATGCGGCCCGATGCCTCGCCCACCCGCGCCATTGCATAAACGTAGTCAGGAAAGCCAGGAACATGGTCTTCCAACGCCTGGCCAAGCGAATCACCGCGACGCAAGGCGGCGATCGCGGCCTGGAACTGGCGCTTGCCCTTTCGGGCCTGCATCCCGTGCGCCACGGTGTCGAGTGCCTCCAGCAGGGACACTCCCGCTTCAAGCATCAGGGCCATCTGGCGCAGGACCAGAACCCGCTCTGCCGGGCGCAGACCCCTTTCCCGCCCCTCGGCCCTGGGTGCCGCGGCTGGCCTGATCTTCATCACGGTCAGCCCATCCGCCGACAGGCGGCGAAGCGCCGAAGCCTCGTCCGCGGCGCTGATCAGACCCTTGCTTATGCGGCCATCGCGACCGGCCGCTTCATATTGAAAGGACAGGGCCTCGCTCATTCCTGAACGGCCCCGGCAATACGATAGACCTCGCTAAGGGCCGTCTGGCCACGTCGGGCTTTCAGATGGGCGTCATCGCCAAAGCTGAGGAAGCCATCCTGGCGAGCCAGTGCCGTCAGCTGGTCCTCGTCCGAGGCGGCGCGCAGGCCCGCAATCAGGTTGGGGGACATGGGGGCCAGTTCATAGACACCAACCCGGCCGCGGAACCCGCTATGACCACATTTGGGGCAGCCCACAGGCTCACGCCAGGCCGAAGGCTCCTGATCGGTCTCATCGCGCAGGTGGGGTGGTATAGCCTGTTCGTGGACGGCGCATTCCGAGGGCGTGGAGGGCCGGGCGCAGTCACACAGGCGGCGCAGCAGGCGCTGGCCCGCGACGCCACGCAGCACATCGGCCAGCAGATAGTCCTCGATGCCCAGGTCCAGCAGACGCGGAATGGCGGCCAGGGCCGTATTGGTGTGGACGGTCGAAATGACCATGTGGCCGGTCAGGGCCGCCTGGACGGCGATCCGCGCCGTCTCAGGATCGCGAATTTCGCCAATCATGATGACGTCCGGGTCCTGGCGCAGGATGGAGCGCAGGCCAGCGGCGAAGGTCAGGCCGATCTCGGAGCGGACCCGCACCTGGATGACGCCGGGCAGGTCCAGTTCGACCGGATCCTCGACGGTGATGATCTTGCGCTCGCCGTCATTCAGGTGTGTCAGCAGGCGATAGATGGTGGTTGTCTTGCCCGAGCCGGTCGGGCCGGTGATCAGGAAGACCCCGTTGGGGTGCTCGGCCAGGCGCAGGAAGCCTTCTTCCTGACGCGGACTGACCCCCAGTTCGGACAGCAGGGGCAGACGGCTGGTCTTGCCCAGAAGGCGTAGGACGATGGATTCGCCCCACGAACAGGGCAGGCTGGAGACGCGCAAGTCGATTTCCTGGCCCGAGACGCGAATCGACTGGCGGCCATCCTGCGGCAGACGACGCTCGCCGATGTCCATGCCGCTCAGCAGCTTGATGCGCGAGCAGACGGCGTCGAAGTTGGCGCGCGGCGCGCTGCGGGCGGTGGTCAGGACACCGTCAATGCGCATCCGCACCAGAAAACGGTCCTCATAGGGCTCGACATGGACGTCCGAGGCGCGGCGGGTCAGGGCCTCGGCAAAGATGGCGTTGACGAAGTCAATCGTCGGGGCTTCCTGGGCCAGTTCGCGCAGACGTGCAGCGTCATTGCCGCCAGCGGTCGAGGCGAGCTCCAGACTGGGGCCCTGCCCCCGGATAAGGTCCTCGATGAGGGCCTCGAGCAGCGAGCGCGAGGCCAGATGGAAATGTACCGGAGTCGAAATGGCCTGACGCAGGCGCTCTGCCAGTGCCGGGTCGAGCGGCTGGATGGCCGCGCAATAGATCTGCGACGAGCCGGTGTCGGGATCGGTTATGCGCCAGGCCAGGGCTTCGCGGTCCGCCCACCAGGCCATGGGCGAGCCAATCTCATCGAGAAAGGCAGAGATGAGTTCGGGGGCCGGCGCATCTTCGGGCAGCAGAATTGGCAGGCCCAATTGTTCGGACAGGACTTCGAGCAGCTGGGTCTCGGACAGAGCTCCCAGCCGCACGAGATTGAGGCCGATCAAGGCGCCATTCTGAGCCTGAAGCGCCAGGGCGTTAGAAACATCCTCGGACCTGACCAGCCCGCGTTCGACCAGGACATCGCCCAGGCGTCGGTAGGGTGCAGGCTGGACGGGGCCGTCGCGGGAAATATCAGGGTTCATGGACAGGGCGCTCTGCATAACAACAAAGCTCTAGAGGCTGACAAGCGGGGCGTCCACAGCCGTTGCCCGCCACCCGGCACCCACCACCAAACAGGACCGGTCAAAAGAAAAGGGAGGGCCGAAGCCCTCCCTTCCCCGTTCAGGTGTAAACCTGACCAGATCGATTAGTCGACCAGGGTTTGCGAGCTGCGGCCCAGCGAGTTCTCGTAGATCTGGCCGGTGGACTGCGTGGTGCGGACCTTGGCCGAGACATCAGCGTCATCGCTGTGGATGGTGACCAGCAGGTCGCCATTGGCAGCATTGGTGCCGAAGGCATTCTTCAGAACCGTGCCGGTCACCGAGACGAACTTGCCACCTTCGATCTCTTCGATCGTGTAGGTGCCGGTCGGGGCGGCCGAACCGTTGTTGGCCTTCAGGCTGATGACAACCGGACCCAGGGTGGTCGAGCCGTTGTTGGCCAGACGCAGGGTCGAGTTCGCCGTGCCGTTGTTCAGAGCGAACCACGGAGCGATGAAGTTGGTGCCGGCCAGCTCGATGTTGGCCAGGGCGATGTCATAGGTCGGCAGGTTTTGGAAACCGGTTTCCGGTTTGAACTCAACCTGGACGCGGTAGGTACCAGCCTCGATCGGCGTGGTGCCATCCGCTTGCAGGTCCAGACGACCAGAGGTCAGCAGAGCCAGTTCGGTGGCACCTTCCAGCTCGATTTCGCCGTCAGCGTCCACCACAATGTTGCCGAACTCAGCGTCAAAGGCCTGAACCTGCTTACCGGTCACCGTGACGGTGGCCGTGTCGATCATGGCGTCCAGCGACAGCGCGCCAGCCTGGAGGTTAGAAAAGACGCCGGTAGCCAGGGTCAGGTTCAGAGCTTCCGAGAAGACGTTGGTCGGGGTGGCGTAGAAGGCGGCACCCGGAACGCCTTTCACTTCGAAGTTGACGAAGGACGGCAGGGCGGCAACGGCCGTACCGGCTTGAGCCGTCGGAGCGACGAAGGCCGACTTGAAGGTCACCAGCTTTTGAGCCGAGGTCGTGTCCAGCGTGGTTTCGGTAGCACCGACAACCATGCGGACCGAGCTGGCGATGGAGACGTCGCCCGTACCCAGAACGTCCAGATCGATGTTGTCCAGCGTGAAGGACTCGATTTCAGTCGCCGTCGCCAGGTTGTAGGAGACGATGAAGGTCGCGGTCTTGCCGCCGTTCGACAGAGAAGCGGCACCCGAGCTGATGGGAACCAGCGTAGCAGTGTCGTCATAAGCTTCCAGATCGGCGAAGTTGATCGAGCCGAACTGCGCATTGCCGGTCAGGTCGTAGCTGACGATCAGGGTCAGGCTCGAACCGCCGCCCAGCGACACATTGCTGGTGAGCTCGGTCGTGACCGAGGTCGTGGCAGCGTCAACCGACAGACCGCCCGACGGGAAGACAACTTCCGAGGCCACAGCATAAGGCGTGACGGTACCGTCGGCAGCGACCGCCAGGGGCTGGTTCGAGATGGATGCCGAGGTGATTTGGCCGGCAGCAGCCGAACCAGCGAATGCCAGTACGCCGAGCGCAGCAGCAGAGAGAAGAAGGTTCTTAGTCATTTAGGACTGGTTCCCCAAGAGAAGAGCGTGATGTGGACGTAGCCAACGAACGAACGCCTTTCGGCCACAATTCCAACCCCACTGAGGCGGCACTGCGTCCACGGCATCTGAGCTTCTATCTCGACGATATTTGCCAGTCAAGAGTGATATCGACGATATAAATCGTATAATATTCGTTGCGAAACTGCGCTCTATATTGTGAAGCTTAAAAGTTGATTTCATTGATATCATAATGAAAATGGTATAACAATGATTACCTTTGGCCAATTTGGCCATATTGTCTAAGCTTAACCTTATACATTAGCCTTGAGTGGTGGTTTTTCGGTCTGGTTTCTGTGTCGGCTCTTGTTTTCCATAGCCGCCTGGTTCAAGGGCCAAGGCTCGATCAACCGAGCAATCACGATTTCCCGATGCATTCCGACAGTGTCTTGTTTCTCTCGCTGGATTCCTGCCGGTACGATTCTTTCGTTCAGGCAGCGGCGAGCGCCTTGAAAAGTGTTGCTCCGGTGCGACAAGCCAAGTCACCGTCGCATTTCACCTACGGCTCACACGCTGCCATGTTCGTTGGCTTCACGCCCGGGGTAGCCGAAGAGCAGACGGCCATGATCAATCCCAAATACGGTCGACTGTTCCGGCTGAATTATGCCGGACATCCCGGACTGGCCCAGCCAGGCTTCTTGCTATCGGGCCACAATATCATCGAAGGCTTCAGGAACGCAGGCCATCGGACCATAGGCACCGCCGCCATGGGGTGGTTCGATCCTGCTACTTCTGTTTCGCAGACCCTGCGGCAAGGCTTCGACCGCTTCTACTTCGCCGGGCACGAGGGGGTGGCACGCCAGGTTGAATGGATCCAGGCGCAGATCTCAGACCTGGACGATCAGCCCGCCTTCGTCTTCGTCAATGTCGGCGAGACCCATGTGCCCTATCATTTCGAGGGCGCGCCATGGTCCCGTGACGACAATCCCTGCAAGCCGTTTCAGACCGAGGATCGCTCGGCCGAATGTCGGGAGCGCCAGATTGCCTGCATCGAATATGTCGATGGGCATCTGGCCGATCTGATCCAGACGTTCCGGGGAGCCACCATAGTGATGTGCGCCGATCATGGAGACTGCTGGGGCGAAGACGGCCTGTGGGAACATGGCATTTCGCACGAGATGACCCTGACCGTCCCCCTGGCCATCCGCTACCGGGGCACACCGGTCTAGGATTCTTCAAATCAGACCAAGTGTCGCAGATATCGGCCATAGGATGATGAGCCGCAGGCCGAGGCCAGCCGCCTCAACTGATCCTTGTCGATCCAGCCCCGGTTCAGGGCGATCTCCTCAGGACAGGCGATCTTGAGACCCTGACGCTGCTCGACCGTGCGCACATACTGGGCTGCATCGACCAGACTGTCCGGCGTGCCCGTGTCCAGCCAGACATAGTCGGAGGGAAGTCGCTCGACCGACAGCTGTCCTCGCTGAAGATAGGCGCGGTTCAGGTCCGTGATCTCCAGTTCGCCTCGCGCAGAGGGGACAAGACCCCTGGCCAATCCTGCGGCTTGGGCATCGTAGATATAGAGTCCCGTCACCGCCCAACTGGAACGGGGTCGCTCGGGCTTTTCCTCAAGGGAGAGGGCCCGGCCAGCCTCATCGAATTCCACCACGCCATATCGCTGGGCGTCCTGGACGTGGGCGGCAAAGACAGTGGCACCACCCGGCCGCGCAAAGGCCCGCTGGATCATGTCCACGGTGCCATGGCCATGAAACAGGTTGTCGCCTAGGATCAGGGCCGAGGGCTGGTACCCCACGAAGTCAGCGCCGATGACATAGGCCTGGGCCAGACCTTCGGGACGCGGTTGCTCGGCATAGGTAAGGGCAATCCCCCACTGGCTGCCATCACCCAATTGCCTGCGAAAAGCCGGAGCATCGTGGGGGGTAGTGATCAACAGGATGTCGCGAATCCCCGCCAGCATCAGGGTCGTCAGGGGATAATAGATCAACGGCTTGTCATAGACCGGCATCAGTTGTTTCGATACCGCAAGAGTCATCGGATGCAGCCGTGAGCCGGTGCCGCCTGCCAGAATGATGCCCTTCATCAGGTGTCCTCCCTGTCTGCCAGCGCATCCAGAACCTCATCCAGGGCTTCCCGCCACGGTCGGGGGTGCCAGCCCGTCAGAGCCTGAAGGCGTTCGGAAGCCAGGCGACTGTCGTCCGGCCGCCTTACGGCCAGGTTCAGGTCGCCAGACGAAACCGGCACCAGGGACGGGACTGACCTGCCTCGTCCGGCCCGGTGATCCAAGATAGCCTGGGCCATATCCAGACGACTGGCCTGCCCCTCATTGACCAGGTGGAAGATCCGGTGCGGCACCGGCCTGCCTGCCACAAGATGGTCCGCAAGCACGATCAGCCCCTCGGCCAGGTCCCGGGCAGAGGTGGGACTGCCCACCTCATCGCAGACCACATTCAGCGCGGCCGCCGCACTCTGGGCCAGGATACGGGTGACGAAGTTTGGCCCCTCCTCATCGAACACCCACGCCGTGCGCACGACCACCGCTGCGGGACAAAGAGCGATTACAGCCAGTTCACCCGCCAGCTTGCTGGCCCCATAACGATTCACGGGATTGGGTACCGCTGTCTCGGGATGGGGGCCAGGACCGCTGAAGACGAAATCGGTTGAGATGTGGATGAGGCCTACGCCCCGGCGGCTGGCCGCTTCGGCCAGATTAAGGGCACCCATGCAGTTTACCCGAAAGGCGTCGGCTGGATTGATCTCGGCACTGGTCACGTCGGTATAGGCAGCGGCGTTGATGATGAGGTCAGGCCCCAGATCCTCGATCGCCGCCGCCACCTCTGCGGCCTTTGTAATGTCCAGCTGGGCACGCGACAGGGCCATGACCTCCATCCCCTCCGGCCACACGGCCCGAGCAAGAGCCCGCCCCAGTTGACCACCAGCTCCGGTAATCAGGATGCGCGCGCCCTCGGTCATCAGCGCGGAGGCCTCAGTTTTTCGAACGGGGTGCCTTCGCGCGAGAAGTGGGTATTGAACCAGGGATCCACGCGGCCTTCATGGCCCCAGCGTTCGGTCAGGACCGCATTTGCTCTTTGGGCGATCTTCAGCTTCTCGCCCTCTCGACTGAAGCCCCGACTGATGGATTCCAGATGATACAGGGTCGCGCCCGGCTCATAGAGCACACGCAAGCCCCTGTCCCAGGCGCGCAGGCACAGGTCGACGTCATTTCCCTCGACCGGGAAATGGGCCGCGTCAAAACCCCCAAGCGCCCTGAAGGTCTCGCTGGCCACCGCCATGCAGGCCCCGGTTACCGCCACGCAGGCATGGGTCAGGGCATGACGCCCCAGGTAGCCGCCGTCACGGCCCAGGGCACCGACGCCGTCATGGATCAGGAAGCCGGGGTTGCCATCGCGCCAGACAAAGCCCGCATGCTGGATGCAGCCGTTCTGATAGAGCAGGCGCGCCCCGACCACCCCGACCTCAGGACGACGAGCCTGGCCGCACAGCCGGTCCAGCCAGTCCTTGCTGATAATGAGGGTGTCGTTGTTCAGGAAGACCAGGACGTCCGCCTGGGTCTGACCGGCCGCCAGATTGTTCATCAGGGCCCAGTTGAAAGTCCCTTCGTAGTCGATGACGCGTGTATCGGCCTGGGCCTTCTGCGCCTCGATATAGGCCAGGGTGGCGGGATCATCGCTCTCATGGTTGATGATGATGATCTGGGTTTCGACCCGGTTGTGAGCCAGGGATCGACGGATGCTTTCCACGCAGGGCTTGAGCAGGTCCAGGCCGTTGCGGGTCGGAATGATGATCGCCGCCGTGCCCTCGGCACGGGCCGCAATCCTGACGACCCCTTTCAGGTCGACGCCCAGGATGTCCTCGAACGGCTCGACCTTCAGGTCAGAGGCCTCGCCCAGGGTTGCTTGCACCAGCGCCGCCCAGGCCGGTGCCGGATCAGGCGTTTCCTCCTGCCAGAAGCGGGTGAACAGGACCCGGCCGACGTGGGCCACCTGGTCGCTCGACAGGGCACCGCCCAGCACCGCCGCCTGGGGTGCCAGGGCACCGGCCAAGAAACAGGCCAGGGCATCAGGCTCGCCCTGGTGCAAAAGCTCGGCGCGAACCGCCATGAAGTCACCCAGGTAGGGCGTCTGCACGAAGAGATCGGGATCAAAGGCCGGCTTCAGACGCGGGGTCACATGGGTCGCGGAGGCGGCCATGCCCTCGCCCGTCTCCAGGGCATCATCATCGGCAAAGACCGCCTTGACCCGGCTGTCCGTGAAGCCCGCCAGCAAGGCGTCCAGTCCCTGGTCCGCCACAAAGCCGGTCGCGGGTGCGAACACCACCACCTGGTCCCCGGCCAGCGGGGCGACGACCTGAGCCAGGCTGCCGGCAAACAGGCTGTCGCCCTGCGGCCTCAGGCGCGAATGGCCGGCCCATGCCAGGCGGGTATCGATTTCCTGCACCCAGGCCTGCTGCTCGGCCGTGGCATTGAGCACAGCCACCGTGTCGCCACGCGCCGCCGCCTGCTCGCCGACCTGGCGCAGGGCCAGGTCCAGCTGGAGATGGCTGCCCCCCGCCACATCCACGACGACGATGCAGGCGGGTGCCTGCAGCGTCCCGGCC
>DLIT01000184.1:17631-27964 GCA_002483865.1 Brevundimonas sp. UBA7635
ACCGCTGTGGCGCTCTTCATCGCGCAGACGCTGCTCGATGCTGTTCAGCAGGCGGCGCGCCGTGGCCAGGTCCGTCTTCAGGCCGCTGGCCAGGTCCGGACGCTGCGCCTCGCCCTCACGGTCCAGCCGCTTGAGCAGACGCCCGCTGGCCTGGTCCTTCAGCTCCAGCCTATAGGGGCGTCCGGTCGGCCAGCCGCCGGGGTATTCGATGAAGAAGCCGACATTTCCGGCCCCGCCAAAACGGTCCTGGAGATCGCGTCGAAACCGGTCCACCGGGGCCGCGGCCACAAAGTCCCCGTCAAGCCACAGCTCGACCGCACCGGGCCGATCCGGCTCAGCCGGATCCACCGACCATCCCCGCACGCCCCCCGGCGCGACTTCATCAACCTCGCCCAGGCGTCGATATCGCTCGGGTGCCTCAACCATCAGGCGCAGGACGTCCAGAGCCTCGCGGTCAAAAAGCCGACCTTGCAGGTCGTATTCGGCCAGAAAAACCTCACAATTGAACAAGGCGTGATACAGCTCAGCCCAGGTCGAGGCCTGGGCAATAACCGGACGAAGCTCGGCGGCCATGGCACAGGAACTGCTCGCCCATGATCCAACCCCGTCGGGAAGATTGCCTCTTCGCTCGTGAGGCCGCCTTCCTTCCGTCAGGGGCAGTATGACGTTGTTCGTAAACTCGCCAGAGCGGAAAAAATCCGTTATGAGCTTTCGGAGGGGCCTGTTTTGCAACTGAGTCAGCCGCGCCTCGGTTTCAGGGGGGCGCCCGAGCACCAGTGTATAAACCCAAGCGACATCTTCCGCTGACGCACTGCGATCGTATTCTGTCAACTCGGCCCCTTAGCTCTTCACCCGGCGCATATGGTGCAGCTTTTTAGGGCAGCCCATTTCCGTTTGGAAGCCAGTATGACTGGCCCTCCCCCCTTGAACCAAAAGCCTCATTCTTTGGTGAACTGTCCATGTCTTCTCCTATTGCCGTAATGTCCTTCAATCGCCCCCAGTTGCTTGAGAAGGTACTGGAGAGCCTGAATGGACAGACCCAAAAGGTGGACCCCAGCTCGGTTCATCTGTTTCAGGACGGCGCGCCAGCCGGGTCTGACAACACGCTGCAGGAAGAATGCGTCGCGGTTTTCAAAACCATCTTTCCCAGCGGCACGGTTCATTACTCGGAAAAGAACCTTGGCGTTGCCCTCAACTTCGAGCGGGCAGAAACCTTATTCTTCGATACGCTGAAATCCGATTACGCCTTCTTTTTTGAAGACGACCTGGTTCTGAACGAACATTACATCGACACGCTGAGCCAGATGGTCAGGTATGCGCTGGACGATGAGCGGATCGCCTATGTCTCGGCCTACGGCAACTACAAGGCACCGCTGGCCGATCAGGAAACCCGCTCCGGCGACACCATTCCGATGGGGCACAAATGGGGCTTTGCCCTGACCCGCCGTCAATGGCTGCGACAGAAGCCCATCATCGACAAGTATCTGGATATCGTGCGCCAGCGCCCCTATGCAGCCCGGGACCACGCGACAATCCAGAAATATTTCAACAGCCTGGGGTATTCCAGCCCAGGTACGTCCCAGGATGCTGCCAAGGATGTAGCCTCGCTGGTTCTCGGCACGGTCAAGCTCAACACCTTTGCCTGCTTCGGGAAGAACATCGGTGCCGTGGGCTTACATTCCAACCAGGAATTCTATGAGAAGGAAGGCTTTGGCCGTACCGAAATGCTGGAACGGGCGACCAGCATCAATCCGCCTTCAGGCCACATGATCGACAACCTGCTTCGCGCCCAGCGCCGCCAGTTGCGCGTGCGCGGTGCCGATCACTTCAGGAACCTGATCGAAAAGGTGCTTGGATCCAGCCCCTATGAAGGGTTTGAGCCGATTTTGTCAGAGCCAGACCTCCAAGGCTGGAATGGAAATCATCCCGTCCTGCAGCGTTTTGGCCAACAGGGCGCGCCCGAAGTCATTATCGATGTAGGGGTCTGGAAGGGTCAATCCACCGTCACGCTGGCTTCGGCCCAGAATCATGTCCGCGAGGACGGCATTGTCATCGCTATCGATTCCTTCCTGGGTAGCCCCCAACACTGGGACACCAGGCGACAGGACGTGTTCCCTGACCTTCGTTTTGTCCATGGTCGGCCCCAGGTTTATGAAACCTTCCTATCCAACATGGTTTTGAAGGATCTGAAGTCCCGGGTCCTGCCGATCACACAGACTTCACACAATGCCTATCTAATCCTGAAGCGTTGCGGCATCCGCGCCGATGTCATCCATCTGGACGCTGGTAATGACTACGCGTCCTGCCTGAGTGATATGAAGGACTACTGGGACTTGCTGCAGCCGGGTGGCGTGCTGGTGGGCGACAATTTCGTGTGGCCCGGCATTGCGCGAGCCGTGGTTCACTTTGCCGAAGAAATGCACCTTGAGTTCCAAGTAGAACACCCGAAGTGGTGGATCAGAAAGCCGAAATAATTCATCGTCGCCACCACAAGACTATAAGCAGCACACCACTATGATGAAGAAAAACCTCTTGCAGACAAGATCGTCAAACAGTCCCAAGGGGGCCATTAACACTGCGGACGCCGCGCGGGATGCTCGCAACTGGGGGGAAGCGGAACGGCATTACGCCAAGGCCTTGGAACTCAACCCGAATCTGGACGGTATCTGGGTTCAGTACGGCCACGCCCTGAAGGAACAGGGGAAGTTCGAGGAGGCGGGCCAGGCCTATGACAGGGCACTCGCCCTGGCTCCGGACGTCGCAGACACCCATCTGCAGATGGGCCACCTGCTGAAGCTGCGTGGCAAGCTTGAGGAGGCAGCCAATGCCTATATCAAGGCTGTAGAGCTTGATCCTGCCCTGAGCCCCGCGGTCCAGGAAGCGCGCACCCTCATTGCCAGGGGCGTCACAACCGACAATGAGCGACTGTTTGATGCCCTTGAAGGTGGCCAGTCGACGTCGACGGCCCTGCCCAATCTGAGCCTTGCCCAACTGGCTGACCAACTGGAGCGCCGTCTGGCCAACCTCGGGTCGGATACGGGCGAGGGAGAAGACAGGCAGGCGCTTCTGGGTGCCCTCAGCGCTGGCCTTGCTGCGGCTCGTCAGCTGTCGGAAACCGAGCAGGACATCGCCAAGTCCAGGCTTGAAGCCAGCGCCCACGTCGTCTTCGACGTTTCGGACCTGATGGGATACTTCGACAACGCCCGCCTGCCGACCGGTATTCAACGCGTCCAGATCGAAGTCATCACGGCCCTGCTGCTGGATCCCGTCGATGGCGTCGCGGTCGAGGTCTGTTCCTTCTCGCGTCAACGCGATGCCTGGGTCACCGTGCCCCTGCCGCTGTTCCTGAAACTGTGCGAACTGGCCCTTTTGTCCGGCGATCGCACCGAGCTGCGGTGGACCGAGACGGTCAAGGCCATGAAGGACGCCCTGGATATCGGGCGGACCATCAAGTTCCGCCAGGGGGCCTATCTGATCAACCTGGGCACCTCGTGGTGGCTGCAGAACTACTTCCTGCAGGTCCGCGCGGCCAAGGAAACCTCGGGCATCCACTACATTCCGTTCGTGCACGACATGATCCCGGTCATGACACCCGAGCACTGCGTCCAGCGCCTGACCAAGGATTTCATCAGTTGGGCTCTGGGCGTCTATGCCCACGCCGACCATTTCCTGACCAACTCCAAGGCGTCACGTGATGACCTGATCGCGGTTGGCAAGACCCTGGGTTATGAGGTCAAGGAGGAACAGGTCCAGGTCATTCGCCTGAACGCCGACTTCCGCAAGCCGCTGTCGGAAGTGCCGATGGCCGAAACCATGAAACGCTACGGCCTGCGTGAAAGCAGCTATGTCCTGTTCGTCTCGACGATCGAGTCGCGCAAGAACCACATGGCTGCCTTCAAGGCCTGGCTGGAACTGATCCGCAAGTATGGAGCCGACAGAACCCTGAAGCTGGTCTGTGTCGGCAACCGCGGCTGGCTGAATGACGAAGTCTTTGCCATGCTGGACAATAGCGCCGAGTTGCAGTCGCGGATCATGATGGTCTCGGGCGTTTCGGACCCCGACCTGGCCAACCTTTACAAGGGCTGCGCCTTCACCCTCTATCCCAGCTCCTATGAAGGCTGGGGCCTGCCGGTGACGGAATCGCTCTGCTACGGCAAGCCTGCCCTGTTGTCCGACTCCTCATCCCTGCCTGAAGCGGGCGGCGAGTTCGCCGACTATTTCAAGCTCGGCGACCAGGACGGACTGGTGGCCAAGCTCGAACAGCTGATGTTTGACGCCTCGTACCGCAAACAGCGTCAGGACAATATCGTCTCCAACTTCCAGCCGCGTCCCTGGCGCGAACTGGGGGTCGAGATCGCCGAAACGATCAAGCGCTGGTTCCCCGAAGGCGAAGCCAATGAGGCGATGAGCGTTCGCGCTGTCCCGGATATGGGCCGTTACTACTGGCTTCGTGATGTGGCGGATGCCGCCATCTATCCGAACATGCGCACCCCCGAAATCTTCCGCACCGGCGATGGCTGGTGGTTCCCGGATGACTGGGGCAGCTGGACGAAGCCCAGGGGTGGAGCCCTGCAATTCCATCTCGAGCCCAATCGGGGTGATCAGCGCCTTTACCTTGGCCTTCTGGGACTTCAGCGTCAGGCTGCGGAGGTGGAAATTCGAATCGGGGGCATGGTCGAACGCAAGCTTCACCTGAACCAGGGAGAAACCCGCTGGGTGGCTTTGGACATCAGCGAGGAAGCTTATGAAAGCGGCGCTTTGCAGGTGTCGTTCCGCAGCGATCGATCGCAGAATTTCGCTGATTATACCGATGGGGTCGACACCCGCGTAACCGGCATTGGCATCATCGGCTTCATGATGTGCGCTGCGGACGACCTGGTCTCACGAGCCAACTTCACCGAAGCCCTGACCATGCGCGAGCTGCCAGCACTGGCTCGCAAAAGATCCTGATACGTAAATGGGGCGGATCAAGGATCCGCCCCATTTTATTGGATGGTGATGACAACCGCGATCAGTGAAGGCTCAGGGCCCTGTCATCAAGGCCCAGATGTTCCGATTCGGTCTGAGCCAGTTGCGCGAAGGCACCCATGATGTGATAGAAGCTGCTGGCCGGGGCGGCTTCATCAATGAATCGGCCCGAGACCAGCCGTTTGTCGCGCCAGATGCCCTGAGGCAACAGATAGAGCCAGATGGCTCTCAGGGCCTGAGCCGCGTCATCCATGTATTTGCGCTGCTGCCCGTCGGTAACCTGACCTGCCAGGAACAGGGCCGCCTTCAGCCATTCGGTCTGCGGCCAAAGACGCGCTCTCTGGCCGCGAATCCGACCGTCGTCCCCCATGGCATCAAAGGCCACACTGCTGCGCTCGCCTACGCCACGCAGACCGAAATCATACAGCCGACGCGCCACATCAATCGTCTGAGCCTCTTGGCGGCGAAGACCATAGCGGGCCAGAAGCCAGGCCCACTCGAACTGGTGACCGGGTTCAACCAGACGGCCGTCTTCGCCCTTGGCGGGTTTCCAGTCCTCGGTGAAGAATTCCCGCAGACAACCTTTCACGGGGTCGATGAAGGCGGTCAGAGCCAGCTTCACGATGCGATCCGCCAATTCGCCCCATACGGCGTCTCCCCCGCCCTCTTCCCAGGCAAGACAGGCTTCCAAAAGGTGCATGTGGCAGTTCGCCTGGAAAGGCTGGTCCCCCCCTTCACGGAAGCCGCCTTGAGGCAGCTCATTTTCCAGGAGGGCCGAACGAATCGTCACAGCCATGGCTTCAAGCTCTGCCGGTTCGCGAACAATCTTCCGCGCCGATTGAAGCGCCAGCATGACAAAGGCCTGGTCGTAAACCATGGCCGTCTCATCAAGTGGCGATCCGTCAGCCGCAAGGAGCGTACGGCACAGACCATCCTTTCGCAGGTAATCTTCGCGAAGGCGCGCGATTCCGCTTTCCACCACCCGACGCCATGGCCCTTCCCAGCCCAGACGACCCGCCTCTGCATAGGTCCATATCTGACGCGCCTGCACCCTGGCCCGGCGCGATGAAGCGACAGGGCGGCACTCGGCGCTTATCATCTCGGCAAAGGCCCCGTGAGAATTTTGCCCGAGACTGGACCACAGGGGCAGAGCCGCGCACCGCAACCAGTCCGCAAAACGGCGACTGCCCTGTCTCAGATCCTCAGGCCGAGGACGTTCAAAATCAAGGTGCTGGGGATAGCCGGTGCGAACCCGCTCGACCAACTTCTTGACGTCCTGTGCCCGCTTCAAGTCACAGACCAGGATGGCATCTCGTTCCGCGATAACAGCCAGGTCGGAGACACCCAGCACGCCCACAAGGACACCTTCCGGGGCTCGAATCAGGCACCCGTCAGAATCTTCGAGAATGTGCTGGCCGAACTCACCCTCGCCGGTCGCTGCAATGGCGTCCCAGGCCCCCAGATCAGACCAGGCGAAATCGACCGCAAGGACCGAAGCCTTCTGGGTCTTTTCCATCACGGCATAGTCGACCGAAATCTTGGGCGCGTTGCGGAAGGCATCGCTCAGGACCTGAACCGAGTTGGTCGAGGCGGCCAGGCTCTGACGGGCGGCCGCCTCGACCGCCGGGGCCCGCGCTTGCATTTCCTCGATCAATGTCCTGGCTGCGACGATGAAATTGCCGCTGTTCCAGAGATAGCCAGCCTCTATATATTCCGCAGCGCTTCGTGCGTCGGGCTTTTCGCGAAAGGCCCGAACGGCAGACAGGCCCGACGCTTCGGGACTGATATAACCATAGGCCGTTGACGGCTCTGTCGGCTTGACACCCAGAGTGACGATACGCCCCGAGGCGGCAGCCTCGGCAGCCCGCAGCGCGGCCTTCTGGAAAGCCTCATGGTCAGGAATATGATGATCCGAGGCGACAAATACATTGACCCCTGCGGGGTCGTGCCGCGCGGTCCAGAGCGCCGCAGCAGCCATGGCAGCCGCTGAATCCCGTGCCTCTGGCTCCAGAAGAATCTGGACATTGTCATTCATGTCCAACTCGGAAAGCTGGTCCAGAAGCCATGGCCGGTGAACGATCCCCGCCACAATGACCAGCTTGCCCGCGTCTCCCGCCAAAGGAGCCACGCGCTCAACCGTCTCTTGAAAGAGTGACCGGTTTCCGGCCAGAGGTATGAACTGCTTCGGGCGAGCAGGGCGAGAGGAGGGCCACAGGCGGGTCCCCGCTCCTCCACACATGATCACGGGATATAAATTCATGATGCCTACCTAACCCCCAGGTGCCATTCTGCGAAGACCAGAAATCTTTTCATTTCCGCCATATGTGCGCATTTCGTGAGCTCAATGCACAATTCACCTACCGCCGTTATCGTACTAGGCATGCATCGCAGCGGAACCTCATCCGTCGCGGGCAGTTTAGCCGTTCTGGGGGCCTGTGCTCCGCGCACTTTAATGAGGCCAGCCGAAGATAATCCCAAAGGCTTCTGGGAAAGTGAGGTCCTGACAGCGTTCAACGACAGGTTGTTGGCCCAGGGGTCATCATCTTGGCACGACTGGCGCGCTTTTGATTGGCCAGCGCAGGGCGATGCAGCGGCCCCCTTCGTTGCGGAAGCCCAGATTCGGGTCCGCGAAGAATTCGGGGATGCCGAACTGATCGTGCTGAAGGACCCTCGCATCTGCCGATTCCTGCCCTTCTGGCGGGACGTGCTGGAAGGCATGGGATACCGCGTTGTCTGTATCAGTCCTCTGCGGGCACCGGCAGAGGTTGCAGCCTCCCTTATGAGCCGCAACAAGATGAGCCGCAGCCATGCCCTGCGCCTCTGGCTGAGGCACGTTCTTGACGCTGAATACACCAGCCGCGATCTGCCCCGTTTGATCCTGCCGTGGACCGAATATCTGGCAGACTGCCGCGGCCAGGCACCCCGGATTGCCTCGGCCCTGGGCATCAATCTGGATCTGGATGAGGCGTCGTTGATCCGGCTAGACGATTTTCTTTCGCCAGATCTGAGACGACAGACCACGGTTGAGACTGTGCCCGCCATGGTTGGCGAAACATTTGAGATCCTGAGCCGCATCGGCCGCACAGTCGATGAAACGGCTGGGCAGGAAAGCCTGGATAGAATTCGCCACAGCTTCAACACGGTCGGTGCGCTTTTCAGTGACGCTCCGATCTAGGCCCATAGGCGATCAAATACCACTTTCAGGCCTCGGTTTCGCCGTGACTCGCGCGGTCTTGAAGGCTATCGAGCGGCCATCATGCAAGAGACTGAACGGCAATCCGAAGAGCGCAGCTGGGAGACGGCGAAAACCCTCGCCGAGGCCCTGCCCTATATCCAGGTCTATGACCGGGAGACTGTGGTCATCAAATACGGCGGCCACGCCATGGGCGAGAGCACCGTGGCCAAGCAGTTCGCGGCAGACGTCGTTCTTCTCAAGCTGATGGGCGTCAACCCGGTGGTGGTCCACGGCGGCGGCCCGCAGATCAGCGCCATGCTGGACAAGGCGGGGGTCAAGTCTGCCTTCGTCGACGGCCTGCGCGTGACGGACAAGGACACCATGTCGGTGGCCGAGATGGTCCTGTCCGGCGCGGTCAACAAGGAGATCGCCCACTGGATCACGGTCGCCGGCAAGCAGGCCGATGTCCGTGGCGTGGGCCTGTCGGGCAAGGACGCCGGCCTGCTGACGGTCGAGAAGACCCGCCGCACCAAGCGCGACCCGGACAGCATGATCGAGCACGAGGTCGACCTGGGCTTCGTCGGCGAGCCGACCAGGGTTGATCCCAAGCTGATCAAGGGGCTGATCGCCTCGGAGACCGAGGACTGGGTCCCGGTCATCGCCCCGATCGGCGTGGCCGAGGATGGCCAGACCTATAACGTCAACGCCGACACCGTGGCCGGGGCCATCGCCGGTTCGCTGAACGCCAAGCGCATGTTGCTGCTGACCGACGTGGCCGGGGTCAAGGGTGCCGACGGCGAGATCATCCGCCAGATGACCCTGGAAGAGGCCCAGAAGCTGATCGACGACGGTATCGCCACCGGCGGCATGATCCCCAAGCTGGAAACCGCCATGGCCGCTGTCCGCGCCGGCGTCGAGGCCGTGGTCATTCTGGATGGTCGTCGCCCCCACGCCATGCTGGTCGAGCTGTTCACCGAGTTCGGCGCAGGCACCCTGGTCAAGGCCAAGTGACGGACGCCAGGCGCGCCGTCGACGAAGCGGCCCCGACCGAGATCGGGGCTGATCTTCGCCCTGTCCGCTCCTGGGTCTTTGATCTGGACAATACCCTGTACCCGGCCGAGACGCGGTTCCTGAATCAGGTGGAACAGCGCATCAATGCCTATTTCGTGCGCACCTCGGGACTGGAGGCGGCCGAGGCCCTGACGGTCCAGAAGACCTATCTGAACGACTATGGCACCTCGCTGGCCGGTCTGATGCTGCACTACCAGATCGACCCCCACGACTTCCTGGCCGAGGTTCATGACGTGCCGCTGGACTGCCTGGCACCGGACACCGGCCTGCGCCTGGGTCTGGAGCGTCTCAAGGGACCGCGGTTTATCTTCACCAATGGGTCGAGCGCCCATGCCCGGCGTGTGCTGGAGCGGCTGGAGCTGAGCGACCTGTTCGACGGCGTCTTTGCCCTGGAAGACGCCGATCTGATCCCCAAGCCGGACCCGCGCACCTTTGCCCGTATGCTGGACCGGTTCAGCGTCGATCCGGCCACGGCCTGCTTCTTCGAGGACACGCCCAAGAACCTGGCCCCGGCCAAGACCCTGGGCATGACCACCGTCCTGGTGGGTCCCAAGGCCTTTGTGGCCGAGGGGGACTATATCGATCACCGGGCGGCCGCTCTCAGCCCTTTCCTGACCACCGCCATTCTTGACGGAGACCCTTCATGACCGATCTGGCTCAACTCGAATCCGTGGTCGAAGCCGCCTGGGAGGCGCGCGCCGACATCACGCCTTCGACCCAGGGCGAGGTGCGCGAGGCCGTCGAACAGGCCCTGGCCCTGCTGGATTCCGGCGAGGCCCGCGTCGCCACTCGCAGCGGGGACGGTGTCTGGACGACTCATCAGTGGCTGAAGAAGGCCGTGCTGCTCGGCTTCCGCCTGAACGACAACATCATCATGCGTGCGGGCGATCGTGGCATGAACAGCCCGGCTCCGGGCATCGGCCCATTCTTTGACAAGGTGCCGAACAAGTTCGGTGACTGGACCACCACCGACTACCAGAACGCCGGCTTCCGCTCGGTGCCGGGTGCCATCGTTCGTCACGGGGCCCACATCGCCAAATCGGTCGTGCTGATGCCGTCCTTCGTCAATATCGGTGCCTATGTCGGCGAAGGCACCATGGTCGACACCTGGGCTACTGT
>DLIT01000184.1:28079-30697 GCA_002483865.1 Brevundimonas sp. UBA7635
ACCAAGATCGTCGACCGGGCCACCGGGGAGATCCATCGCGGCGAGGTTCCGGCCTATTCGGTCGTCGTGCCCGGCTCGCTGCCCGATCCGAACGGGGGGCCGTCGCTTTATTGTGCAGTTATCGTCAAGCGCGTCGATGCCCAGACCCGCGCCAAGACCGGCGTCAATGAACTGTTGCGCGACTGAAAGCTTCAGGGGGAACCAAACGGGCTGGTGGCCTGTCTTCCTCAGGCGACAGCCCCTTTCCCTAGCCAGATGTGCGGGCGCAGCGCATAAAGAAGGTTGGGATTGAGGGAGGAAGAAATGCAACTTGGGCGTTTACGGGACCGGGCTCTGGTCACCGGCTTCTTGATGACCTTGACCCTGCCGCTCGCCGCCTGTGGCGGAGGCGGCGGTGGGAACATGGTCACTCCGCCTCCCCCTCCGCCTGCGCCTCCGCCTCCCCCGCCCCCTCCGCTGAGCTATCCGGCGGCGACGAGCACCGAGTATCAGCGCAACTATGGCGTGGATAATGCCGGGGCCATCTCGGCCTGGGAAGCCGGTGCCTCGGGCAAGGGAGTGACCGTGGCTGTGATCGATTCCGGGATTCAGATGGATCACCAGGACCTGGCCACCAACATCTCTCCGCTGTCGACGGACGTCGTGGCCGATCGTGATGCACCACAGGGCGATGACCGGCATGGCACCCGCGTGGCCAGCGTCATCGCCGCGCCCTACAATAACTTCGGCACAGTCGGGATCGCCTTTAATTCGACCATCCTGTCGGTTCGCGCGGACATCAGCGATTGCCAGGAAGAAGACCAGGAAATCTGCTTCAGAAGCTCTGATCTGACCAACGCCATCAACTATGCGGTCAGCAATGGGGCCAAGGTGATCAACCTGTCGCTGGGGGGTGAAGGCACCATGGGTGCCACCTTCGAGGCGGCGCTGCAGCGCGCCATCCAGGCGGGGGTCATTTTTGCTATCTCGTCGGGCAATGAAAGCGAAGACAACCCCGGCTGGCCCGGTCGCTACGCCAGCGACCCGCGCTTTGCAGGCGGCATCATCGTGGTCGGTGCACATAACAGCGCCAATGTCATGTCGGACTTTTCCAACAGGGCTGGCGTCTCGCAGAACTGGTACCTGTCCGGGCCGGGCGAAGGCATCGTGGTGGATTGCCAGGACACGTCGTGCTGGCGCGTCAACGGCACCTCCTTCTCGGCTCCGGCCGTGGCTGCAGCCATGGCCCTGTTGAAGGAAGCCTTCCCCAACCTGAGCGGGCGCGACATCGTCGACATCCTGCTGCGGACCGCGCGGGACGCGGGGGACGCGGGCACCGACACCACCTATGGCCGCGGACTTCTGGACATTGCCCAAGCGTTTCAGCCGGTGGGCACAACCTCGACGCCCCAGGCCACAGGCCAGGCTGTCAATATCGCCAGCCAGCCGGGCAGCTTTATGGGCGGCCCGTTCGGGGACGCCATCGGTCGCACCGATGCCCTGGCCACCATTGCCTATGATGAATACGAGCGGCTGTTCAAGGTCGACATGGGCCAGGCCTTCCGGGCCGCGCCGCGTCGCAGCCATCAGGTCAGAAATCCCACTCCGATGCGCCAATCCGAGGTTTCGCTCGATGGCCTGGGCGGCACCCGCCTGTCTCTGGTGGCAGCCGTACCCGTCGAGATGCCCGAGCCGGTAGTCAGTCGCTACACGCCTTTCGACGCCCCCTGGCTGGGTGACCAGGATCGCCGCGAGGCCATGGTCAGCATCCAGGCCGGGCGGGTGGCCTTCTCGGCCTGGCAGGGTAAGGGCGGCGCGCATTCTCCATTCCGCACCGGATCGGGCGACAGCTTTACCGCCCTGGCCCAGGCCGACCATGCCCTGCGCGGGGCCATGCAGATGGGCCGCCTGACCTTTAGCGCCGAAAGCGGATCGGGTGACCGTCAGGCCATGCTGACTCCGGTCGAGCGCGACGTCTCGACCTATGCCCGCGCCGCCGTCGACTGGCGCGGCGAGCAGGCCGGCCTGTCGTTCAGTCTGGGCGCTCTGGATGAAAGAATGGGTCCGCTTGGAGCCTATATGCCGGTCGCGGCCGACCTGGCCATGCCCTCGCGCACAAGCTTTACCGCCTTTGGGGCTAACTATAGCCTCGGGCGTAACCTGGTGCTGAGTGGCGAGATCGGGCTGGGCCGGACCGACATCGATGGTCATTTCATGAGCCTGACCGAGCGGGCCATCAGCTCGACCTGGCGGCTGGCCCTGCAGTCTGACTGCCCTGGCTTCATCCCGGGCTGTTCCCAGCTGGTATGGCAGATAGCCCAGCCCCTGCGCATCGAAAGCGGTGAATTCAGTGCCCTGCTGGCCGATGTGCCGCTGGATTACTTCGACCCCGTGACCTTCTCGGAGCGTCGCTTCTCGGCCGCGCCGTCGGGCCGCGAGATCGACTTCTCGGTGCGCAGCCTGCACCCCCTGCCCGGCGGCTCCCTGCTGCAACTGGAAGCCATGGCCATCCGCGAGGAACAGCACCGGGCCGGTGCGCCGCTGGGCTATGCCCTGATCGGCAGCTGGAGACGCGGCTTTTAGGCGGTTGAAATGCAAACGGCCCGGATAATTTCATCCGGGCCGTCCTTCGGTCTGAA
>DLIT01000184.1:30815-33179 GCA_002483865.1 Brevundimonas sp. UBA7635
TTCCTGGCACCCGAGCGCTTCATCTCGAACAGCAGGGTGGTCAGGATGCGAGCTCCCGAGGCACCGACCGGGTGGCCGATGGCGATGGCACCGCCGTTAACGTTCACCTTGGCCGGATCAAGCTTCAGTTCCTTGACCACACACAGCGACTGGGCGGCGAAGGCTTCGTTCGATTCGATAAGGTCCAGATCCTCGACCGACCAACCGGCCTTTTCCAGCGCGCGGGTCGAGGCCGGGATCGGGCCGGTGCCCATGATGGCCGGATCCACACCGGCGGTCGCCCACGAGGCGATGCGGGCCAGCGGTTCCAGACCGCGCCTGGCGGCTTCCTCGGCGCTCATCAGCACCAGGGCTGCCGCCCCGTCGTTGATGCCCGAGGCGTTGGCTGCCGTGACCGAGCCATCCTTGGTGAAGGCCGGACGCAGCTTCTGCATGGCCTCGATGGTGGCACCGTGGCGGATGTATTCGTCCTGATCGACAACGACGTCGCCCTTGCGGTTCGGTACGGTGACCGGGACGATCTCGTCAGCGAATTTGCTGGCCTTTTGTGCGGCCTCGGCCTTGTTCTGGCTGGCGACGGCGAACTGGTCCTGTTCGTCGCGGCTCAGTTCCCACTTGTCAGCAATGTTCTCGGCGGTCTGGCCCATGTGGTAGCCGTGGAAGGCATCCAGCAGGCCGTCACGCAGCATGTGGTCTTCCAGGGTGACCGCGCCCATCTTGTGCCCGTTACGCAGGACCTGCAGGTGGGGAGCCTGCGACATGGATTCCTGACCACCGACGACCACGATCTTGGCGTCGCCCTGAGCCACCTGCTGATAGCCCAAAGCCACGGCGCGCAGGCCCGAGCCGCACAGCTGGTTCAGCGACCAGGCAGCGGCTTCCTTGCGGATGCCCGCATTGATCGCAGCCTGACGAGCGGGGCCTTGACCTGCACCAGCCTGCAGCACCTGCCCCAGGATAACCTCGTCCACCTCTTCGCCCGAAACACCGGCACGCTCCAGCGCGCCCCTGATGGCGATCTCGCCCAGCTTGGCCGCTGGAAGGCTGGAAAGCGAGCCGAGGAAGGAGCCGACCGGGGTTCGGGCGGCAGAGACGATAACGACTTCGGTCATGGATATTCACTCCACAGAGAAATTCTATGCTGTTGTGCAGCATTCCGCGCCCGGCGTCACCCATAACCGGGATCTGACGGCCTTGTGAAACCACCATGCCGGGAACGCCTGCCGGGTCTGCGGCGTAATTGGCGGGTGATGTTTACCTGGTTGAAATCCCTGGGCCAGCGGGTCTGCACCCCCGACGAGCTCGACATGATCGAGCATTACCAGACGCGCGCCGAACGGATGGCGGACCTGTGGGTCCACAGTATCGGCCTGGGCCTTGCGGCCATCGGCGGGGTCATCATGGCCGTGCTGGCCGGTCTTTACAGCGACATCAGCGCAGTCCTGGCCACCGCAATCTATGCCCTGTGCCTGATCGCCATGCTGTCAGCCTCGACGGTCTATAACTGGACGCGGCCGTGCAAGGCGCGGCCGATCCTGCGACGGCTGGACGAAAGCTGCATCTTCCTGATGATCGCGGGCAGCTACACCCCCTTCACCACCCAGAGGTTCGAGGGGGCCTGGTCGATCGGCTTTACCCTCCTGGTCTGGGTCCTGGCTCTGGGAGGTGCGGGCATCAAGATGTTTGCACCGCGCATCTCTGACGTCTTCTGGAGTCTGGTCTATGTGCTGTTCGGGTGGGTGGCGATCTTCGCGCTCAAGCCGATGATCGAGACGGTCCATCCCCTGGCGCTCGGCCTGCTGGTCGCGGGTGGGTTGATCTATACCTCGGGGGTCCTGGTCTTCATCAGCCAGAAGCTGCGTTTCAGGCGCGCCATCTGGCACGGCTTTGTCGTGGCCGGGGCCAGCATCCATTGGTGCGCCATCCTGATAGGGGTTGTGCTGGCCCCCGCCATAGGCACCACCTGACCTCTGCGCTATTCCCCTAGCCTTCGCGCTCGCAACGGGGGATAGTGCGGCGTTGCAACAACGCGAGAACAAGCGTGGCTGACAGAAAATCCGAGGGCGGAAAAACCCAAGACGGCGTGGTCGTCATCAAGAAGTATGCGAACCGGCGGCTCTATAATACGGCCACAAGTGCTTATGTGACACTTGAAGACCTGGCCCAGATGGTGCGGCAAGGCACCGAGTTCGTCGTCTATGACGCCAAGACCAATGACGACCTGACACGTCAGATCCTGACCCAGATCATCTTTGAAGAGGAAAGCCGGGGCGAAGCCTTGCTGCCGGTGCAGTTCCTGCGCCAGCTGATCGGCTTCTACGGCAATTCGATGCAGTCGGTGCTGCCGTCCTATCTGGAAATGTC
>DLIT01000179.1:0-728 GCA_002483865.1 Brevundimonas sp. UBA7635
CGTGATCCTGAACGACCGGCCCGACCTGGCCAGGGCTACCGGCTGCGATGGCGTCCATGTCGGCCTGGAAGACACGCCCGTGGCCGAGGCCCGGCGGATCATGGGGCCCGACGCCATGATCGGGGCGACCTGCCATGACAGCCGCCACCTGGCCATGGAGGCAGCCGAGGCCGGGGCGGATTACGTCGCCTTCGGAGCATTTTTTGCCACCGACACCAAGGTCACCACCCATCGACCCGACCTGATCGAGCTGACCATCTGGCAGGAAACCATGGAGACGCCCTGCGTCGCCATCGGCGGCATCACCGTTGAAAACGCAGCCGAACTGGCTCGTGCCGGTGCCGATTTCGTCGCCGTCAGCGGGGGTGTCTGGAAACATCCCAATGGGCCCGTCGCGGCTGTACGCGCCTTTAACCAGCGGCTGAACGAGATTGGCCGCCAAGGCGGATCGCAGGGGAATATTTAGAAAGTCGAGCTATGCATTTCGGACCTGCACCAAGGTTTGTGGTTTCGACGGGTCATGGAATGACACAGGGGCGCACCTTCAGGACGTCGGATCGGGGTCTCCTGGCTGAAAGCCATGGGGAAGCCGAGGCATCGCCCCTGCCGCCAGCAAACTTCTTCCGGCAGCCGCTGGCTCCCATACTGACGGCTGTAGGTGTGACCATCCTCGTCGTCCTGGCCGTGACCTTTGCCCGCACATCGGGTCAGATCGCCGTGCTCTGGGC
>DLIT01000179.1:896-4767 GCA_002483865.1 Brevundimonas sp. UBA7635
GCGGTACTGCTTAGCCGCAAATTCCTGCCCGGCCTGAACGTCCGCAGTGTCGAGGGCTCGGTCCGGTTCATGGGCATAAGTATCTTTGCCGCTCTGGCCGGAGCTGTGTTTGCGGCGCTGGGCTCAGGCAATTTGTTGCCGCAGTCGACTACGCAGGTCGTAACGCACTGGTGGAGCGGGCACGCCCTGGGCCTGGCGGTGATCGGCATATTCGGCCTGGCGCTTGAGCGGCGTCATCTTGCCAATCTGCTGAAGCCCGTCCGACTCGCCGAGGCCCTGGCGCTGCTCGGCCTGATCGGAGTCTCCAGTCTGGTCATCTTCGGTCATCTGAGCCTGCCCTACAGCTTCCTGCTCATGCCGCCACTGGTCGTGATGGCGGTTCGCTTCCGCGTCGTGGGCTCGGCCGCGGCGCTGATCATCATTACGGTCATGGCCATGATCGGGACGATGGCAGGCAACGGGCCCTATCAGAGCCTGAGCGTGGATATTCAGCCGATGATGGTCCATCTGCTGGTCCTGTTTGGCTATATGCCCATCCTGCTGGTCGCCGCCCTGCTGGAAGAACGCGATCGCCTGCACGCTCACGCCCGGCAGGGCCGGGACCGGGCCGAGATGGCGTCCGCGGCCAAGTCGCGGCTGCTGGCCAATGTGGCTCATGAGATCAAGAGTCCGATCAGCGGCATCATCGGTATCGGTGAGTTGTGGGCCACCGGCCAGCTGGGGACAGTCACGCCGACACAGATCGAAATGGCCGAAATGTTAGTGAAGACCGCTCGGCAGACCGAAGCCCTGGCCCACGACCTGCTGGACGTGGCCCGCGCAGAGTCGGGGGCCATCAAGGTCGACATGAGGCCAACGGACGTGACCGGCGTCATGGATGACGTGCGTCGCACCATGCAACTGCGCCCGGAGACTGCCCGGGTGCCGGTCGAGATTGTGCTTGAAGGGGACTCCTTCATCGCTCTGGCTGATTCCCACCGCCTGTCCCAAGTGATCGGAAACCTGGTCAACAACGCTATCAAGTATGGTGGGATGGGCGGACCGGTGAAGATGTGCGCCCTGTGGAACAACGGCTGCGTTCGAATCGAGGTTCGTGACCGAGGACCGGGCTTGTCGATCGAGAAGCAGGCGCAGCTGTTTGAGCCTTTCAACCGCCTTGGCCTTGAGCGATCCGCCATCGAAGGCCACGGCATCGGTCTGGCACTTGCCAAGCGTCTGACCGAGCTACAGGGTGGCGAGATCGGCGTGATCTCCAGGCTGGGACACGGCACGACCTTCTGGATCGAACTGCGTGCCGCCTGAGGTCCGCTTGACCCGCCCCGAGGGGCCCTACAGAGTCCGGCCATGAAACCTCGTGATTTCGCTCTTCTGGTGGTCCCCCTGGCCGTGCTGGCAACACCGGGCTGGTCGCAGACTGGACCAGGGGTTCCTCCGCCAGAAGCGGAGCTCTCGGCCGAGGATCTGACGCGGGCCCTTAACAGCGGTCCGCCGCGCTTGATCACGACCCGGCCTGCGCCCGCACCGACGACTCGGGACACAGCAAGGGTTCCGCGCGATATCGTAGCGGTACCGCAGAGCAGAGCGCTGACTTCGTCTGCTGTGACGCCAGCGGGCCTTCCCCAGGCACCCCGCATCAGCGAGGCTTCCGCCATAACCGAGCAATTGAACAGGATGCCGCCGCGTGCCGTGCCGGCTGCCGCGCCCAGGCCCACGGTAACCGCGCCAGCCGGGGGGCACCGCGTAACTTTGGCTCCACCAGCTTCGACCGTTGATCAGGCGCGCTCTGTGACCGCCAAGCCTGTGACCGCCAATCCTTCCCCACGGCCTGAGCCAAAGGATGATAGCCCTGCACTGTCCCAGGCTCCGGTCCATGCACGCTCGACCCAAATGGTGCCTGGGAGTTCGACACCTCGACCAGCCGCCATCACGGCGCGGCCCGCTACGGTGCCCACCGGCGTGCTTTCGCCAGCTGAAATGGCCGCCTTGCCGTTCCGCATCGACCTGCCGCACGGTGTGCAGCTGGCCGAAAGTCGAAGTGCGCCAGGGGCCAGATCCTGGACCCTGCGCAGGGGGCCGGTGATCCTGGCCATGATCTATGCCGGGCCGCAGTCACAATTCCCGATCTTTGACGGCGATCAGGTCACGGTGGCTGGCCGAACCAGCGTTGTGGTCACCGAAGGGACGCGCCGCATCGCGATGGAGCACCTGTTCCAGCAAGCCAGCGAACCCGCCGAGATCCACGTCTGGGTCATGGCGGCGTCCGGCAACGACCGCGACCTGGCCGAACGGGTCGCGCAGACCATCGATCCCCGCTAGGCCACTACCTCAATCGCAAGGATGTGATGCGGCTAGTAAGATGTCGGGTCTTGCCTTGAATCAATCCTGACTAATACTGCGAGTGAATATCATTAGCGAGGAACGGTTATGATCGTGCTGGGAGTGGGGTGCAGAGGACTGAGCCGGTTGATGCAGGACAGTTGGCAAAAGAGCGGCCCTGACGACAGGACTGCTCTTCACAAGGCTCAGCCGGAAGCGGGGGCCAGGCCCTACCTGACCGTCTGTTCCTCGCTGCCACGCCAGACGCGGTAACGCAGCTCGACATCCTCTGGCGTATAGACGACCAGAGGCAGACGGCTGTTGTAGCGGACCAAGGTCTCGTTTGAGCTGCGGACAAAGGCCGTGCGCTCGGACCCCGGCGGGCAGCCCAGCAGGGTCGAGACGCCCTGGCCCAGGCTGTCCAGGACATAGTAGGTGTAGCCCCAGCCATCGGCAGTCCGCTCCTGCAGGGCACCGCCAAACATATGGCGGTTGCAGTCCACGCTCTGGGTTCTGCCAACGATCAACTCGACCTTGTGGCGGTCCTCATCGGCAAGGGCTGGCAGCTGGATGACGTGGCGGGTCTGACCAGCCACGGCAGCGGGGAAGGCTTGCAGGTCGCCCGATGGGGCGGTTGCCTGGGTGTCTGCCAGGGCGATGGCACCCCCGCAGGCCGTGAGGCTGAGACTGGCCAGGCTTGCCATCAAGGCAATGCTGTATCTCATTTGATATCTCCGTGACCGCTGGGGACATGAACGCCGGAACGACAGCCTGGTCAGGCCAGTTCCACCGCCATGGCCACGGCCTCGCCGCCGCCGATACATAGCGACGCTACGCCCTTCTTGCCGCCGCGCGCCTGAAGGGCCGCCAGCAGGGTTGCCAGGACGCGCGCGCCCGAGGCCCCGATCGGGTGGCCCAGCGCGGTCGCCCCACCATTGACGTTCAGCTTGTCGCGGGCAATGCCCAGTTCCTTTTGCGCGATCATGGCGACCACAGCGAAGGCCTCGTTGACCTCCCACAGATCGACGTCCTCGGCGCTCCAGCCCGCCTTCTTTAAGGCCTTTTGCATGGCCGGGACGGGCGCGGTCGTAAACAGGCCCGGCTCATGGGCGTGGGCCGCATGGGCCACCACGCGGGCGACGATCGGCAGGTCCAGGGCACGGGCGGTGCTTTCGCGGGTCATGACCACGGCAGCGGCACCGTCCGAGATCGACGAGGCATTGGCAGCGGTGATGGTGCCGTCCTTGACGAAGGCAGGGCGCAGTGAGGGGATCTTGGCCGCATCGGCCTTGCCTGGCTGTTCATCCTCGCTGACTGTGACGGTGCCCTTGCGGGTCGCGACCTCGACCGGAACGATCTCAGCCTTGAAGGCACCGGATTCGATCGCCGCCCTGGCGCGGGCCAGGCTCTCGATGGCGTATTCGTCCATGGCCTCGCGGGTAAAGCCGTAGTGCTCGGCCGAGTCCTCGGCAAAGACGCCCATGGCCTTGCCCGGCGAATAGGCGTCTTCCAGCCCGTCCATCATCATGGAATCGATGATGGTGTCGTGGCCGAT
>DLIT01000179.1:4939-5071 GCA_002483865.1 Brevundimonas sp. UBA7635
TGCAGACCCGAGCCGCACATCTTGTTGACGGTAGTGGCCTGGACGTGACGGCCAAGACCAGCACCAATGGCGGCCTGACGAGCCGGGGCCTGGCCCAGGCCTGCCGGCAGGACGCAGCCCATGAAGATCTGC
>DLIT01000080.1:0-8056 GCA_002483865.1 Brevundimonas sp. UBA7635
CTCGATGTCGGCCCTGATCGGCGTGCTGATGCTGATGGGCATCGCGGCCAAGAACTCGATCCTGCTGGTGGACTACATCATCATGGCTGAGCGCGAGGGGTTGAGCCGCTATGAGGCCATCATGGATGCCGCCCACAAGCGCGCCCGTCCGATCCTGATGACCACCTTTGCCATGGGGGCCGGCATGGTGCCCATCGCCATCGGCATCGGCGCGGACGTCGAGTTCCGCTCGCCCATGGCCATTGCCGTCCTGGGCGGCCTGATCTCCTCGACCTTCCTATCGCTGCTCTACATCCCGGCGGTCTTCACCATCGTCGATGATGTGGCCCAGTTCGCCCGTCGCGGCCTGGCGCGCCTGTTCGCCAGCCAACGCCGGGGCACCGACGGCACCATCAGCAAGTACTGACGCGTCATCGTCTCATCCTCCTCGGGCTTTCGCCCGGGGAAGTGCCCGGGAGCCTGCTCTGACACCCTCTGCCCGCGCCCTGTGGTCCCGCTATCGCGCATTTCATCCCGAGGTGCCGCTGCAACCCGTGGACTGCTTCCACTTCCGCGACAACCGGGCTGATGCCGATGAGTGCGCACGCCTGGTCGTCGCGGGCATCAAGCGCGCCACGGCGGCCTCAGTCGCCGAGCTGGCACTCGCGGGGCAGCGCCAGCCTGAACCGGGGGACCTGTCGGTGGTGACCAACTGGAATGGCGAGGCCCTGGCCATCATCTGCACCGAGACGGTCACCCTGTGCCGGTTTGACGATGTCGATGCCGACTTCGCCCGGCTTGAGGGCGAGGGCGACGGCAGCCTGGCCTGGTGGCGGGCGGCGCATACCGCCTATTACCAGCGTGTCCTGGCCGGGCACGACGTGGCTGTGGACGGCGATCTGATGATCGCCTGCGAGACCTTCCGCCGCGTCTTCTGACCCCGATCAGCTGACAAATGAAAAGGGCGACCGGATGGCTCCGGCCGCCCTTCAGGTTTCAGACCTGGATGGTCTCAGTACTGGACACGCAGGGTCACGCCATAGGTGCGTGGCTGGCCCAGGAAGGAGGCGTAGGTCTGGGTGTCCGTCGCCGGGTTGTAGTAGGTGCCATCCGGCTGTGGGTTGGTGGTGTCGGCGAAGGCCGAACCCATCAGCGGCTGGTTGATCGAGACCTGCTTGTATTCTTCGTCCGTCAGGTTCTGGCCCCAGATTTCCAGGGTCCAGCGATCATCATCGGAACCGATGCTGATCCGACCGTTCACCAGGCCGAAGCCGTCCTGCATCTTGTAGGGGATCAGGTCAGAACCGGTGTTGAACTCGGTCGAATACTTGCCCGACAGATTGAAGCCGGCACGCAGGCCGTTGCCTAGGGAGCGATCAAAGGCGATCGCAGCCGTGCCCGACCATTCCGGGGCAAACGAGGCGCGCGCACCGGGCAGCAGCGACAGCTGGGCAAAATTGCCCGGTGCCGTCATGTCAGCCGCGGTGAACTCGCCATACTTGGTATCGGCATAGGTCACGCCGCCGGACAGACTCAGACCCTCGACCGGGGTGAACCAGACGAAGTCGGCGTCGACGCCCTTGGAGGTCAGCTCAGGAATGGATTCGACCACGAAGGCCGTGCCCAGGAAGGTGTTGAGCTGGAAGTCGTTGAAGGTCTGGTCAAAGTAGGTGAGGTTCAGCAGCACCGTACGGTCAAACAGGGTGTTCTTCAGGCCGATTTCATAGGAATCGACCGTTTCTGACGGGAACCACAGCGATGCGTTGGGCGTGATGCCCGTCTGTACGCGGTCCATGTTGTAGCCGAACGACTTATAGCCACGAGCATAGGACGCATAGGCCATGACGCTGTCGTTGAAGCGGTACGAGCCCTTGATCGTGCCGCTCAGCTCGCCATCGTCAAACTCTTCCGAGATACGGCGGTTGTCATAGGCAAAGTTGGCCCAGGGCAGGCAGATGGTGCCAACCAGGGTCGAGGCCGTGCCCGGGATCTGGGCTACCGGAACGCCGGCCAGGGCCAGGGCTCCACCGATAGCAGCCGCATTGCTGGCAGCACCGGCGCAGGCCGCGCCATTGGTGCCGAGGTTATCCTGCAGACCGTGCAGCGACTTGCTGTCGAAGGTGTAGCGCAGGCCCAGGGTCAGATCGAACTGGTCCGTCACGTGCCAGGTATTGTTGGTGAAGACGGCTGCCGATTCCGTAGTCTGGGTATAGATGTCATGGACGCCCTGCCCCAGGCCGAAGCCCGGCCCGGTCGGAGCCACAGCCCCGGTCAGGCAGCCCACGATCCCCATAGGGGTCGCACCGGGCCCGGTAATGCAGTTGACCGCAGCCGGATTGGTCAGGCCCAGGCGTGAGCCCAGCAACAGCGACAGGAAGGGGGTATAATGAGGCCCGTAGAAATAGGAGTCGTCCCGACGGATCTGCTCACGGGTAAAGAAGCCTCCGACCAGCCAGTCCAGACTTTCAGTCGCGCCAGCCAGACGGAACTCCTGGGTCAGGTTTTCCAGCTCGAAGCCATAGTCCCCGTCATGCTCGCGGTACATGTTATCCAGGGTGGAGTAGTCCAGGTCCTGGGCGTTGTCGCCGGCCCAGTTACGCCACGAGGTGACCGAGGTCAGGGTCGCGCCCCACGACGGGATGTCGATATTGGCCTCGGCCGAGATGCCCATGTCCTCCATCGACTGTTCGGTCGAGCGGTTGGAATAGGCCGTGCGCGAGAAGGGCACTTCGCCAAAGCCGGCCGCCGGCGCAGCCTGGCCGCCGCCCAGGGCCTGGACGATGGCATAGGTCGGGCCGACGCGGTTCTGCACGGCGACGCAGCAGTATTCATCGCGCTTCGAATAGTCGGCGATCAGGCGGATCGAGACGTCGTCCGACGGCAGGATCAGCAGCTGGCCGCGGGCGGTCCAGAACTTCTGGTTCTGGTCGTCGGTTTCGGTGCGCGGGCCGGGGCCGGTGATGACGTCATAGAAGCCGTCGCGCTCACGCGTGGCGACATAGAAGCGACCGGCGATCTTCTCGGACAGCGGGCCGGTGACCGAGGCCGAGACGCCCCAGGCCCCGAAGTTGCCAAAGGTCGCCTCGCCGTTGAAGCCGGGGGTGAAGGACGGGGCCTCGGAGATGATGTTGATGACGCCCGCCGAGGTGTTCTTGCCGAACAGGGTGCCCTGCGGCCCCTTCAGCACCTCGATGCGGCTCAGCTCGCCCAGGTCGCCGAAGCCGACGCCGTTACGTGAGCGATAGACGCCGTCGATCACGACCCCGACCGAGCTTTCCAGGCCGGGGTTGTCACCCACGGTACCGACGCCACGAATACGGGCGGTAGTCGAGGCTTCCGACTGGGTCGAGGTCACGGTCATGCCCGGCGTCAGAATCTGAAGATCCTTGATATCGCGGACGCCAGCCCCTTGCAGGGCTTCCTGAGACAGGGTCGTGACCACGATCGGCACGTCCTGAAGGTTCTGTTCACGCTTTTGAGCGGTGACAATGATATCATCAATGGTCGCAGGTGACTCCTGCGCAGCGGCCGTGGCAACGAAGCCAAAGGCTCCGACGCCAACAACCGCCGCAGAGGCGGTGCAACGAAGAAACTTATTCAAACGCATGGTGCGGCTCCCCGGCTCTATGGCCTGACCCCGCGAGATACCGCGGCAGTCTCGGCATTTCCTGTCCCTGCAGATTCACGCTCATTGAACGGCGTGAATTCTCCATAGCCTTGGGTAAGTCATGTCAGGCGCAGTGCACAAGGAGCGCTGTTGTGTAGAACGGCAATTTTTATTGCCACCCTGCGTTTTGTGGCCGGAAAGCGACAAAAAACAATGACCCTAGGTCAATATTCAAAGCCTAGCTGGCAATATTTTACCGCTTCTCCGCTTCGGCAAGACGTCGTCCCCTGCCGCCAAGGTTAAAGACTACCAAAGCCACAAGTGCAGAGAGGATAGAACCGCCTATCACCCCAAGCTTAACCTCGACCTGGACCGCAGAATCGGCGGCACCGGGGAAGGCCAGAACGCCAATAAACAGACTCATCGTGAAGCCGATGCCGCACAGCAGGCTGACACCATAGAGCTGAAGCCAGTTGGCACCGGTGGGCCGGGCGGCGATGCGCAGCTTGGTCGCCAGGACCGCAGCGCCAAATACTCCGATTTGCTTGCCAAGGAACAGGCCCATGGCGATGGCGATGACCAAGGGCGCGAAGGCTTGCTCAAGCGACAAACCGCTGAACGACACCCCGGCCTTGGCAAAGGCAAAGAGCGGCAGCACCAGGAAGGCTACATAGGGGTGCAGGTCATGCATCGCGTCTTTCAGCGGGCTTTGTGAGGTCTCGCGGCGCGGCTCGACCGGTACAATCAGGGCAAAGGCTACCGCCGTCAGCGAGGTCGAAAGCCCGGACAGAATGGTGAAGTACCACACGAGGCCAAAGGCCAAGGCCCAGAAGGCGGCAGGGACCCGACGACGCGTCGCCAGACCCATGGCCAGCAAAGCCAGACCGGCCCCGATCAAGGGCTGCCAATTAACCCCCTCACTGAACAGGACCGCGATCAAGGCAATCGCCCCGAGGTCATCAACAATGGCCAGGGTCAACAGGAATATCCGCAGCGACGAGGGCAAGGACTTGCCGACCACAGCAAACACCGCCAGGGCAAAGGCGATATCGGTCGCCAGGGGAATGGGCCAGCCCCCGCTCGGTCCGCCCAGCGCGCTGGCAAAAACCAGATAGACCAATCCCGGCACAATCATCCCGCCTAAGGCGGCCACAACCGGCAGGGCCAGCTTCTTGGGATTGTTCAGCTCACCCTTGAGGATCTCGTATTTGATCTCCAGGCCCACGACCAGAAAGAAGACCGCCATCAGGCCTTCCTTGATCCAATCGGAAATGGATTCTTCCAGACGGATTGGGCCGATCTGGAGGACGTGCAGGCTTTTGAGCCAGCCGAAATAGTCGGCCGCCCAAGGCGAGTTAGCGACGATCAGGGCGGCCAGGGCAGCCATCCCCAGGGCAGCACCAGAGGCGGCCTCGGTCTTGAGGAAGTCGAGTGTAAGTTTTCTTGCCACGATTTTAGTCTCTGAAATCAACCTGTCGGGGCGTCAGGTTATCGACGGACGCCGGACCGGATTCGCTGAACCCGGGGGCAGCGCCAGCCTGGCCCCGTCCGCGTGGGCAGGGCCTGATCTCTGGTGTCATTAATACGCCGATTGCCGCCGAGTTCAATCGCCCCGCAGTTGCGAAACCGCCCTTAAGCGCGCATCTGGCCGGGATGCCCGTATCTGCCGCCTATCATCCTGAACCGCTTTTTGCCGCGCTTGGACCTAGCTGGAGTGATCCGGTCAAGTCCGCCGCTTTCCCCAAGACGGTTTTGCGCCATCGCGATCAGGATGCGGCGGGCACAGTCGGGCTAGAGACCCTGACCGAGGCCGAGTGGATCGGCCATTTTGGCCGGTTTGAGCCGCTGCCTGGCCAGCCCGGTCCGATAGCCATGCGCTATCACGGCCATCAGTTCCGCACCTATAATCCTGACCTGGGCGACGGCCGCGGCTTCCTGGCCGCCCAGATGCGCGACAACCAGGATCGTCTGATGGATCTGGGCACCAAGGGATCAGGCCAGACACCCTGGTCGCGCCAGGGCGATGGCCGCCTGACGCTCAAGGGCGGAGTCCGCGAAGTCCTGGCCGCCAGCTTCCTGGAAAGCCTCAGGGTGCCGACCTGTCGCATTCTGTCCCTGATCGAAACCGGGGAGGCTTTGGAGCGCGGCGATGAGCCCTCGCCCACCCGCTCGGCGGTCTTGGTGCGCCTGTCCCATAGTCACATCCGCTTCGGCACCTTCCAGCGCTCCGCCTATTTCGGGCGGACCGACCAACTGGAAGTCATGATGGAGCACGCGCGCAGCCTTTATCATCCGGCCGTCCCCAGAGGCGATGCCCCTGCCTTCCTTGCCGCCGTCATCGAGGCCTCGGCTGCGTTGACGGCAGGCTGGATCGCGGCGGGCTTTGTTCACGGCGTGCTGAACACTGACAATCTGAATGTCACGGGCGAGAGCTTTGACTATGGGCCGTGGCGCTTCCTGCCGCATTATGATCCGGCCTTCACGGCGGCCTATTTCGACAGCACCGGCCTTTATGCCTTTGCCCGCCAGCCCGAGGCGGTGTTCTGGAACCTGACCCAGCTGGCTGGCTGCCTGAAGATGATCTGCAGCTCCGAAGCCGAGGCGGCCCGTCTGGCCGAGGCCTTGAACGGCTTTGGCCCGGCCTATATCCGCCACCTGCGCGCGGCCTTCCTGTCACGCCTGGGCGTCCTGAGCCTGGGCGAGGCGGCTGACCAGCGCCTGCTGGATGCCACCTTGGCCCTGCTGCGCGACAAGGGGGCGGACCTGGGATGGGAGCCCCTGTTCTTTGACTGGTTCTGCGGCTTCAGCTCTGCGGCGCGGGCCCTGGGTGGTCCGCGCGGACAGCTGTATCAAGGCGAGGTCTTCGATGCCTTCCGCTTTGCCCTACTTGAACATGAGCCGGACCGGCCCGAGCGGCTGGAGCACCGGATGTTCGCTGCGGCCCAGCCGGAAACCCTGCTGATCGACGAGGTCGAGACTATCTGGGCCGCGATCGACCAGTCCGACGACTGGGGTCCTTTCCAGGCCAAGCTGACCCGGCTGCGCAGCGCGCGTGAGGCCTGGTCCTTCTAGGAAAACCGCCCGCCTGCGCCTGAAGTCAACAGTTGATGTCATCAACGGTTGACGAGTCGAACCCTGCGTTCTATGTCGACCCGGTGCTGTCGTTGATGCCTACCGTCGGGGCCCACAGCAGCCTTGCCTTTCGTAAAATCCCGCGTCCCGCTCCTTGAATAACCCGCCCGGTAAACTGATATAGTGTCAGTTGCTAATCCCGGACCCTTGCATGCCCGCGCCCGCCTTGACCCCCCGTACCCGCGCCTTTGTCAGCTATCGGAACCTGACCCTGTGGACCTTCCAGGGTTGGATCGCGATGTTCTTCATCGCCGCCGGCTATGCCAAGTTGACCGAATCGATCGAGAATCTGACGGTCCTGATGCAGTGGCCCGCCCTGGCCAGCCCGGCCTTCGTCCGAGGCTTGGGCGTGGTCGAGATCATCCTGGCGATCATGGTTCTGACGCCGCTGATTTCATGGCGATTGGGCCGTCCTCTGGTAGTTCTGGCAGCCGCAGGATTGCTGGCGCTGCAAGCTGTCATGTTGATCTGGCACGCGCTGGATTTGAATGTCGGCCTGTCCCTGACCAACCTCTTCCTGCTGGCAATCACCGCGCCTGTGCTGTGGTTTCGCCGCACCGGCTAGGTGCCTTCAACGTCCCGGCACATAATCACGCCAAGTTCAAAAAAGCTTCCCTTTACGTGCGCGTCAAGTTCTAGCATAGTGGCGTCATGGCGACCGCTGACGAACATCGCACCTATTCCATCCGGCATCTGTGCCGTGAATTCGGCGCGACCGCCCGCGCCCTGCGCTTCTACGAGGACAAGGGTCTTCTGACTCCGGCGCGCAAAGGCCAGACGCGGGTGTACGACAGCCGCGACCGTGCCCGGCTCAAGCTGATCCTGAGGGGGCGCCGCATCGGCTTCACCCTGCAGGAGATCCAGGAGATGCTGGATCTGTACGATCGCAAGGATCACAACGTCCATCAGATGGCCGTGGCCCTGCGTCGCCACCGCGCCCAGGTCGAGGCGCTGAAACAACAGCTCGAAGACATCACGGGCGCTATCCAGACCGCAGAGGACGCCTGTGCCTGGATGGAATCCAAACTGACCGAGCACCGACCTGACCTTCTTCCAGGGGCCGAGGAATACGCCACTCTACTGAATGAGCGCCTCGACCCGGAAAACACGTACCAGCCCTTCAAAGCGAGAGCCTGAACCATGGCCTATAAGTCGCCGGTCCGCGACCTGACCTTCGTGCTGCACGATGTGCTGCAAGTCGAAACCCACGCCGATCACTTCGGCGATACCGATGTCTCTCGCGACCTGATCGACCAGATCATCGAGGAAGGTGGCAAGTTCGCCGAGTCGGTCATCGCCCCGATCAACAAGGCAGGCGACACTGAGCACTGCAAGCTG
>DLIT01000080.1:8172-9569 GCA_002483865.1 Brevundimonas sp. UBA7635
CAGTTCACCGCCGCCGCCTCGGCCGCCTTCTCGATGTATCCGGGCCTGACCGGCGGGGCCTTCCACGGCATCGAGGCCAATGCCTCGGAAGAGCTGAAGCAGAAGTGGCTGCCCAAGATGGCGACCGGCGAATGGACCGGCACCATGAACCTGACCGAACCGCAGTGCGGCACGGACCTGGGCATGGTCCGCACCAAGGCGGTGCCGAACGACGACGGCTCCTATGCCATCACCGGTCAGAAGATCTGGATCTCGGCGGGCGAGCACGACTTTGCCGAGAACATCGTCCACACCGTGCTGGCGCGTGTCGAGGGCGCGGTGCCGGGCATCAAGGGCCTGTCGCTCTTCCTGGTGCCCAAGTTCCACGTCGATGACGCCGGCAACATCACCGAGCGCAACGGCGTCCAGTGCGTCGGCCTCGAGCACAAGATGGGCATCCACGGCAATGCCACGGCCGTCATGCAGTACGAGAACGCCAAGGGCTGGCTGATCGGCGAAGAAGGCCGCGGCATGAACAACATGTTCGTGGTCATGAACGAGGCGCGCCTGGGCACCGGTCTGCAGGGCCTGGCCATTGGCGACGCCGCCTACCAGCACGCCGTCGAGTTTGCCAACGACCGCCTGCAGGGCCGCGCCCTGACCGGTCCGAAGAACCCGGATGGCCCGGCTGACCCGATCATCGTCCACCCGGACGTGCGCCGGATGCTGCTGGAAGCCAAGGCCTATGTCGAAGGCGGCCGCGCCTTCATCCTGTGGACCGCGCTGCAGGCCGACCTGCAACACTCCAAGGACGAAGCCGTCGCCCAGAAGGCGAACGACTACATGGGCCTGATCACCCCGGTCCTGAAGGCCTTCCTGACCGACCGTGGTTTCCACGTCGCCTCGCTGGGCATGCAGGTCCACGGCGGTTCGGGCTACACCGAGCACTTCCAGGCCTCGCAGTACCTGCGTGATGCCCGCATCACCATGATCTACGAAGGCACCAACGGCATCCAAGCCCTGGACCTCGTCGGCCGCAAGCTGCCGGCCAAGGGCGGTCGCGCCATCATGTCGTGGTTCGGCGACATCGACGCCTTCGTGTCGGAAAACCAGGGCAACGAAGCCATCAAGCCCTACGTCGACGGCCTCGCCGACGCCAAGGCCAAGCTGCAGGAAGGCACCATGTGGCTGATGCAGAACGGCATGGCCAACCCGGACAACGCCGGCGCCGCCTCCAGCGACTACCTGCACCTGTTCGGCCTGACCGCCTACGCCTACATCTGGGCGCAGATGGCCAAGGCGGCCCAGGCCAAGATCGACGCCGGTGACACCGATCCCTTCTACGCCAACAAGCTGAAGACGGGTCGCTACTTCGTCGAGCGCATCCTGCCCGACGCCGGTGCACACCTGGCCAAGCT
>DLIT01000080.1:9795-13012 GCA_002483865.1 Brevundimonas sp. UBA7635
CTGGGCCTGTCCATGCCCGAGGAAGACGGCGGCTTCGGCGGCGACTATCGCCACGAGGTGGTGTTGATGAACCAGCTGGGCTGGCAGGGCGCGGACCACTTCGGCATCTCGCTGCACAACGCGATCGTCATGCCCTACATCTGGCATTACGGCACCGAAGAGCAAAAGGCCCGTTGGCTGCCACGCCTGCAATCGGGCGAACTGGTCGGTGCCATCGCCATGACCGAACCGGGCGCAGGCTCTGACCTGCAAGGCGTAAAGACCACCGCCATCAAAAAGGGCGACCATTACGTCCTGAACGGTTCCAAGACCTTCATCACCAATGGCCAGCTGGCGAACTTCATCATCGTCGTCGCCAAGACCGATCCGGCCCAAGGGGCCAAGGGCACGACCCTGATCGGGCTGGAAACCGACGGCGCGGACGGCTTCGAGCGCGGCCGCAACCTGCACAAGATCGGCATGGAGGCGAATGACACCTCCGAGCTGTTCTTCAACGACGTGAAGGTCCCGCTGGAGAACGCCATTGGTGGTGGCGAGGGTCAGGGTTTTGTCCAACTGATGCAGCAACTGCCGCAGGAACGCCTGAACATCGCCGTTCAGGGCTGCGCGGCAGCTGAACGCGGCCTTGAAGCTACCCTTGCCTACGTCAAGGAACGCAAGGCCTTCGGCAAGCGCGTGATCGACTTCCAGAACAGCCAGTTCAAGCTCGCTGAGATCAAGACCAAGCTGACCGTCGCCCGCGTGTTCGTGAACCACTGCATCGAGCTGCACCTGCAGGGCAAGCTGGATGCCGCAACGGCTTCAATGGCCAAATATTGGGTCACCGACATCCAGGGCGAGACCATCGACGAGATGCTCCAGCTGTTCGGCGGCTATGGCTACATGACCGAATACCCGATCGCCCAACTGTACAAGGACGCCCGCGTCCAGCGCATCTATGGCGGCACCAACGAGATCATGAAGCTGCTGATCGCCCGCACCCTGTAAGGCCCTTGGCCTGGCACAAGACGACCATCGGCCCGTCCCCGGCAGGGGGGCGGGCCGTTTCGTATCGGCACCCTGCCTGATCTTACCCCGGCGGAACCTGTCCTGCTCTGTGACGCTTTCTTGGGCAGTTCACCACGAGGGAAGATCTCATGACTACCGAACGTCGCGTCGAACATCCTGACGGCACCGTCGAGCACGTCAGCACCGCCGATCACCAGACTGTCGTCACCGAAAGAGGCGGCGGCGGCGGCCTGGGCATCCTGGGCATCGTCGTCGCCCTGATCGCCGTGGCCGTAATCGGCTACTTCCTGCTGAACATGAACCGCTCGGAACAGGTCGAGAGCAACGCCATCGCCGGTGCCGCCGAAAGCGTCGGCAATGCTGCCGAAAACATTGGCGACGCGGCCGAACGCGCGGTTCCTCCAGCCCAGTAGGCCCGGGTCAGACCTGGGTGGCGTGCAGGCGCGTGACGAAAACCACGGCGGGCGCTAAACCCGCTGCATGATCCGTCTGTATGTCACCACCCCGCTTGCCGCTGGCAATCCCGTCGCCCCTTCTCTGGACCAGTCCCGCTACCTGACCCAGGTCATGCGCCTGAAGCAGGGCGACAGCCTGCTGGTGTTCAATGGCACCGACGGGGAATGGCGCGCCGAGGTAGCCGAGGTGCTAAAGAAGGGGGTTATCCTGCGCTGTGTCGAGCAGACCCGGCCCCAAACCTATAGCCCCGACCTTCATCTGATCCTTGCCGGCATCAAGAAGGCCCGGGTCGAGACCGTGGTTGAAAAGGCCGCTGAACTGGGTGCCCGCGCGGTCCAGCTGGTCATTACCCAGCGCACCAATGCCGAGCGGATTCGCCTGGACCGCCTTGATGCCATCGCCGAGGAAGCCGCCGAGCAGACGGGCCGCCTGGACGTCCCGGTCGTGCATGAATCCCGCAAGCTGGCTGACCTGCTCAAGGACTGGCCCCAGGGGCGCAAGCTGATGTTCTGCGACGAGACGGGTGGCGATCCAGCCATCGAAGCGCTGACCAGGGCTGGCCCCGGCCCCTGGTCCATCCTGATCGGCCCCGAGGGCGGTTTTTCGCCCGAGGAACGCGACACCCTGCGGGCTCTGCCCTTCACCACTGCCATCTCACTGGGGCCGCGCATCCTGCGGGCCGATACCGCCGCCATCTCGGCCATGACCCTATGGCAGGCCGCCGTCGGCGACTGGGAACACTGAACAGGCGAAGAGAAAGTTCGTCGGGGGACTTGAGTCAGCCCCCAAGCTCGCCCAACTAGCTGCGACAGCAGGGGTTACAGATGTCTGACACGGCACCGCTTTCCAAAGAACAACTGATACGGTCCATGTCTAAGGGCGAGAAGCCCCGGGATCAGTGGCGCATTGGAGCAGAACACGAGAAGTTCGGCTTTGACCGGACCAGCCTGAAGCGTCCCGGTTATGAGGGCGACAACGGCATTCTGGCCATGTTGCGGGGCCTGCAGCGGTTCGGCTGGGCTCCGGTCGAGGAGGCTGGCTATCTGATCGCGCTGGAGCGCCGCAACGCCGAGGGCTTCTCAGCCTCGATCAGCCTGGAACCGGGCGGACAGTTCGAACTGTCTGGTGCCCCGCTGCAGACGATCCACGACATCTGTTCGGAAACCGGCCAGCACCTGATGGAGGTCAAGCAGGTCGCGGATCAGCTGAACCTGGGCTTCCTGGGCGTCGGCTTCGACCCCTTGTGGACGCGCGAGGAAATCCCGGTCATGCCCAAGGGCCGCTACAACATTATGCGCGCCTATATGCCCAAGAAGGGCAGGCTGGGCCTGGACATGATGCTGCGCACCTCGACCATCCAGGCCAATCTGGACTTTGAGTCCGAGGCCGACATGGTGATGAAGTTCCGCACCTCGCTGGCACTGCAGCCCATTGCCACGGCCCTGTTCGCCAACAGCCCCTTTACCGAGGGTCGCCCCAACGGCTTCCTGAGCGCCCGCGCCAATGTCTGGACCGATACCGATCCCGACCGGACCGGAATGCTCGATTTCGTCTTCCAGGATGGCTTCGGCTATGAGCGCTATGCCGACTATGCGCTGGATACCCCGATGTATTTCGCCAAGCGCGGCGAGATCTATCACGACCTGTCGGGCCAGTCGTTCCGCGCCTTCATCGAGGGCAAGGTCGATGCCCTGCCCGGCGAGCGCGCTACGATGAAGGATTGGGCAGACCACCTGACCACCCTTTTCCCCGA
>DLIT01000080.1:13114-25153 GCA_002483865.1 Brevundimonas sp. UBA7635
CGGCCGCCTGGGATCTGTGCAAGGACTGGGCAATCGAGGACCATGAACGCCTGCGCCGTGACGTCACCCGCCTGGGCCTCAAGGCCGAGGTAGCGGGGCGCAGCGTCCGCGACGTTGCCGTCGACATGGTCAGCATCGCCAAGCAGGGCCTGAAGAACCGAGCCTGTTTCTCGGGCGGCATGGTGGATGAGCGCGGCTATATCTCGGAACTGGAAGACATCGCCGACAGCGGTGTAACCTCGGCAGAGCGGCTTCTGGATCTCTATCACGGCGAGTGGAAGGGCGACCTCAGCCGTTTGTACCGTGATTTTGCCTACTGATCTTCCGGCATTTAAAACTCATAGACTCATGGTGTATGAGTGGGCTTTCTTGCCTAGGATTCCCAATGCCCGCCCCCTCTCCTTCTTCCATTGCTCAAACGGCCCAGGGCAGGGAAGCAGACATCATCACCTTCTTCGAGGTCTCGCTTGACCTCCTGGTGATCCGGGACATGGCAGGGCTGATCCAACGGGTCAGTCCATCGATCCTGCAGATTCTTGGTTACACGGCAGACGAAATTCGCGGCCAGCGCGTTCTGGATCTGGTCCACCCTGAGGATCGCGAACATACCGCGCGCTGCATGGTTCAGGTGGAGCTCCGCGATCAGAACCAGCCGGTCCAGGCGGTGGCCAACAGATACCGTCACAAGGCCGGACATCACATCTGGCTGGACTGGCGCGCCCAACGCTTCGGCGACAGTATCTATGCCATCGCCCGTGACGTGACTGACAAGCGGGCGGCAGAAGAAGCCCTGCATCATGCCAAGGCGGCCGCCGAGGCCGCCAACCAGGCCAAGTCCGACTTTCTGGCCAATATGAGCCATGAGATCCGTACGCCGCTGAATGGCATCCTGGGCATGATCGACGTGCTGGAGCGGACAAAGCTAAGCAATCACCAAGCGGAGATTCTCAGCCTGGTCCGAACATCGGGCGAGACCCTGACTCGGCTGATGTCCGATGTGCTTGACATGTCCAAGGCAGAGGCTGGCCATCTTCGGATTGAACACCAGGCGTTTGACCTGGAGCTTTGCCTGAACCGGATCATCGAAACTCATCAACGCCTGGCGGGTGCCAAGGGCCTGAGCTTCGCCGTGGCCTGTCCCGAAAACCTGCTGGGGCCCTTTCTTGGCGATGAGGTCCGGCTGACGCAGGTTCTGAACAACCTGCTTTCCAATGCGATCAAGTTCACGGCTTCCGGCGGTATCGAGCTGAGGTTTCAGCTATGCGAAAGCGTGGGGGAGCCCACCCTTCTTTCCTTTGAGGTCGAAGACACCGGCATCGGCTTCGACGACGACCAGGCCGGCAAAATGTTTCAGCGTTTCAGCCAGGCCGACGCCAGCATCACGCGCCGGTTCGGCGGCAGCGGGCTGGGCCTGTCGATCTGTCAGTCTCTGGTGCACCGGATGGGCGGCCATATCAGCGCCCGCTCGACGCCCGGCGTGGGTAGCTGCTTCCGTGTGGAGCTGCCCATTCCCCGCGCGGCCAGCCTGCCTTTGCCAGAAGTCGTGGGCCTTGTCCTGCCCAGCCGGCCGGTGAATATTCTTCTGGCGGAGGATCATCCGGTCAATCGCAAGCTGATCCAGCTGCTTCTGGCCGATCTGCCCGTCAACCTCACCATGGTCCAGAACGGTCAGGAAGCGGTCGAGGCCTTCCAGAACTGCCGTTACGACGCCATTTTGATGGATATGCAGATGCCTGTCATGGACGGCCTGCGTGCGACACAGTCTATCCGGGCTTATGAAGCCAGCCATCAGTTCATGACCCGCACACCTATTGTCATGGTCACAGCCAACGCCCTGGATGAGCACCGGATCCGGTCATTCCAAGCTGGTGCCGACCTGCATCTTTCCAAGCCCATTACGTCCCAGGACTTGAAGTCAGCCTTGGGCAAGGTCCTCGGTCAGACGGACGACGCGACCGGGAAATCCGGGATCAGAAATCATCTTTCGCCCGTCGTCTGAGCGCGAACTCCCCAGCATCGCGCGCCCGTAGGAAAGGGTTGAACCTCAACTCCTGCTCCACCGTGGTCGGCACTGTGGGCTCGCCCCTCCCGCGAAGGGCAAGGACTGCCTGGGCGTGGGTCTTCATCTCGGGTCGATCATCGAGACTGAGCGCAAAGCGGGCATTGGAGGCGGTATATTCATGCGCGCAGTAAAGCCAGGTGCGGGCGGGCCACTGACCGATGGTCTGCAGGCTCTGCCACATCTGTTCAGGCGTCCCCTCGAACAGTCGGCCACAGCCCAGAGCAAAGATGACGTCGCCGACAAAGGCCAGACCGGCGTCTGGCGCGTGATAGGTCACATGACCCAGGGTATGGCCAGGTGCCTCGGTCACCTCAAATACCGTCTCGCCCAGCCACACCTGATCTCCGCCTACGACCATCCGGTCCAGCGGCGCGGCGCGGCGCACCTCTTGCGGTCCCACGATTTCGCAGCCCGTCTCGGCCTTCAGCCGCTCATTGCCCTGGGTGTGATCGGGGTGCCAATGGGTGTTGAGGATAAGATCCAGTCGTCCCCAGCCGCTGTCTTTCAGCCCCTGGAGGATGACCTCCGCATCAGGCGTATCCACGGCTGCCACCTGTCCTGTGGCCCGATCATGGACCAGAAAGCCATAGTTGTCGGACAGGCAGGGGAACTGGCGCACATCTAGGGTCATATCGTCATCCTAGCAGCGACCACCGTATCGCGACTATAGTCCCCGCCATGCGCCGCAGTGTTGATGAGCTGAGAGCCTTTTACAGCGAACCCAGGGGGGCGCTGGTCCGCCGATTGCTGGCGCGACGACTGGAGGACGCCTGGGGCGAAGCCAACAACTGCGATGTCCTGGGTCTGGGCTATGCCACGCCGTGGCTGGACAGCTTTGTCGGCGCTCGACGGGTCATCGCCGCCATGCCGGGGGGCCAAGGGGCCGAGCCCTGGGTCAGTGCCGGTCGCAATCGCTCCCTGCTGGTCGATGAAAAACGCCTGCCCTTCGCCGCAGGAAGCTTTGACCGCGTTCTTCTGGTCCATGCCCTGGAAGAGACCGACGACGCTCGGGCCCTGATGACCGAGGCTGTTCGCGCCCTGGCACCCGCGGGACGGATCATCTTGATTACGGCGGCGCGGGGCGGGATGTGGGCCCGCTCGGAATCCACCCCCTTTGGCCATGGCCGGCCCTTCACCCGCCGTCAGCTTGAAAACCTGGTGCGCGAGGTGGGGCTGGAGCCCGCCGCCTGGTCGCAGACCCTCTATGTGCCGCCCTGGCGTCCGTTGTTGCCCATGGCGGACGGCGTCGAACAGTTCGGAAGTCACCTGTTACCAGGCACAGCCGGACTGATCCTGCTGGAGGCTACCCGTCAGGCCTATGCCAGGGTGCGACCGCGCGGGTTGGGGCAACAGGTGCTGGCTGCCCGCCCGGGCCTGTCCCCCGCGCCGGCCCCTTCGCCGATCCCGGCTAATTCGCATGACGGGGTACACAGTCGTGATCCGGCTATGGCCGCAAGACGCGAACGGCCTTAAGGCGATGCCCATGCAGCGACTGATCCTTATGCGTCACGCCCAGGCTACGAGTTCCGCCGCAGGCGGTGACATCGACCGCCCCCTCTCCGAGCGGGGCCAGGCCGAGGCTCTGGCAATGGGGCGCGCTCTGGCGGACCGGGGCATCAAGCCCGACATGGCCCTTGTGTCAGCCGCGCTACGCACCCGTCAGACCTGGGACGCGGTCAGCGAAGCCCTAGGTGACGTCGAACTGCGTCTTGAGGTGCGTCTCTACAACGCCTCAGCCACGAGCTTGCGGGTGGCCGTCGAGGCATCAGAGGAAGAGGCAGGCTGCCTGCTGGTCATGGCCCACAATCCCGGCATTCATGAACTGGCCACCGAATACCTGATCGAAAGTGCCGCCTCGCCCAGCGTGCTGGAACGCTTCATCGCGGGCTTCCCCGCCGGTGCTGCGGCCATCTTTCAGGTCGACGTGGCCGGGCGTTGCACCTTCGAGGGCTATCTGACCCCGGCGGATGTGCTGAAGTGACCACCTATCCCGACCTTGCCTACAAGATCCTGAGCCACGCCGACTGGCAGCGGACGGTGGCCGAGGGCCACTACGAGGGATCCCCGGTCGATCAGGCTGACGGCTATATCCATCTGTCGACCGAAGCCCAACTGCCGGGCACGGCAGCCAAGCACTATATTGGCAAAGACAGTCTGATACTGGTCGAGGTTCGCCTCAGCGGCCTGGGCGATGATCTGGTGTGGGAGCCGTCACGCGGCGGCGACCTGTTTCCGCATATCTATGGCCCTCTCCCGCTGAGGGCGACGGGCAGGGCTTGGTCCCTTTGCGTAACAGATGCGGGCCGGATGATTCTGGGCGATACCGCGCCCGCCCAGCCTGGGGGCCTTTTCCCATGAGCCTGACCGATTTCGGTGCCCTTGCCCTGCGCCAGCTTGACCCCGAAACCGCCCACCGCCTGGCCATCCGTGCCCTCCAGGTTGTGCCCCTGCCGGCACCGGCGACGGACGATCCCATTCTCGAAACCCGGTTCGCCGGCCTGACCCTGTCCAACCCGGTCGGCCTGGCGGCAGGCCTGGACAAGAATGGCGAAGCTCTGGAAGGCCTGTCCCGCCTGGGCTTTGGAGCGGTGGAATGCGGCTCGGTCACACCGAAGGCCCAGCCCGGCAACCCCCATCCGCGTCTATTCCGCCTGAGCGAGGATCGCGGCATCATCAACCGCATGGGCTTCAACAACGAAGGCCTCGAACCCTTTGCCGAGCGCCTGGCCCGTCGCCCGCGCCGCACCCCGATCGGAGCCAACCTGGGTGCCAACAAGGACACCGAGGACAAGGCCGCCGACTACGTCACCGGCCTGAAGCGCCTGGCAGGCCTGGCGGACTATTTCACAATCAACATCTCTTCGCCCAACACGCCTGGCCTGCGCGCCCTGCAGGGCCGCGAGGCGCTCGACGACCTGCTGGGTCGCATCCACGAGGCTCGTCCGACCGACGGTGGTCCGGTCTTCCTGAAGATCGCTCCTGATCTGTCGAGCGACGAAATCGGCATGATCACCGAGGCCGCCATCGCCCATGGCATTGATGCCCTGATCGTGTCGAACACCACGCTTGAGCGCCCACCCTCGCTCCAGTCGCGTTTTGCCGCAGAGACGGGTGGCCTTTCCGGTGCCCCTGCCCGGCCCTTTGCCATCAAGGCTCTGATCGCAGCTGCAGAGGCTGCACAGGGTCGCCTGGCGTTGATCGCCGTGGGTGGCATCGAGACCGGCGAGGACGCCTTTGCCCGCATCCGGGCAGGGGCTTCGGCCATCCAGATCTATTCAGGCCTGATCTATGCCGGGCCGGGCATGGTCGGCCAGATCAAGCGCGATCTGGCCCAACGCCTGCGAGCTGAAGGATTTAATGGCGTGAATGAGGCGATCGGCACCGCGCGTTGACGGTCGGTTAGGGGCCTTCCCGTATTGATGGTCGGGTACGAGAACACGGATACCCATGGCCCCGACCGCAACACGCGCATCCGACCCCTGGATCGCCGCCATTCGGCTGCGAACCCAGGCCTCTGTTTACCGGATGTTCGTCGGCATCGTTGCGGCGGTCATCTTTGGCCCGCTGCTGGGCTGGCAGGCCTGCCTGATCTGGCTGGCCTGCTATCTGGTAGTTCAGGAAGTCGAGCGCGTAGTCTTTCGTCCGGTGCTCAAGTCAGGTGCCACCCAGCTTTCGACGGGCCGATCCGTGCTCGGCCACATGGTCCTGACACTGAACGCCAGCCTTTATGGCATCATTGCCATTCCCTCGTGGATCAGTGCCGGTCCCATGGGGGGCGTTGCGGCGTCAGTCCTGCTGTCGGCTGGGATGATCATCTCGGTGGTGACCTCCAGCGGCTCGCTGCGAGTTTTCGTCTGCACCGTGGTGCCGCAATGGGCCATCCTGTGCACGACCCCCTTCTTCATGGCCTACTATGGGGCTTCGACCGAGGTCATCATGGCCACCGTGGTCTCAATCGCGGCCTGTGGCTATTTCAGCCTGACCACGCGCACACACCTGTTCCAGGCCCGCCGCGCCGAGCACTACGCGCGGGTCGAGGCCGACCGTAAGCGCCAGGAAGCCGAGCGGGCCATGGACGACCGCAGCGCCTTTCTTGCTGCCGTGGCCCATGATCTGCGCACTCCGATCAGTGCGATCCTGACCGGCGCAGCCAAGGTCGAGGAAAGCGACAACCCGGCCATCCGCCGTCAGCACGTGGCGCTCATAAGTGATGCCAGCCGCATGATGCGTGACCTGCTGGATGACCTTCTGGACCATGCCCGGCTTGAAGCGGGGCGGATGTCGATCGAATCCCAGACCTTTGACGCCCGGCTACTGCTGTCCCAAACCGCCCGCCTGTGGCAGGCCCCGGTCAAGGCCAAGGGGCTCAAGCTGAGATTGGAGGGCTCCCGGACAGTGCCCCGCTATCTGCGCGGCGATCCGATGCGGTTGCGCCAGATCCTCAACAACCTGATATCCAATGCGCTCAAGTTTACCGATGCGGGTTCGATTACGCTGCGCGTCTGTGCCTGGTCCAGCGACAGCGAAAATGAGCAGATCCTGCTGATCGACATTGCAGACACTGGCGCGGGCATGACCCCCCAGCAGATGGCCCGTCTGTTTGTTCCCTATGACCAGACCGCCGATGGGATCGCGGCCCGGTTTGGCGGCAGTGGCCTGGGCCTGGCCATCAGCCGCGATCTGGTCGAGCTGATGGGCGGCCGCCTGACGGTGCGCAGTGAGCCGGGGAAAGGCTCGGTCTTTACCCTGTCTTTGACCCTGGAAGAGGCTGCGCCGGAGCACCTGGCCGGCCAGGCCGACGTACTGCCAACCGCCCCTGTCAAGCCGGTTGAAGTCCCTGTGGTAACTGCGGCGTCATGCGCGGCTGAGGCTTCCCCGCCCCTGCGGGTGCTGGTGGTCGATGACCATGCCATCAACCGCCGGGCCATCCAGCTTATTCTGCAGCCCCTGGACTGCGAGATCACCCTGGCCGAAAATGGCCGCGACGCGCTTGATCTATGTCAGGCGCAGGGCTTTGACGTCATCTTCATGGACGTGCGGATGCCCGAACTGGATGGGCGTGAAACGACCCGTAGGCTCCGAACCAGTGGCGGGATCAACGCGGCCGTTCCGGTCATTGCCGTCACCGCCGACAATGCCCGCGAGGATGTCCAGGCCTGCACCGCGGCGGGCATGACCGGCTTTGTCTCAAAGCCCCTCACTCCCGCCACCCTGCTGACGGCCTTGCAAGAAACGCTGGCGGGCGCGGGCGAGGCCGAAGAAACCCGGACAAGCGCCGCCTAGGGATGAGCAGCGATGCCCGAACCGGGCACCGCCACCCCCTTGTTCGATCAGAGTTGGGCCAGCAGATGTTCGGCCGAGGACACGCGGAACTCACCACCCTGTTCGATATTGAGCTGGCTGACCACACCGTCCTTGACCAGCATGGAGTAGCGCTGCGAACGCTCGCCCATGCCAAAGCCCGAAGCGTTCAGCGTCAGCCCAACCTGGCGGGTGAAGTCGCCGTTGCCATCAGCCAGCATCACGATGTCATCGGTGCCGTTCAGGTTGTTGTCCCTGGCCCAGGCCCCCATGACGAAGGCGTCGTTGACCGAGACGCAGGCCACCGTGTCGATGCCCTTCTCGGCCAGCGCACCCTTGTTGTCGATGAAGCCCGGCAGGTGGCGAGCCGAGCAGGTCGGGGTAAAGGCACCCGGCACGGCAAACAGGGCGACGGTCTTGCCACCAAACAGTTCAGCTGTCGAAATGGGGCGCGGACCCTCGGGGGTGGACAGGGTGAGGGTCGCGTCCGGGATGCGGTCGCCAATCTGGATGGTCATAGTCAAACTCCGGTCCTTGGCCAGGGACATCCGGGCCATGTTCAGCCGAACACTAGAGGGGTCGCATTGTCGCGCCAAGCGTCGCGCTGGCGGACACCGCTTGCGATTTCCGGCATCAATACCCACAGATAGACGATGATCGCTTTTTCCTCTCTGACCGGACGACTTCTCGTGGCCATGCCGGGCATAGATGACGACCGCTTCCGCCACGCCGTGATTCTGGTCTGCGCCCACGACGACACCCACGCCATGGGTCTGAGACTGGACCAACCGGTGCCCGGTGTCAGCCTGTCCGAAATTCTTGAGAAGCTCGACGCGCCGACTACCGAGGCTGATGGCGCGCGCGCTGTCCTGCTGGGCGGGCCGGTAGAGCGCGAACGCGGCTTTGTGCTTCATACGGATGACTGGGGCCTGGAAGACACGACCCTGGCCATCAGCCAAGGCCTGGCCATGACGGCGACCCGCGATGCCCTGATGGCCATGTCCGACCCCACCGAGGGTCCGCGCCGCTCGACGCTGATGCTGGGCTATGCCGGCTGGGACGAGGGCCAGTTGGAAGAAGAGCTGACGGAGAACATCTGGCTGACAGCCGACCCTACGGCCGATCTGATCTTCGACGATGCCTATGACACCAAGTGGAGCCGGGCGCTGGCCGGTCTGGGCGTGGATGCGTCCAAGCTATCAGCGCACAGCGGCCGGGCCTGACGCCCGGGCCCATCGCCGTCAGGCTGAACGGGCCTTGATCGGGGCAGAGCCATCGGCCAGGGACTCGTTCAGATAGACCTCGGCCTCCTGGGCTGGCAGAGCTGGCGCATAGCCGAAGCCCTGACCGTAATGGCAGCTGGCGTCCAGCAGAAGCGTGGCCAGCTCCGCATTCTCGACCCCTTCGGCGACCACCTCCAGCGACAGGTCGCGGCCCAGGTTGACCACGGACTTGACGATCTTGGCCGAGCCTTCGTCCTTGTTCATCGTCAGGACAAAATAGCGGTCGATCTTCAGCGTATCGAACGGCAGGCGCGCCAGATAGGACAAGGATGAGAATCCGGTGCCAAAATCATCGAGCGCCAGGCTGGCCCCCGCTTCGCGCAGCTCTGTCAGGACCTTGGCCGCCAGGGCCGTGTCCCGCATGATGTCGCCTTCGGTCACTTCCAGCTTCAGGGCACCGCGCGGCAGGCCCGACTGGTTGATGATGCGCGCCACGTCCTCGACCAGGTTGGGGCGCTCGATCTCGCCTACCGAAAGGTTGACGCTGCAGAACAGGTTCCCGGCGCGCGGGTGCCGCTGCAGCCATTCAGACAGCTGATTGGCTGCCTGGGTCATCATCAGCAGCCCCACCTCGTTCATGAGCCCGATCTCGTTTGCCAGGGCCAGAAACTCATCGGGTGGCACCAGGCCACGCTGCGGATGGCGCCACCGCACCAGGGCCTCGAACCCGGCCACGGCGCGGGTCTTCAGGTTGACGATCGGCTGGTAGAAAGGCTCGATCTCGCCGCGGGCAAAGGCGTTGCGCAGATCCGATTCCAGCGCAAGTCGTGACAGGGAATCCGATTCCAGCGCCCGGCCGTAGGCCGCCGCGCCGCCGCGTCCGGCCTGCTTGGCCTGCTCTACGGCCAGTTCGACACGACGCAGAAGTTCAGAGGCATCAGGCGCGTCAGCCCCCCCCTCCGCGGTGACCGCTCCGATGGAGACCGTGGGATAGATATCGAAGCCGGCGATCCGCATCGGCTGTTCCAGCGCCTGACGGGCGCGAAGGCTGGCGCTGCCGGTGGTGACGGGCACCAGGACGGCAAACTCGTCCTCACCGATACGCGCGGGCAGGCAGGCCGGCGCGAAAGCCCCCGACAGGCGCGAGCTGAGCGTGGACAGGACCAGATCGGTGCGCTCCGGCCCAAGCGCCTCGTTCAGGCGACGCAGACGATCCACGTCAGCCGCCACCAGCTCATATTCACCCGGATGGGACAGGGCTTCCGAAACACGGACCAGAAAGGTGCGGCGATCAAGCAGGCCAGTCAGGGCGTCCCGGTCCCCCCCCGCAAACTTCGCTTCCAGGGCCACTACTCCCGCCGCGCGCAGACCATCTTCCAGCCAGACCCCGCGCCACAAGCAGGTTTCAAAACCGCGCATCCGCAAACGCACGGCAATCTCGGTGCCCTCGGCCTGGGGACGCAGCAGGGATTCAGCCAACCCCCGGTCCTGGGGCAGGGTCAGGGCGTTGAAGGCGGCACCGGAACATTCAGGGGCCAGCGGGCCAAGGCCCAGGGATCGGGTGGCACCCGTAAAGCGGATCTGGTCCTCGCCGGGGGTCCATATCCACAAGGCGGCGTCAGCCGCCGCCAAGGCTTCGATCGCCGTGGTGGGATCCCACGCCAGAGTTCTTGACCTTGTGCTCAATGCGCTTCCCGTTTCGAGCTTAAGAACGCTGGCGAGGTGGAAATGTATTCGTCGGACAGAATTCCAAACAATAGATGATCTGCCCAGCTGCCGTTAATTTTCAAATAAGCCCGGGCCAGTCCTTCCTCGCGGAAGCCTACTTTTTGAAGAACGCGGCGCGAGGCCTTGTTGGTTGGGACGCAGGCAGCCTCGACGCGATGGAGTTGCAGGGTGCTGAAAGCGAAATCCAGAACCAGGCGAACCCCGGTCGTGCCTACACCCTGGCCCGCAAAAGGCTGGCCAATCCAGTAGCCCATGGTCGCCGTTTCTGCCACGCCGCGGCGAATGTTGGACAGGGTAATGGCTCCCATCAGTCGCTCGCCTTCCAACTGATAGACGAACAGGGGCCAGGCGGTGCCCAGCTCCATTTCGCGACTATAGATGCTGAGGCGCCGCCGAAAGGCGGATCGGGTCAGATCGTCCTCCGACCAGGCGGGTTCCCAGGGCTGCAGATAGTCACGCGACAGCTCACGCAACTCGGCCCATTCGGCATAGTCAGCTGGACGCGGGGGGCGCAGGAGCAGGCCCTGACCGTGCAGCACCGGACCATTCGCCTCTGCCATCCAGTCGAACAGGGCCATCAACAAGCCTACTTAATGTGAGGAATCACGACACCACTCGTTGTCTAGTGTCCTGAAGCCTTATGGTGAAGCCTCTGCCAGCGGGGGCCGCCGCTTTCGGTCCTAGGACAGCGGTGGAAGCGCGCCCGGCGGTAACAAGTTCCTGTCCGATCTGGCGCAGGTCCTCGACGGTCTGGGCCATGATCCGCTCGGCCATCAAGTCGGACGACACCGGGGCTCCAAAGATCAGGGTCTGGGAAGCTTGGCGGCTGGCCCGGCTGGCGGGACCTTCATCCGCCATCCACAGGCTGGCGTTCAGGACCGCACGGGCACGCGACAGTTCGGCTTCTGTGGGGCCGTGGTCGGCCAGGTTCAGTACCTGCTCGGCGCAGACCTCGGCCAGTTCGACCGCCCGGTCCGCTGCCGCCCCGGCATAGATCCCCAACAGGCCCGCGTCCTCATAGGCCTCATGATAGGCGTCGATGGCATAGGCCAGGCCCCGCTCCTCACGGGCACTCTGGAACAGCCGTGACGCCATGCCGCCGCCAAGGATTTCTGTAAATAACCGCAAAGCAGGCAGGCGCGGATCCAGGGCACCGGGGGCGGGAAGCTGGAAAACGAGATTGGCCTGTTCAATCCGGCGTGTGAGGGTCGCTGCTCCGCCAACGAAACGGGCGGAGACCATTTCCGGTAGCGGCGTCGCGGTCTCATGACCAAACCAGGCCTCGGCCAGACGCAACAGTTCCCCCTCGTCCACCGCCCCCGATACAGAAATGACCATGCGATCGGGCGAATAGAGACGGGCACGCCATCCAGCCATCGAGGTTCGATCAGCCGATTTCAGGCTCTGGATCGAACCGAGAATGGGACGCCCTAACGACTGGCCTTCAAAGGCGCGGGTCTGGGCCATTTCAAACACGTGGTCGTCGGGGGTATCGAAAGCCTCGGCGATCTCCTGGGCGACGACGTCCTTTTCCCGCTCGATCTCGACTGGGTCCAGTCGGGGCCGGAACACCAGATCAGACACCACCTGCATAGCCAGAGGTAGCGAACCGCTCATGGCCCGAATGTCAAAGCTGGTCCGCTCATAGCCGGTGGCGGCATTGATCGAGCCGCCTTCGGCCTCGATCCGTTCGACGATTTCGCGCGCGCCCATGTCGCCTGCGCC
>DLIT01000080.1:25276-26395 GCA_002483865.1 Brevundimonas sp. UBA7635
CGGCGACGAAGCAGGACGCCGTAGAAGACAATCAGGGCAATGGCGAGACCGAACCAGGTCAAGGCATATCCCAGGTGGTTGTTGCTGAAGGCCACCGGCGGTGCACCGGGCACCAGGGCTGGAAAGTCCGGCGACACGGCCGACAGAGCATAGACGCTCAACGATTCCACCCGGCCTTCAACCTTCAGGGCCATGGCCATGGCCTCGGTATCGCGAGCGTAGAAGCGACCATTGGAGGGAGGCGGCGTGAGGGGACTCGGCGCTGGAACCTGACGCAGGACCCCATGGATCACCGAGGGCATGGTGTCGTCCGGGTCAACCGCGGGTCGCTCGCTCACCTCGGCCGGAATGAAGCCGCGATCGACCAGGATGATCCTGCCGGAAACCTCATGGCAGGCCGAAACCAGGCGCGTCCCCGACTGGCCATCCAGAATGGACTGAAGCTCGACAAAAGGTGCTTTGGCCAGACCTGGGCAGGTCAGCAGGACCTGTCGGAACTCGGGATTATCCAGTTGCAACGCCTTGGCCAGCGGTAGGACCTCAGCCTCGGCCGCTGAATCGGCGGCGCGGATCAGGCCTTCCTTCCAGACCAGCCTCTGGGACTGCCAGACCCCCAGTGACACCAGGATTGCCAGCAGAATCAGGGCTCCCAGGCTCAGCAGCCAGGGAAAGGGCTTGGACGCGCGCGCGATCATCAGTCGTCTCTTGATCTCAGCATCTGAAGGGCCGTCATCAGGCCCTTGCCAGGCCGCATCAGTGCCAGGGCCAGCATAACCACCAAAACAGGCCAGATGGCCAGATGCAGAGCCATGGGCGGGTGATACCTCATCTCGACAACCAGGGCCGAGAAGCCAACCACGAAGCCAGCGATCTGCATGATGAAGGTCGCGGCACCATCGCCTGTATCGATCCGTGCCAGGTCATAGCTGCATGCGGCACAGTTGGGCGTGACCCTCAAAAAACCGGCGAACAATTGGCCCTGCCCGCAGTTGGGACAATGGCCGGTCAGCCCCGCCCGCACCGCCTGCCCTGGAAGCAAAGCGGCGCGGGATCCATGATCCCGCGCCGGTTCCGCGTCAGTTCTGACTTCGTCCATCCTCAGCCGAAGACGACATAGAC
>DLIT01000080.1:26449-27310 GCA_002483865.1 Brevundimonas sp. UBA7635
TGCTTCTGCGGAGACATCTGACCCAGATGCAGGCGCAGCAGGCAAACGGCCAGGAAGATGGTGCCGATCAGAACGTGGAAACCGTGGAAGCCCGTGGTCATGAAGAAGATCGAACCATAGAGCTTCGAATTGGCTGCGGCCTCACCGAAGAAATAGTCAGCGTGCAGGATATGGTAATATTCGTAGGCCTGAACGCCGGTGAAGATGACGCCCAGCAGGACCGTCAGCAGCAGGCCGGTCTTGGCGGCCTTCCGGTCGCCGGCCTGAAGTGCATGGTGAGCCCAGGTCACCGTCGTGCCCGACAGCAGCAGGATGACCGTGTTCAGCAGCGGCAGGCCCCACGGGCTCAGCAGCTCGACGCCCTTGGGCGGCCAGGTCGACCAGGCAGCGGCCGTGTCCATCCAGTTGCCGATTTCCGGGATCGCGGTGCGCGCTTCGGTGAAAAGCGTCATCTCGAAGAACATCCAGAAGAAGGCGGCGAAGAACATCACTTCCGAAGCGATGAACAGGATCATGCCGTAGCGCAGGCCGATCGAAACGACCGGGGTGTGATCGCCCTTGCGGCCTTCCTTGATCACGTCCGACCACCAGCCGAACATGGAATAAAGGATACCGGCAAGGCCGATAAAGAAGACCCACTTGGTGCCTTCGGGCAGGCCGAACAGGCCGCGCATCCAGATCACCGAACCCACGAACAGGACGACGGTAAAGAGGGAAGAGACCAGGGGCCAGGGGCTCGGGTCTACCAGATGGTAATCGTGTTGCGGTTTCGCGTGCGCGTCAGCCATTCCAGGTCTCTGAATTAAGGCAAGAGATCGTTTGTATCAGGGCTATAGCGCCCACTATCCGGCTTTGCCAATG
>DLIT01000014.1:0-138 GCA_002483865.1 Brevundimonas sp. UBA7635
AAGATCACTTCGTCCATGCGCGAGCCGGTGTCGATCAGGGCGGTCGCGATGATGGTCAGCGAACCACCCTGCTCCACGTTACGGGCAGCACCGAAGAAACGCTTGGGACGCTGCAGAGCGTTGGCGTCCACACCACCG
>DLIT01000014.1:335-6099 GCA_002483865.1 Brevundimonas sp. UBA7635
CAGGAAGACTTCCGGATGGTTTTTCTCGATCGACTTGGCGATGTTTTGCAGCATCACCGTCTTACCGACGCGCGGCGGTGCCACGATCAGGCAGCGCTGGCCCTTACCGAGCGGCGCGACGATGTCGATCACACGGCCCGAGCGGTCTTTCAGCGTCGGGTCCTGGATTTCCATGTGCAGACGCTCTTCAGGATACAGAGGCGTCAGGTTGTCGAACAGGACCTTGGTCTTGACCGTTTCAGGGTCTTCGAAATTGATCGTGTCGACCTTGAGCAGGGCGAAGTAACGCTCACCCTCGCGCGGGCCGCGCACGGCACCGTGGACAGTATCGCCCGAGCGCAGGCCGAAACGACGGATCTGCGACGGGGAAACATAGATATCGTCCGGACCCGGAAGATAGTTGGCGTCAGGGCTGCGCAGGAAGCCGAAGCCGTCCGGCAGGATTTCCAGCACGCCCGAAGCAATGATCTCGACTTCTTCGTCGGCGAGGGTCTTCAGGATGGCGAACAGCAGGTCCTGCTTGCGCAGATTGCCGGCGTTCTCGATGTCCAGGCCCTCGGCGAAGGCGACCAGGTCTTCTGGTGTCTTCTCGTTCAGTTCCTGCAGGGTGATGCGGCCATTGGGGACAATCGGCTCGCCGTCATCGTCTTCGTCAGCGGCCGTGGTATCGACGCCATGATCCTCGACCTCGGCCTCAGCTTCGGGCTCGACCTGCGGGGTGGCTTCTTCAACGCCAGGGGTAGCTTCGACAGCGGCCCTGTTACCGCCAAGGGTCAGGGTGCGGCGCGGACGCTCCGCCGGCGTTTCGGCGACTTCCGGCGATTGATCCGGGTTTTCGGGCGTATCAGTCATGGCGTGCTCACTCGCGCCCCCGAACGCCGGATGACGTCGGATGCGGTTCGTCTGTCGATATCGCGGCCTTGCGGCCAGAAGGGAGGCGACGGGATCTCGCGGGGCCAAGCCAGCAAGCGTCGCAAAAAGAGAGGGACCACCCGGTCCGGCCGTTCATGATCGTGCCAGATGGTTCAAAGACAGCCGAACCACGAAAGCGCTGCAAGGTCAACCGGACGCGCGTGAAACGGCCCTCCCCTTACGGCTTCAGAAGTTCCACTCCAGGGTCACCGAAAGCACCATGATAATGGCCAGGACAAAGGGAATTTCGTTGGTCATGCGCCAGAAGCGGCCTGAATATTTCGAGGCCCCCGTCGCGATCTTCTTGCGCTGCCCCGCCAGAAAACCGTGCCAGCCAGACAGCAGGACGACGCCCACCAACTTGACCGCCATCCAGGGCTCGTGGGCAAAGCTCCAGTCCGCTCCCTGTCCGCTTCTGAGCCAAAGCAGCCAGCCACCCAGGATGAAGGCCAGGATCATAGCCGGGTTGATGATGATGCGCAGCAACCGCGTCTGCCAGACCCGGAGCAGGGCCTGCATCTCGCTTTTCAGAGGCTCCGTCTTGCCAGCCTGTTCCGCGTCATAGGCATAGAGGCGCGGCAGGAAAAGCATCCCGGCCATCCAGGCGATCACCGCCAGAATGTGCAGGCCGCGAGCAAGGTCATAGGCGGTCATGGGTCAACTCTGCTACGGCGGTTAAGCCTCTGACCTTCACAGTTGCACAGGGTTCGGCCTTCGCGATAGCCCGGATTATCCCTGGCCATTGCGGGTCCCTGGGGAGCCACGCCCGGCGTTGCCAAAGACTGCAGAACCATCTGGCCCAAGGCTTGAATAAACGCGGGTTCTACACTGACCGTCGGCGCTCTCAGATAGGGCGAGCAACCGACTTCATCGGCCAGTTCACGATATTCATGGTCCAGTTCGACAAGGGTCTCGATATGTTCCGAGACAAAGGCGATGGGCACGACGAAGGCTCCCACGCCATCGGCTCCGGCCTTTCTGACCGCGTCCGGCGTTGACGGGCCCAGCCATTTCAGGGGCCCGACCTTGCTCTGATAGCAGATCTCCCAGTCCGTCAGACCCAGACGCTGCACTACGGCCGCAACGGTAGCCTCGACCTGTTCCTGATAGGGATCACCCGCCTTGACCAATTTTTCAGGGATGCCGTGCGCTGAGAACAGAACCCGAACCGGCGCGTCCCCCGCCTTGGCCAGGGTCTCGGTGATCATCCTGGCCTGAGCCTCGATCAGGCCGTCCACCTCAGGATAGCAACAGACGGAATGGATCTGTCCCGAGCCACTGTAAAGCTCCCGCCATTTGCGGAAGGAAGATGCTGTCGTGGTGGTCGAATACTGCGGGTAAAGCGGCAGAAGCACCACATGATCAGGAGAAAAATCAGCCACTGCCCGCGCCGTATCCTCGGTCAGCGGATGCCAGTATCTCATGGCGATAAAGACCTCTACCTCATCGCCCGGCAGGACATCGGCCAATATCTTGGACAGAGCCTCTGCCTGCTTGACGGTCTCTGCCAAGAGAGGCGAGCCACCACCCATGATATTGTAATTGGCCTGGGCCTCGGCTTCGCGCTTGGCCGCAATATACCTGGCCAGGGGGGTCCGAATTAGACCGGGCAATCCAATGATGGCGGGGTCATTGAACAGATTGAACAGAAAGGGTCGGACCGCTTCTGGCCCCTCGGGCCCACCCAGATTGGTCAAGACCACCGCCACGCGCCGCCCGGTGCGAAGCTCGCTGTCTGCTGGTCCTGTCACTGTGCTCCGATCCTCTTGAGAACCTGCTCCACATGAGCAATCGGAACATCAGGTAGGATGCCGTGGCCCAGGTTGAAGACCCATGGACCTTTTGACCAAGCCTCCATCAACTGATCGACACGGCGATCCAGGGCCGGACCGCCGGCGCGCAACAGAAGGGGATCAAGCGCCCCCTGGATGGGTTTGATGGCCTGGACGCGCTGGCCCACCTCAAGCGGACAGGCGGTATCAAGCGCGACAGCCGTGACTTCGCATTCACGCGCATAACGCTCGGCCAAGGCCGCCGAGCCACGGGGGAAGCCGATCAGGGGCACGGTGACGCCCAGCTCCCGGGCGCGGGCCACCAGCTTCTGATGCGGTTTCAACACCAGGCTTTCAAACAGGTCTTCGGGCAGGCCCTCGGCCCAGCTCTCAAAGATCTTCAGAACCTGGGCACCCGCATCCTGCTGCATCTTCAGGTAATGGGCGGTCGACTCCACCAGGACATCCAGCACAGCCTCGACCTTTTCAGGTTCGGCATAGGCATAGGTCCGGGCCTGGGCCCGTTCACCTCTGCCAATGGTACGTGCCTCGCCGTCCAGCATATAGGTGGCCACCGTCCACGGTGCTCCGGCAAACCCTATCAGGGCCTTGGAGGGATCCATTTCGGCCCGCACCAGGCTTAGAGTCTGGCCCACTGCCCTGAGGGCTTCCCCAGCCCCGCTGGCCAGCTCCCGCATCTGCTCCACCGGCGGCAAGGCTCCCAGGCGCGGGCCCTCCCCCGCCTCGAACCACACCTTCTGGCCCAGGGCACCCGGGATCAGCAGAATGTCAGCAAAGACGATGGCGGCGTCAAAGCCAAATCGGCGCAGGGGCTGGAGTGTCGCCTCGGCGGCCATCTCGGGGTTGAGGCAGAAGGCGATGAAGTCCGGGGCCTGGGCCCGCAGCTCACGGTACTCGGGCAGATACCGGCCAGCCTGACGCATGAACCATACGGGCGGGCGGGCGGTGGTCTGGCCTTGGAGAGCCTGGATCAGAAGAGGAGTGCTCATGCCCTCGGCTTTAGGATGCACACCCCCCAGTCTCAATCCCAATTCGAAGAATCAGAATTGATAGAAATTGGAGGTTGGAAGAAGGGCGGTGAATCGCGTGGACAATTTTGGACGGTACGAACGGTCGACACGCTTTTCCTCATTCGCGCCGGAACGACTCATGTGCGGGCTAAGTGAGGATGTGCATTATGTGGAAAACCTTCTGAATTCCCGTCAGCACTGGACTTGAGGCTGGGCGCCTTTGTGGGCAATGAATCGGGCGCCAAAATTGGATAAGGTCTCTTATCCCCTGCACGGGATAAATAAACGGCGCCTCGAGGCGCCACCCAAGGCGCCGTTCATGCATTCGGCGCCCGGTCTTCACCCTCGCGATGGCGCCCTTCGCTTGCTACAGGATTCGGCGCCCAAGACTTGGCAAACGGCGCCCCGGCTTTTGCACAGACCTGGGGGACAGACTTCCCAGGTGCGCCAGCCGAAAAGAAGGACAGGAAGACCGTCATGAGCCCCTCACGTCCCGCGTCCCGACTTGCGACCTATTTCCATGTCCATCTGGTGTCGGACTCGACCGGTGAGACGCTGAACGCCATGGCCAAGGCGGTGGTAGCCCGCTTCGATGGTGTCATTCCCATCGAGCACATTTATGCCCTGGTGCGCTCGTCCAAGCAGATGGAACGTGTGCTGCAGGAGGTCGAAGGGGCACCCGGCGTCGTGCTTCACACCCTGGTCGATCGCGACCTGCGCGAGCAGCTGGAAGAGGGTTGTCGACGCCTGAACATCCCCCAGATTGGTGCGCTGGATCCCTTGGTGGGGGCCCTCAGTGGTTATCTCGGGGCCAATATCTCGACCCGCGTTGGGGCCCAGCACGCCCTGGATCATGGCTATTTCGCCCGTATAGGCGCGCTTGATTTTGCCATTGCCCATGATGATGGCCAGGGCAGCACTGAACAGCTTGAGCAGGCCGACGTCGTGTTGTGTGGTGTCAGCCGGACCTCGAAGACGCCTACCTGCATCTATCTGGCCCATCGCGGCATCCGAGCCGCCAATGTGCCTTTGGTGCCCGGACAGGAGGACGGCGAGCGCCTTACACAGCTGAAAAATCCCCTGGTCGTTGGCCTGCTGGTCTCGCCTGATCGCCTCGTACAGATCCGGCGCAACCGGTTGGAGGGGCTGAACGCCCACCATGCCTCCAGCTATATCGACCATGACGCCGTGCGCGAAGAAACCATCAAGGCACGCCGGGCCTTCGAGCGTCGGGGCTGGCCAACTATTGATGTGACGCGCCGCTCGGTCGAAGAAACGGCAGCGGCCATCGTCAATCTTCTGAGCGAGCGCCGGGCAGGCCGCGTAAGGACAATATAGTGACTGAAGCCAAAACCCTGATCCTGGCATCCAAGAGCGCGGCCCGTCGCGCCATTCTGACGGGGGCTGGCGTCCCCTTCACCGTCCAGGTTGCCGATGTGGATGAGGACACTCTGAAGACGCCCGGCGTCGATCCGGCGTCCCTCGCCGAAGACCTGGCCCGGGCCAAGGCCCTGGCAGTGTCGGCCCAGCGCCCTGAAGCGCTCGTTCTTGGCGCGGACCAGACCCTGGCCTTTGATGGCGGTCTGGTCTCAAAGGCCCCTGATCTGGCGGCAGCCCGGGCCCGGCTGATCACCATGCGCGGCCGATCGCATCAGCTGCATTCGGGCGCTGCCCTGGCTCTGGGCGGGCAGATCCTGTGGTCGGGCGTGGATACGGTGCAGATGAGGATGCGCGACTATTCCGACACCTTTCTTGATGCCTATCTGGCGACGGAGGGGGCCGAACTCCTGGCCTGTGTCGGTTCCTATCGTCTGGAAGGCATGGGCGCGCAGCTGTTCGCGCAGGTCGAGGGGGACTATTTCACCGTCCTGGGCCTGCCGCTGTGGCTGGTGCTGGACCAGCTGCGCAAGGCCGGGGTGATCCTGTCGTGAGCACGCGTCATCGCATCACCGGGGCGGCCATGGTGGCGGGGATCGCCGGACAGCCGGTGACTCATTCTCTCAGCCCCGTCATCCATAATGCCTGGCTGGAGGCGGCTGGCCTGGACGG
>DLIT01000014.1:6243-10186 GCA_002483865.1 Brevundimonas sp. UBA7635
CTGGGACCCTCGGTCCGCGTCGTTGATGCCAGCACTCTTGAGGCGGCTGACCTGGTAATCAATGCCCTCAGCGTCCGCCCTGACGTGGACCTGGCGGTACTCAAGCCCTCGGCGGTGGTGATGGACATGACCTATCGTCCTGTCGTGACCCCCTTCCTTCAGGCGGCGCAGGCCCGGGGGCTGGCCACGGTCGATGGCCTGGCCATGCTGATCGGCCAGGCGGCTCCGTCTTATCAAGCGCTGTATCGACAGGTCCCCCCTGTCCTGGACCTGCGCCCGCTATTGCTTGGCCACCTGGGAGAAACGCCATGATCATCCTGGGACTGACCGGCTCGATCGGCATGGGCAAGTCGACGACCAGCCGGATGTTTGCCGATGCCGGAGCCATGGTCTGGGACGCCGATGCCGCCGTCCATCGTCTTTATGCGCCCGGTGGTGCCGCGGTAGGGCCCCTAGGCGAGGCCTTTCCCGGGGTGGTGGTCGACGGCATGGTCGACCGCACGCGTCTGGCAGAGGCGCTGGGTCAGGATGAGACGGCCTTCAAACGGCTGGAAGCCATAGTTCATCCGCTGGTCGCGCAAAGCCGTGCCAATGACCTGGCCCGTGCCCGCGAAGAAGGCCAGCGTCTGGCGGTGCTGGATATCCCGCTTCTGTTCGAGACCGGCGGTGATCAATGGGTCGATGCCGTGGTCGTGGTGACGGCTGATGCGGCGATCCAGCGCCAACGGGTGCTGGATCGCCGCGGTATGACCGAAGAACGGTTTGAGGCTATCCTGAATCGCCAGATGCCGGATGAAGAAAAGCGCCGTCGGGCGGATTTCATCGTTGATACGGGTCATGGCCTTGAAGCCGCCCAGCAACAGGTCATCAAGATCGTGGATACCGTCCTGACACCCGGCTGGAAGTGGGCCAAAGGCGGTGACAGCACCGCTGGCATGGGCCAATAAGGGTCATGCGCGAAATCGTTCTCGATACCGAAACCACCGGCTTTGATCCCAAGACCGGCGACCGCCTGATCGAGATCGGCTGTATCGAGCTGAACGACCTTCTGCCGACCGGCCGCACCTTCCACCGCCTGGTCAATCCCGAGCGCCTGATCCCGCCCGAGGCGACCAGGGTGCACGGCATTACCGATGCCCAGGTCAAGGACGCGCCCAGGTTCCACGACATCGTCCAGGACTTCCTGGAATTCATCGGTGATGCGCCCCTGATCGCGCACAACGCCAATTTTGACCGTAACTTCATCGATTTCGAGTTCAGCCGGTTTGCCATCACCCCGCCGGCCGAAGAGCGCTGGATCGACACCCTGCAACTGGCCCAGAAGCGGTTTCCGGGGATGCCGAACTCGCTGGATGCCCTGTGCAAGCGGTTCAAGATCTCGCTGGTTGACCGGACGCTGCACGGCGCCCTGATCGACTCCCGCCTTCTGGCCGAGGTCTATCTGGAACTGCGCGGCGGAAAGGAACGGGCGCTGGACCTGACGACCGTGCGCACGACCGCTGGCGCGGTGATGGCGACGGGCCAGGCAAGCTATGCTCCCCGTCCCCGCCCCCTGGCACCGCTTTCGACGCCGCAGGAGCACGGTATCCACCGGGAGTTTCTCAAGACCATGCTCAAGGACCACAGCCTGTGGGCGGCCCACGGCGTCATCGTGGATCAGGCCCAGGAAGCCGCAGCCTGAGGCCTGCAGATACAAAAAAGGCCCGGAAGTCGTCCGGGCCTTTTCGTTTGGGCTGATCGGTATCAGGCTTGACCGGTATCGGCCGGGCCGCTGGCGATCTGCTGCTGGCGGGCCACATAGATGGCCGCGAAATCGATCGGATCGACCATGAAGGGCGGATAGAAGCCGCCATCGGCCGTGGCCTGGGCAATGATCTGGCGCGCGAAGGGGAAGAGATAACGCGGGCATTCGATCAGCAGCATGGGCTCGATGTCCTGTGGCTGGACGCCCTGGATGGCGAACAGGCCACCATAGACGAGTTCCACGTGAAACACCGGACCGTTGTTATCTCCAGACGCCTTGACCGACAGCTTCAGGTCCACCTCGAACAGACCGTCGGGGCGACCCGAGGCGTTCAGTTCAACGCCCATGTCGATGGCTGGCTTGCCCTCGATGCGCAGGCTTTCCGGGGCGCGAGGGTTCTCGAACGACATATCCCGGACATATTGGGCCAGGATGCGGAAGCCCGGGCCGGCGGGCTGGCCCTGTTCATTGGTCAGGGTCTGGTCTTCGCCGTTGACAGGGGTATCGTTGGGGGCGGTCGCGTCAGTCATGGATAGGGATCATCAATCTGAAAAGTGGGGACGCCGGACCGCTCCGGGCCCGGGTGAGGCCCGGCGACTAGCACGCCCGAGGGCCTAGCCGCAATCTTGCCACAGCGCATGCGGCCTTGTCTCGCCTTGCGCCCGTCTTCTGCGGCCCCTAAGCCTTGAGGATATGGCGAACCCACATATCTTGGTGTTCGCGCTATTCAGGTGAAGTCCGTGCCCATTTCCTTCCAGATCATTGTGTTTGCCATCGTCGCAGCCGTTCTGCTGTTCATGCTCTACAATGTGCTGGGCAAGAAGGTTGGTCGCCAGCCGACGGATAACAAGCCCATGCCCCGTGTCGCCGTGGGCCCGATGGCCGGGTCGGCTCCACCAGTCCCAACGGTCGACCCGGTTACGGCAGCCGCCATTTCCGGACTGAAGGCCCGCGACCCCTCCTTTGACCCGACCCGCTTCCTGGAAGGGGCCCGCCAGGCCTATGAGACCATCGTCCAGTCCTATGCCGCCGGTGATCGAGACACCCTGCGTCCACTGCTGACGTCCTCGGTCATGACCTCGTTTGACGCCGGCATTGCTGCGCGCACCGCCCGGGCCGACCGCGAACAGGTCGAGTTCATCATCCCGCCGCGTGCTGATCTGGAAAGTGCCACGGTGCACGACGAACGAGCCGTGGCCAAGGTGCGCTTTCTGGCCGAGCTGCGCTCGACCGTGACCCCGGCGGCCGGCGATCCCATGGTGGACGAGCGCCGCACGGCCGAGATCTGGACCTTCGAGCGCGCCCTGGGTGCGGCAGATCCAAACTGGGCACTGGCACGGGTCGAGCCGGCCACGGCCTGAGGTCACTGACCATGCTGGGCGTCGTCAGCTTCCCGCAACTTCAGGGACGTGGCCTGGTTGGGGCCGCGGTCCTGGCCCTGCTGGTGGCGGCCTGTGCCTCCCAGCCCCGTCCGTCCGGACCTGTGCCCTATCCGGCTGCGCCCGTTCTGCCCGGCGTGACCGTGCCGCCCCGGCCTGACCTGCCACCGCCGCCCCCTGGGGCCATGGCCCTGTCCTACCTGCCGGGATGGAACCACGAAGATCATCTGGCCGCCTTCCAGGCCTATGTGCAGACCTGCGCCCGGCATAGGGACCCCGTCGCCGCCTCGACCTGCGAGCGCGCGCAGGCCCTGTCCACCAGCCGTCAGGTCAGCCCGACCGACGCCCGCGACTTCCTGGAGACGGCCTTTGTCGCCGTCGAGGCTCGCACGGCCGATGGCCAGCCGGGTATGCTGACGGCCTATTTTGCGCCCATCTATCCCGCTCGCCGGGCTCCGGATGGTGAGTTTGACGCCCCGGTCCTGAGCCGCCCCAACAACCTGGAACAGGTCGGGGATCGCGCGGCCATCGAGGCGGGCTCGGCGCGGTCCCAGGTTCTGGCCTGGATGAAGGCCGAGGATCTCTTCTTCCTGCAGATCCAGGGCTCGGGCACCCTCACCTTCCCGGACGGCTCGCGGCTCAGGGCCGCCTATGCCGCCGACAATGGCAAGCCCTTCGTCGGCATCGCCCGGCCGATGAGCCAGCAGGGCCTGCTTCCGCCCAATGGCACTTCGGGCGATGCCATCCGCCGCTGGCTGTCCGACCACCGGGGGCCCGAGGCCCGCGCGGTCATGGCCCTGAACCCGCGCTACATCTTCTT
>DLIT01000040.1:0-8041 GCA_002483865.1 Brevundimonas sp. UBA7635
AAAAACGCCCCGACCGTTAACGGTCAGGGCGTCCTCGTATCCTCGAAGGCCTGGAGTGTTTAACCCAGGGCGCTCATCAGTTCCGGTACGACGGTTTTGTAGTCACCGACGATGCCATAGTCGGCAACCTGGAAGATCGGAGCATCCGCATCCTTGTTGATGGCGACGATGACCTTGGAGTCCTTCATGCCGGCCAGGTGCTGGATCGCGCCCGAGATACCGACAGCGATATAGACCTGCGGGGCGACCACCTTGCCAGTTTGGCCAACCTGATAGTCGTTCGGAGCGTAACCGGCATCCACGGCAGCGCGCGAGGCACCGACGGCGGCACCAAGCTTGTCAGCCAGGGGCTCGATGACAGCGGCAAACTCTTCGGCCGAGCCCAGAGCGCGACCGCCCGAGACGATAATCTTGGCAGCGCCCAGTTCCGGGCGGTCCGACTTGACCATTTCTTCCGAGACGAAAGCGATCTTGGCACCTTCGGCAGCGGCGACGGTTTCAACCGAAGCCGAACCACCTTCACCGGCAGCGGTGAAGGCGGTTGGACGCACGGTGATCACCTTCTTCGCGTCCGAGGTCTGGATGGTCTCCAGAGCGTTACCGGCGTAGATCGGGCGAACAAAGGTGTCGGCCGAGACGACTTCCACGATGTCAGAGATCGGCGCCACGTCCAGCTTGGCGGCGATGCGCGGGGCATAGTTCTTGCCGTCGGTGTTGGCCGGAACCAGCACGGCGTCATAGTTGGCGGCCAGTGGAACGACGGTGGCTTCAACGGCCTCGGCGAGGCCGTGCGAGACGCCTTCACCTTCGGCCAGCAGAACCTTGCGCACGCCATCGATCTTGGCAGCGGCGTCGGCAACGGCCGATGCGCCTTGGCCCAGCACGAGGATGTCCACCTCGCCCGAGATGGCCTTGGCGGCGGTCACGGTCTTGTGGGTGGTGTCGCGGACGGCCGAGCCGTCGTGGTCAGCAATAACGAGAACAGCCATTACAGGGCACCTGCAGACTTGAGCTTGGAAACCAGTTCGGCGGCGTCGGCCACCTTGATACCGGCCGAGCGCTTCGGCGGCTCGGTGACCTTCAGAACCTTCAGACGGTCAGCCACGTCCACGCCGTAGTCGGCGACGGCCTTGGTGACGATCTCTTTCTTCTTCGCCTTCATGATGTTCGGCAGCGAAGCGTAGCGCGGGGTGTTCAGGCGCAGGTCAACGGTGACCACGGCCGGAAGCTCGGCAGCAACGGTTTGCAGGCCGCCATCGACTTCGCGGGTCACGGTGGCCTTTTGGCCCTCGATCACCAGCTTGCCGGCGAAGGTGGCCTGCGGCCAATCCAGCAAGGCGGCCAGCATCTGGCCAACGGCATTGTTGTCGCCGTCGATGGACTGCTTGCCCATCAGGATCAGGTCGGGCTTTTCTTCGTCAGCCACAGCCTTCAACAGCTTGGCGACAGCCAGCGGCTCCAGATCGGCGTCCGACTGCACCAGGATGCCACGGTCGGCACCCATGGCCAGAGCCGTACGGATGGTTTCCTGCGCCTGGGTCACCCCGATGGAGACAACCACGATCTCGGTCGCGGTGCCAGCAGCGTGGTGTTCCTTGCCTTCCTTCAGACGCACGGCCTCTTCGACGGCGATTTCGTCGAAGGGGTTCATGCTCATCTTGACATTGGCGAGATCAACACCGGTCTGGTCAGCTTTGACGCGAGCCTTGACGTTGGAGTCGATCACCCGTTTCACCGGGACGAGTACCTTCATGAGCCTATCCACTTGGTCTTCGAAATATGGTGGACGGATTGGACTGCCCTGATCGCCCTGTCAACGTAACCCTAGGTGAACTGTTTTGCTGATTCAGGACGATTTCTGATCTATGAGACCCGCATGAAACGCTTTTTGTCATTCCCGCGCCTCAGCATGATCTTCCTGACCCTGTTCGCCGTGATGACGGCCGGCGTCTATGTCTTCCAGCGCTACTGGATGGAGCCGGGCGAGCGGTGCGAGGCCGAGGGCAAATGGTATGATCGCGAAAGCCGCATATGTGCCCAGCCGATCTCGATCGCCGAACTTACGGGACGCCCCATCGGCGTCAGCCGCGCCGAAGCCTCGGCCGAAAAGAACCGCGAACTGGTAGCGATCGAACGCCAGCTGGCCGATCAGCGCCGCGCTCGCGATGCCGCAACCGAAGCCGAACGCGCCCGGGTCAAGGCCGTCCTGGGCAACTAGGTCTAGCGTGTTGCGCCCGGCTTCCACAGGATGTCGGCGGCTCCGTTGGCATTGGCGCGCCGCGCAGCGACAAACAGATGGTCGGAGAGGCGGTTCAGATACCGGATCGCCTCGGGATTGACCGCATCGCCCGACTGCATGAGACGAATGGCTTCACGCTCGGCCCGACGGCAGACAGTGCGGGCCAGGTGCAGATGGGCCGACAGGGGCGAGCCTCCCGACAGGATGAAGCTGTCCAGCGGCTTGAGGCTTTCGTTCATCCAGTCGATTTCGGCTTCCAGACGCTCCACTTGGGTGGCGATCATGCGCAGGGCCTCCCACGCTGGCGGCGGATCCAGCGGAGTCGACAGGTCAGCTCCCAGATCAAACAGCTCATTCTGGATACGGCCCAACATGGCATCGATGCGGTCGTTCTGCCCGCTGTGCAGGCGGGCCACCCCGATCACCGCATTCAGTTCATCGACGGTGCCATAGGCCTCGACCCGCAGGTCGGTCTTGGATACCGGAGCGCCGGAGGCCAGCCGCGTCTGACCCCCATCGCCTGTACGGGTATAGATCTTGTTCAGCGTGACCATGTCTCAGCCCTCCCTAGCCAGTATCATCCCTGGGACGCCTTCCACCAGGTAGCCACCAGTATCAGCACCACCGCCAGGGCCTGAAGCACGACGCGCAGACGCATCAGCTTGTTCGAGCGCGACCGCGCCTGAGTTCCCGGTCGGCTCAGGTTGAAAATGCCGATCCCCAAGGCACCGACAACGGCGGCGACGGTGACCAGGATCAGAATGTCAAAGGCTTCCATGGCTCTCTTCTAAGGCGGGGCTGACCACGGCACCAGCAAATGTGTGCCCTGACACAAATGCGACGTAATAGCGCACCCCCTTGCGGCCAAGCCAGCAATGATGTTGAGAAGCGATCGCAAGTTTCGAGGATTGATAATGCTTTTCAAACGCCGCTCGGCCCTGCTCGCCGCGACCGCCCTCACAGTCGCCTCGGCCGGTCTGCCTACTGCCGTCCTGGCCGAGGAAATCGATCAATCCACGCCAACCCAGATCGAAGACATCGTCGTCACCGCCGCTGGCTATGCCCAGAAGATCGTTGACGCCCCCGCCAGCATCAGCGTCGTTACCGCCGAACAGCTGGCCCAGCGTCCCTATCTGACCCTGCTGGACGCCGTGCGCGACCTGGAGGGCGTTGATATCGGCGAGACCCGCGACAAGACCGGCCAGGGCACGATTTCCATGCGCGGCATGGGCGCGGACTACACCCTGATCCTGATCAATGGTCGCCGCCAGAACAACCATGGCGACATCTATCCGAACAGCTTTGGTGGTAATCAGTTCAACCACATCCCGCCGCTGGACGCGATCGAGCGGGTCGAGATCATCCGCGGCCCCGCTTCGACCCTCTATGGGGCCGACGCCATGGGCGGTGTGATCAACATCATCACCAAGCGGTCGCCCGACCGCTGGGCCGGCTCGATCACGGCCAGCCAGACCTTTGAGAGCCACGACGCCTATGGTGACGATCGCTCGGTGGACCTCTATGCCAACGGCCCGCTTATCGAGGGTCTTCTGAATCTCAGCGTGCGCGGCAGTCACTATGATCGCAAGGCCTCTCAACCCGCCTATGCCACGGTGGAAGACCCGGCCGGCGTCGAACACGTCCGCAGCCTGGGCTTTGGCAGTGGCGGCAAGACGGTCGACAATGAGAATGTCTCGGGTGGCCTGACCCTGACCCTGACCCCCAGCGACACCCAGACCCTGACCCTGGACTACGACACCTCGAAACAGTCCTATGACAACAGCATCCGACTGAACGATGCGGGCGTCGAGGAATACCCGGTCGGCACTGTCGACAACTATGGGGCCGTGCTGCGGGTCGGTTCGACCGGACGGGTCGAGCCGCGCGCGGGCTATGCCCCCAGCCAGGAATTCACCCGCGACACCTGGGCTCTGACCCACCAAGGTCTGTGGAACTTTGGCGAGACCCGTATCTCACTGTCCCACGTATCGACCAACAATGAGGGGCGCACCCTGCCCTTCTCAGTGGCCGAGCGTCAGTCGCTGCAGGGGCTGTGGAACACGGCCTGCGTGAACATGGGCGGCAGCGTGAACACCACGACCGGCTACTGCGCGCCGGGCCGGGCCATGGGCTACAACAACGCCAACGCCTGGAACAACCTGTCCGAAGCCCAGAAGCTGGCGGTGATGACGGCCCAGCTGAACGAGGCCCAGCTGGCGGAGCTCAGGAGCTTCCTGCCCCGTCCCAAACGCACATTGGAAAGCGAACAGCTGACCCTGGACGCGCAACTGAACATGGTGCGTAATTGGTTCGGCGACCACCGCCTGGTGTTCGGCACCCAGGTCATTCGCGGCGAACTGACCGACGGGGTCTTTGGTCTGGAATCCGGTCAGGCCGGCCAAACCCAGGAGCACAACATGGTCTCGGTGTTTGCCGAAGACACATGGCAGGCGACCGAGGCCTTTGCCCTGACCGGCGGCCTTCGCTTTGATGACCACGAAATCTTTGGCGATCACGTCAGCCCGCGGCTGTACGGCGTCTATACTGTCAATCCCAACTGGACGATCAAGGGCGGCGTCTCGACCGGTTTCAAAACGCCGAAGACGACGCAGCTCTATGATGGCGTGATCGGCTTTGGCGGCCAGGGCACCAGCCCCCAGTTCGGCAACCCGAACCTGCAGCCCGAGACCAGCGTCAGTACGGAGCTGGCCGTCTATTGGCAGGGCGACAGCGGCCACAGCTTCAATGCCACGGTCTTCAACAATGAGTTCGAGGACAAGATCGCCAGCCAGCCCTGCGGCCCGGGCCTGAGCCTGGCTTGTGCGGCCACGGGCGACTTCGGCGAGATTGGCTACAATCCCTCCAGCAGCCGTATCACCAACATCGACAAGGTGGTGATCCGCGGAGCCGAGTTGGCGGGCCGCTGGCAGGCCACGGACACCATCGGCCTGCGCGCCAACTATACCTATACCGATTCCGAGCAGAAGAGCGGAGCCAACGCAGGTCAGCCGCTGGGGGAAAGCGCCCGGCACATGGCCAACGCCTCGCTGAGCTGGCAGCCTGTGGACCGTCTCAGCTTCCTGCTGTCAGGTGAGGCCCGCGCCGACCGCTATGCCGGGACCCATGCCCTGACGAACGAAGCCCTCTATTATAAGGACTATGCCGTTCTTCACCTGGGCGCTTCCTATCAGGTTACGCCATGGCTGACCGTTAATGGCCGCGTCAACAACCTGCTGGACCGCGACTTCACCACCTATCGCACCGAGTTCCGCGACCTGGATGGCGATGGAGCCTATGACGGCGACAACGAGATTCTGTTCTTTGACGATTACAACAACAAGGATAAGCGCCGCAGTTTCTGGCTGAGCGTCAACGCGCGGTTCTAATCCTCGCAGTCCCGTAAGACTTGTCAGGGCCGCCAGTCTCGTACCGGCGGCCCTGGTTTTTACGGTCAGGCTTAGGGTTTAGTGACATTTGAATGGCAGATTTCGTGCCATGTCAGACCGCGCAATTCGCAACCTTGAACACCTGCGCCGAACCGCCTCCACGGCCCGGGTGCTGAACCTGCTGAAGGTCGCAGACGAGCATCAGCACTTGCCCGATTGGGCCGAGCGCCCGATGTTTCGCACCCCTGCGCTGAACACAGCTCTGATCATAAAGCATCGGCTGCGTCGCAATGAGACCGATGCCTTTCCGGGACGCCGCCAGGTGGCCACCAAGGTCGTGGTGCCCATCGACGCCACCGACCTGAAGTCCGGTGGCCGCTATGTCTTCGTCAACCAGATCGGCTTTGAGCGCGCGATGCACGAAGCTTTCGGTATCCATCCCGATCATGCTGACTTGCGGACCCTGCGCCTGATGGACCAATTGCCGTCGCTTGACCCATTCCTGCTGCGTGAACAGCTGAAGCGCGGCAATGTGGATGCTGCTGCCTGCTACTTCGCTCTCAGCGATGCCGACATGGAGAATATGCAAGCCTTTGTGCAAGCCGAGATCGAGCCCCTCGTCTCGCTCAGCCTGGGCCACAGCGTGGCGGCGGTCGGATCATCGGCCCGGATGGCCGCAAAGATCCTGTCCAACACGCCCGGCGACCGACTGGAGGCCCTGCGCACCACCCTGAAGCTGGAGCCGGAGCAGTATCAGGAGGGCGTCTTTTGCTGGAAAGGCTTCCTTTATTACAAATGGGCCCTGGCCAACCTGATGGGCGAAATCGCCCATGTCGCCGACGAAGTCGCTATGGTGCGCCCGATCGGACCTCTGGACCCAGCTGCCAAGGCCTATCTGGAACGGGGTCGGACCGTTCTGCGCGGCCGTATCCTCAAGACCTGCGAGGATGTGAGTCGTACCCTGAGATATTATGACGAAGCCTATGCTGGCCTGACCCGCAATGGACAGCCCCTGGCCTTCCGCGATTTCCTGCTGGAGGCACCAGCGATGTTCAGCCATCTGGGCGATCAGTTGGGCGCGGTCCAGCACATCGTCAGTTTCTGGCGTTTCCGCTTCCGGATAGGGGCAGCGCCGGTCAGCGTCGAAGAGCTAATTGACATCTTCATGGATTTCGAGACCGGCCTGATGGGCCGTGGAGCCGACATCGTAGATCCGCGCGACCTGATGGACTGAAGCCAGAAAAAACCCCGCGCTGATCGGCGCGGGGTCTGATCTCGGGAGCCAGGTCCTGCTGGCTTAGTAGCGGTAGTGCTCCGGCTTGAAGGGGCCTTCGACCGGCACGTTGATGTACCGGGCCTGCTCATCATTGAGCTGGGTCAGCTTGGCACCCAGCTTTTCGAGGTGGAGGAAGGCGACCTTCTCGTCCAGATGCTTGGGCAGGGTATAGACCGAGTTCTCGTACTTCGAGGCATTGGTCCACAGTTCGATCTGAGCCAGGGTCTGGTTGGTGAAGGACGCCGACATCACGAAGGACGGGTGGCCAGTCGCGTTGCCCAGGTTCACCAGACGCCCTTCAGACAACAGGATAATCTTCTTGCCATCCGGGAATTCGATGTGGTGGACCTGAGGCTTGATCTCGTCCCACTTGAAGTTCTTCAGGCCGGCGACCTGAATTTCGGAGTCGAAGTGACCGATGTTGCAGACGATGGCGTTGTTCTTCATCTCGCGCATATGCTCGACGCGGATGACGTCCTTGTTGCCGGTGGTGGTGACGAAGATGTCGGCCTTGTCGGCGACGTCCTCAAGGGTTTGCACCTCATAGCCTTCCATGGCGGCCTGCAAGGCGCAGATCGGGTCGATTTCGGTGACGATCACACGGGCACCGCCATTACGCAGGCTGGCGGCCGAGCCCTTGCCCACGTCGCCATAGCCGCAGACCACGGCCACCTTGCCCGACAGCATGACGTCGGTGCCGCGACGGATCGCGTCGACCAGGGATTCACGGCAGCCGTACAGGTTGTCGAACTTGGACTTGGTGACGCTATCGTTGACGTTGATGGCCGGGAACGGCAGCTCGCCGCGCTCAGCCATCTGGTACAGACGGTGCACGCCCGTGGTCGTCTCTTCCGACACGCCGCCGATGGCATCGCGGATGGCCGAGTAGAAGCCGGGCTTCTCGGCGATGTAGCGCTTCATGACCGAGAAGAGGGCTTCCTCTTCCTCGTTCTGCGGGTTCGACAGGACCGAGATGTCCTTCTCGGCCTTCGGGCCGAGCACGCACAGCAAGGTGGCGTCGCCGCCGTCGTCGAGGATCAGGTTCGGATAGCCGCCGTCGGCCCATTCGAAGATCTTGTGGGCATAGTCCCAGTATTCTTCCAGGGTCTCGCCCTTCAGGGCGAAGACCGGCGTGCCGTT
>DLIT01000040.1:8190-9286 GCA_002483865.1 Brevundimonas sp. UBA7635
GCCATCAGGCCCGGCATTTCGGTTTCGGCGATGGCGATTTCCTTGTTGCCGAAATCGGCCAGGGAGATGTCGCGAACGATGTAGTCGGTCATGGCTTAGGGGCTCTCGCGGCGCGGGGTTTCAGAGGTCGCTATAGCCTGTGACGCCTACGGGGGCAATAAACCTATAAGGATGTCTTTATATGATGCGCGGTGGCGCCTGGCATAGGCCGAAAAGGCGCGCGTCATGATCCAGATCAAGGCCAGCGTGGCCGTATTAAGAGATTCTACGCACCTTGGACTTTAGGGACCGCTAAGTCCGGCGGCCCATCACGGTCCTGTTCGGTGACCGCTGTCCGGCGGTTGTTTCCCAGTTGCGTAGAGAGTTTTGCGAAAGATGTCCGGCGTAAAGATCGAGAACCGCATGAACTTCATGGGCCTGGGCGCAGCCTCGTCCGGCTACCGCGCCATCAGCAGCCTGCTGCGCAAGGAGGTCCCGCGCGCGCTGGACGCCTTCTACGTCAAGGTCCGCGCCGAGCCGGAAACCCACCGCTTCTTCAGCTCCGAGAACCACATCCAGGCGGCCAGCAAGGCGCAGGAAGCCCACTGGGATGCGATCATCGAGGGCCGCGCCGACGCCGACTATGTCGCCTCTGTGCGCCGGATCGGCATGGTCCACGCCCGCATCGGCCTGGAACCGCGCTGGTACATCGGCGGCTACAGCGTCATCCTGGCCCACCTCAGCCGCGCCATCGCCCAGCGTCCGCGCAAGCTCTTTGCCAACCGCAAGGAACACGACCGCATCACCGCCGAGGCCATCGCCGAGCTGACCCAGCGCGTCATGCTGGACATGGACCTGGCCATCTCCATCTACCTGGAGGTGCTGCAGGAAGAGCGTGACCGCGTCCAGGCCGCCCACGCCGAGAACGAACAGCGCCAGACCGAGGTGGTCAGGGCCCTGGGCCAGGCCCTGCACAGCCTCGCCGAAAACGACCTGTCGGTGACCATCGGCGGCACCTTCCCCGAGCAGTATCGCAGCCTGCAGACCGACTTCCACGCCGCCACCCGCGCCCTGCGCACGGCGGTCCGGGCCGTGGCGGACAGCGTCCAGGGCCTGA
>DLIT01000084.1:0-217 GCA_002483865.1 Brevundimonas sp. UBA7635
GTCGGCCAGCGCCCGTGAACTGGGTGCCACCTCGGCAGTAATCCGCAAGGCCAGCCAGCTGTTCGCCCATAAGTTCGACATGCAGCGCGATGTGCGCGCCACGGACGACTTTACGCTGGTGTTCGATCGCTCGGTCACCGAAACGGGCCGCACCATCGAAACCGGTGAACTGCTGTACGCAGAGCTGAAGGGTCAGGCCTTCTACCGCTTCCAGCGC
>DLIT01000084.1:368-771 GCA_002483865.1 Brevundimonas sp. UBA7635
GGCTATCGCAAGATGCACCAGGGCATGGACTTTGCGGCTTCCACCGGTACCCCGATTATTGCACCGGCAGACGGCGTCGTCGTCGAAGCCCGTCGCTGGGGCGGCTATGGCAACTGGATCCGCGTTCGCCACTCCAACGGCCTCGAAACCGGTTACGCCCACCTGTCGCGCTTTGCCTCGGGCATGCGCGCCGGTCAGCGCGTCACCCAAGGTCAGGTGATCGGCTACGTCGGCTCGACCGGCAACTCGACCGGCCCGCACCTTCACTATGAAATGTGGCGCAACGGCCAGCGTATCAATCCGGCCAGCGTGCGTACCTCCGAGGGTACGGTTCTGTCGGGTACCGAACTGGCCGCCTTCCGCGCAGAGAAGGCCCGCATCGACCGCATCATCGCCGCAGGCG
>DLIT01000084.1:871-4149 GCA_002483865.1 Brevundimonas sp. UBA7635
CCTGCGATTGATCAGCCAACCAGATGGGGAATGCCACCGACGCCCCCCGTGCAGTTGACGCCCAGTACGCCCACATCGGCCTCGCCAAGACCTATCCCGAGAAGGCTTAGCAGCGGGTTGAGGATCATGTCCAGAATCCAGCCCAACAGCGACGTCAGCGGCGTCAGGAGGTTGACCACCCACCCCAGGCTCAGCAAGCCGATATCCAGTTCCAGCTCCTTCGTCAGACTGGTCAACAGGCTGGAGGCAATCTCCTTGGAGCGGACCTTCTTATAGGTGCGGCTTTCGATATTGGCCTTGCTAAAGGTCAGCCTTTGGGCCGTGCGGTCCTTGCTCTCAAGGTTGGCATACACATAGACAGGGATAAGCAGGACCGTGGCCAGATGTTTGCGCTCGGTCACGATCTTCTTCTTGAAGTCGCGCAGGTCCTGCCGGTTCTTCACATCTCCCAGACTGACGCGCAGCAGTCCGGGAACCGCACTGACGTCGACAGCCGGTGAGCCCTGACAGCGAATGTCTGTAATCTGGGCCTCGGCAGAAGCCACCTCAGCAATCAACTCAAGGTCCAGCTTCAACAGCTCGGGGATGAAGTTTTTGGTGTTCACCCGCGCATAGATGCGGGTCTGGGCCGTCTTGAGCACTTCGCCATTTTTAGTCGACAGAGTGACCCAAGAGGACTGATTGGGCTTTTCGCCAATGGCGGCCATCAACGTCACATCGGCCAAGCCAAGGTTGAGTGTCGTATCCAGCGCCAGATGGCGGTTCTGGTTCGCGGTCTCCAGAGTGGCGACCAGAAGGTCCAGCGCTCCCACATCCAGATCAAGGCCACGCCGCAAACCATCACTGGCATCGGCCTCAACCCCGATCAGGTCGGCGACTTTGACCTTGGCTGTCAAAGGCAGGCCCGTCAGCTGGCTCAGGACGGACCGCGCATCACTGCTGGCGACAACCTCGAGCACTTTCAGAAGCAGGCCGGTCTCGACCTCGTGGCGCAGCAGGGCGTCATAGTCGCCTGCCTCGAGATTCAGTCGCACGGCCAGCACATCAAGGAATTCGAGCAGGTTTACATCCGCGCCGACCAGCCGGTTATAGTCCATAACCGACAGGCTGACGTTCGACTCCAAAAGTCCCGTCAAAAGGGCATTCACCAGTCCGCGATCAAGGCTCAGCAAGCGCGAGCCAATGGTGAACAGGGCCGAAGGCTCTGCCCCCGGAATGGCCGCCGTGGCCTTTCGGGTGATCATGATGTGGGACTTGCCCAGTATGGCCGCAAAATAAAGCCGCGCAGGTGCCGTCACCTCGACCCGTGCGCCATTGGGCTTGGTGGCGGTCACGGAAAATCTTTGTTCCGGCGTCTTGGTCGGATCACCTACCCAGACACCGACGTCTGTACGCACAGTGGCATCGGGTCCGAGATTGTCGCGGGTCGTGGCCAATGCCGCCGCTTGCGCGCGGGGGATATCGCGCGCCGCCGACAAGGCAGCCAGATCGGCCGCGCCTTGAATCTCTCGCGCGCGAAGAACGATAGACCCGAGATCCACCGCCAGTGCCGCCAGAACGACAATCATAAAGGCCGAGCCCGCGACAATGATGGCCACACCGCCATCGCGTCCGCGACCAAAGCGCCGCAGCAACCCCGCCAAGGCTGTCGCGCCCGGCCTCATAGTCAGTAGCCGCCCAGGCGAACAACCGCCTCTTTGCTGATGGTCTGCGGCGGCGGAACCGTCAGGCCTTTCAGAGCCATGATCGGATGCGTGCTGACGTCATAGTTGATGGTCACCGCCACCACCTGATTGTCGCTGTTCACCGAAACAGAGGTCGCGCCGACCGGCACGCCGATCTCGGGCCCGCGCTGGCTGACGAAGTCTAGCGCAAGGGCACGGCGTTCGGCCGCATCCAGACCGCCCAGCGATGCCCGCGCCGATTCATAGGCGAGAGACTGAACCGAATGGGCCAACCAGAACCATCCGCCATAGACAATCATCCCTACCAGCATGAACAAAAGCAGGGGGAACACGATAGCGAACTCGACAGCCGCGACACCCTCTCGGGATCGCTCGGCCCGTTTACCTATCCGTAGCATGGGGGGGCACTCCGAATAACAACACTATACTAAATGCTGCACAGCTTAAATCGTTGTTACACGGAATGGTGAATCGGCGTTATGCGTAATACCCCGTAACGCCGCCCTGGTTTCTGGCGTGGAGGACGAACCTGCCCCTGCGCGCATCAGGGAAGTGGCGTTTATCCTCAGCCAATGCTAAGCGCCGCTGCATGACGACGCCTCCTATCGAACGCATCCGGAATTTTTCCGTTGTCGCCCACATCGACCACGGCAAATCGACGCTGTCTGACCGCCTGATTCAATTCACCGGTGGCCTGACCGCGCGCGAAATGTCGGAACAGGTTCTCGATAATATGGATATCGAGAAGGAGCGCGGCATCACCATCAAGGCCCAGACGGTGCGTCTGAAATACAAGGCCAAGGATGGCGAGGACTATATCCTCAACCTGATGGACACGCCGGGTCACGTCGACTTCGCCTATGAGGTGTCGCGCTCGCTGGCCGCCTGCGAAGGCTCCATTCTGGTGGTCGACGCCTCGCAGGGCGTGGAAGCCCAGACGCTGGCCAACGTCTATCAGGCCATCGACAACAATCACGAGATCGTTCCGGTCCTCAACAAGATCGACCTGCCCGCCGCCGAACCCGAGCGCGTGAAGGCCCAGATCGAGGATGTGATCGGCATCGACGCCTCGGACGCCATCGAATGCTCGGCCAAGTCGGGCATCGGCATCGAAGACGTGCTGGAAGGCATCGTCACCCGCCTGCCCGCGCCCAAGGGTGACGTGAACGCCCCGCTGAAGGCCATGCTGGTCGACGCCTGGTACGATCCCTACCTGGGCGTCGTCCTGCTGGTGCGCGTCTTCGACGGCGTGCTGAAGGCTGGCATGCGCGTCAAGATGATGCAGTCGGGCTCGACCCACCTGGTCGACCGCGTCGGCGTCTTCCTGCCCAAGAACACACCGGTTGAGGCGCTTGGCCCCGGCGAGGTCGGCTTCATCACCGCCCAGATCAAGGAAGTCGCCCACGCCGCTGTCGGTGATACCATCACCGAAGAAAAGAAGCCGACGGCTGAACCGCTCAAGGGGTTCAAGGAAGTCCAGTCGGTGGTCTTTTGCGGCCTGTTCCCTGTGGACGCCGCCGACTTTGAAGACCTGCGCGCCGCCATCGGCAAGCTGCGCCTGAACGACGCCAGCTTTACCTTCGAGATGGAATC
>DLIT01000084.1:4220-4378 GCA_002483865.1 Brevundimonas sp. UBA7635
CGCCTGAGCCGCGAGTTCAACCTCGACCTGATCGCCACGGCCCCCTCGGTCGTCTACAAGATCGCCAAGCGCGACGGCACCACGATCGATCTGCACAACCCGGCGGACCTGCCCGATGTGATGCAGATCGAGACCATTGCCGAGCCGTGGATCAAGGC
>DLIT01000084.1:4509-8413 GCA_002483865.1 Brevundimonas sp. UBA7635
AAGGGTTATGCCTCGTTCGACTATGAGATCACCGACTACAAGATCGGCGATCTGGTCAAGATGAGCATCCTCGTCAACGCCGAACCCGTCGATGCCCTGTCGATGCTGGTGCACCGTTCGCGCGCCGAGACGCGCGGTCGCGGCATGGTGGAAAAGATGAAGGAACTGATCCCGCCGCACATGTTCCAGATCCCGATCCAGGCCGCCATCGGCGGCAAGATCATCGCCCGCGAAACCGTCCGCGCCCTGCGCAAGGACGTGACCTCCAAATGCTACGGCGGCGATGCCACCCGCAAGAAGAAGCTGCTGGAGAAGCAGAAAGAGGGCAAGAAGCGCATGCGCCAGTTCGGCAAGGTCGAGATCCCCCAGGAAGCCTTCATCGCCGCCCTCAAGATGGACGACGATTGATCGCCACCCTCGCCTGAGATTGCCAAAGCCCCGACCGCAAGGCCGGGGCTTTTTGCTGGGCGCTACAGGTGGCGGCAACAGGCGTTGGCCTGAGCCCAGATCATTTCGGCGACATCACCAAAATGATCGATCTTGGCAACGGCAAATCACTGATGTTCGTCGTCAGCCGAACCCAGCGCGCCACGATTCAACAGTCAGGGTCACTGCGTCCTCCAAAGGCGGGCGCAGCTGGAACAGTCCTGGAGCAACCGCCAAGTCATGCACGCGATAAAGTCGCCAGGCGTCAGGTCGTTCTAGCGACACTTCTTTCTCGGTCCGCGTCAGAAAAAAGTCTGTAGCCGGTCCGCCCCGGGTCGCCTTGACCTCGATCAGGCGTTCCTTGCCGTCGGGATCGAAGCTTCTGATGTCATAACCGGCACCATCCCCGCGCTCCTGCGACGTCCACTCAACCCTACGTGCCAGATCGGGCCGATCGTGGGCTTTCAGAAAGGCCCGTTCGTGATGGAAGACGTGGCGTTCGCCATTGAGACCGAGTTGGCGGTTGCGATGATCGCGGGCAGCAGGATCATATTTTCGAATGATGCGGGCGAGGCTGGGATCGCGAGGCTTGCGGGCCGGGCCCGAGGGCGGCGGGGTCGTGATCGGCAGGATGATATCGGAGAGGTCGACCGTGGGCCCGGCCCAGGGTGTGCTGAATTCCTGCGACGCCTCCTGGACCGTCATAGCCGGCCAGGCTGGCTCCGGGGACGTTGGCGTAACTCCTAGCTCCCAGGCTTGCGGATGGGCATCAAGATAACGCTCAAGCGCAGGAAAAATCGCACGTTGATAGTTCGGCATCGGGCGGTAGCCGCGAACGATCGGCATTCCCAACTCGGTTAATACCGCCGAGATGTTCATATGCTTGAATTCGATCGATTTTGTTCCACGACCAATCTCTGCGTCCAAGGCGCGAACACGGTGCGCTTTGACAAAAGACTGACCGGCTGACTGGGCCTCAAGCATGGCGAAATACTCGGCAACGATGGCATCGAGTTCGGCCACGCCCCAGTCGGTTCCTACCTTTGATTGGTCAACCATGTGCCCTCCGCCTATCAAAAGTAGCTAGAGTGGGCGGAATTGACCAGGTGACGGCTGTCTCTCACCGCCCCCAAACATGAACTTTCTGACAGGTTGGTCGGTGCGCATTGATGGCGCAGATAAGACGGTTAAGGTTCGGGCCGGTTTCAATATGGGAGGATCGGCCTATGCGTCGTCTGGTGAGCTCGGCCGCGGTGGCCGCTTTGATGGTGGGCCTGGCCCCGGTTTCGGCGGGGGCCCATGCGGCGGTGTCCGGGGCGGCCTCGGCGGCGGTGGAGACCCAGGCGCAGGAGCTGCGCGGGGCACCGGTGGCCGACCTGATCGCGCGGGTCGATATTCCCTGGCAGAGGTTCCAGCTGGACAATGGCCTGACGGTCATCGTCAACGAGGACCGCAAGGCCCCGGTCGTGGCCGTGAGCGTCTGGTACAACGTCGGCTCAAAGGATGAGCCCAAGGGCTCGACCGGCTTTGCCCACCTGTTCGAGCACCTGATGTTCGGCGGTTCGGAAAACAGCCCGCATTCGCACATCCAGACCCTGAATGCCGCTGGCGCGACGGCTCTGAACGGCACCACCTGGTTTGACCGTACCAACTACTTCCAGACCGTGCCGACCCCGGCGCTGGAATATGCCCTTTACTTGGAATCGGACCGCATGGGGCACCTGCTGGGCCAGGTGAGCCAGGAGGTGCTGGATCTGCAACGCGGTGTTGTCCAGAACGAAAAGCGCCAGGGCGACAACCAGCCCTATGGCCTGACCTATTATGCCACGCTGGAAGCCCTGTTCCCCGAAGGTCACCCCTATCGTCACTCGACCATCGGCTCGATGGCTGACCTGGATGCCGCCAGCATGGAGACGGTGCGCCAGTGGTTCATCGACAACTATGGCCCGAACAACTCGGTCCTGGTCCTGTCGGGCGATATCAACGAAGCCGAAGCCCGCGAACTGGTCACCAAGTATTTCGGTCACATCCCGGCTGGTGCCGTGAACACTCCGGCTGAGGCTGACGTCCCCACCCTGGCCGAACCGGTCAGCCAGACCCTGCATGACCGCGTGGCCCAGGCCCGCGTCAGCCGCACCTGGGCGGTGCCGGGGATGCTGCACGAGGATGCGGTGCCGCTAAGCGTGGCCGCCTCGGTCCTGGGGGGGCTGAACTCGTCGCGCCTGGACAATGAGCTGGTGCGCGGCGACCAGACGGCGTCCAGCGTCTCGGCCGGCAATTCATCCTTCCAACGCGTGGGCATGTTCTCCTATTCGGCCATGGTCAAGCCGGGCCAGGATCATGAGGCCGTGGCCGCCCGGATGGATGCCGCCTTCAACCGCCTTATGACGGAAGGCCCGACCCAGGACGAGATCGACCGCGTCGTCACCCAGTATGCCTCGCGCACCATCCAGGGTCTGGAACAGGCCAATGGCAAGGCCTCGGTCCTGGCTGAAGGTCAGCTCTATGCCGGTGATCCGGATCACTACAAGAACCAGCTGAAGCGCTTTGCCGCCGTGACGCCGGATCAGGTCAAGGCCGCCATGCAGCGCTGGCTGACCCGCCCGGTCTACAGCCAGACCGTCCTGCCGGGCGAGCGCGAGGCCTATAGCGAGGCCGCAGCAGCTCCGTCGGGCGCAACCCCGACCCCCGCAGCGGAAATCGTGCGGACCCCGCGCGATCCCGCTCCGGCCATTGGCGAGGTCAAGAACGTCGACTTCCCCGATGTCGAACGCGCCGTGCTGAACAACGGCATCGAGGTGGTCTATGCCCATTCGACGGCAGTGCCGGTGACGCGCATCGCCATGGACTTCGACGCGGGCGTGGCCGCTGACCAGGCTGATCGCCTGGGAGCCCACACCCTGATGATCGACGTCATGCGCGAAGGCTCGACCACGCGCGACTCCCTGGCCCTGGCCGAAGCTCAGGAACGCCTGGGGGCCTCGCTGAACTTTGGCTCCAGCATGGACCGCACCACAGCGTCACTGAGCACTGTCTCGACCAACCTGGCACCGTCGCTGATCCTGTTTGCCGATGTCCTGCGCAACCCGGCCTTTACCCCGTCAGAGGTTGAGCGCCTGCGCGCCCAGCGCCTGGCGCGCCTGGCCAGCGAGCAGACCCAGCCAGCGGCCCTGGCCGCCCGCGCCTTCCCGCCCCTGGTCTATGGTGAAGACCACCCCTACGGCCGTCCGTCCAGCGGTTCAGGCACGCCCGAGGTGGTCACCGCCCTGACGCGTGAAGACCTGGTGGGCGAGCACCAGACCTGGATCCGCCCGGACAATGCCAAGCTGTTCGTGGTCTCCGACCTGCCGCTGGCCGAGGTCACGGCCCAGCTGAACGCTGCCTTCGGCGACTGGCAGGCCCCGTCGGTGGCCAAGGGGACCAAGGACTTCAGCCAGCCCCTGCCCCAGACCACCAGCCGCATCGTCCTGATCGACCG
>DLIT01000084.1:8641-9892 GCA_002483865.1 Brevundimonas sp. UBA7635
AGCGTCCAGGCCCTGCTGCATCAGTACAACCGCTTCCTGAACGGGGAAGGCGTGACTGCGCAGGAGCACGAGCGCACCATCCTGGGCGACACCCGCTCGCTGGCCGGCTCCTACGAGACCTCGAACGCCGTCCTGGGTGCCCTGCGCTCCAACGACCTGTATGGCCGCCCCGACGGCTACCAGGAAGGCCTGGCCGCGCGGATCAATGCCGCCACCGCCGCCCAGATGGATGCCGCCGCAAAGGCCGCCATCGACCCGGCCAAGTTCGTCTGGGTCATCGTCGGTGACGCCGAAAAGGTCGCGCCTCAGCTGGAGGCCCTGGGCCTGCCGGTCGAGGTTCGCAAGGCCATCCCGGCCGAATAGGGACCGGGCCTGAACCGCAGGGGGCCGGTGGAGCGATCCACCGGCCCCTTGTCATTTTCGCCCGCCAGCCAGAAACCCCGTTTTCATATAACCTTGTTGCAAAAGGACACCGAGAGTCACAGACTGTCTGCTCCAGACAAGGAGACGGGCCATGCTGCTGATCTTGACCTCTGTCGTCAGCCTTTCCCTCGCCGCTGCGGGCCAGGCTGAAGCCACCCCAGAACAGGCCGAACCGGAGCGCCAGCGCCTGCGCGATTCCACCACCATCAATCCGCCCGGCATGGTCGTTGCCCGTGGCCCGACCCTGACCGGCGAAACCAAGACGGTCTGCCGTCGCGAACGCCCGATGGACAGCAACATCCTGCAGCGGGTCTGCCGGGTCGTGCCGGTGAACAGCAGCCAGAGAGCCCGCGTCAACGACGATCACATTCGCGAGTTGCAGCGCCTGCCACAGAACGCTGAGTCCGGTTTCGCCGATCGCTCGCCGGGTGGCCGCTCGGTCTTCTAGGGCCCGTCCCCACGGCACCGGAGACGGTCGCGAGCGGCGTGATCACACAACAATCCCGACTGGCCCCTTAATCCCGAGCACAGGGTGGTCTATGTGAAGACCATGCCTGCCGCCCAGACCCCTGCTGAAACCTTCAAGCGCGCCCTGGCCCATGCCGCGCGCGCCTTGGCCGAGAAGGCCGAGCTGGAAGTCCACTTCAGCAATGAAGGGCCCAGGCTGGCCAATGGGGTCCTGACCCTGCCCCATCCACCGCGCGATCCGGCCGCGCCCGAAAGCGCCAGTCTGCGCGGCCAGGCGGACCGGCTGGCCCTGCGCCTGTCCAACCATGACCCGGCCCTCAATGCCCGCCAGCGTCCGATGGAGCGCGATGCGGCCGAGGT
>DLIT01000019.1:0-1079 GCA_002483865.1 Brevundimonas sp. UBA7635
CCCTCCACCGCTTCGCGGTCCCCCTCCCCACGGTGTGGGGAGGAAAGGTGGCATTCTCCTCCCCATGCAATGGGGAGGAATACACGTCTTTTTCCGTCTGGGCAGAAGTCGTAAGGGTGGGGCATGAGACAGCATTTCGACGAAACCACCGATCCTTCGTTTGGCGCAAAGCACCTGCCTCTGGTGCGGGCGGAAATGGCCATACAGCGCCTGGATGGCCTGCTGGTCCCGCACGAGGACGAGCATCAGAACGAATACCTGCCCGATGCCAATGAACGTCTGGCATGGGTGACGGGCTTCACCGGATCGGCCGGTGCCGGTGTGGTGCTGTCGGACAAGGCCGCCGTTTTTGTCGATGGCCGATATACGGTTCAGGTGAAGGCCCAGACGGATGAAAGCCTGTTCCAGCGCGTGCCGTTGGCGGGGCTGAACGACTGGCTCTCGGCCAATGTGCAGGCGGGGCAGGTGATCGGCTATGATCCGCGTCTGCACAGTCCTGATGCCCTTATCGGCCTGCGCGCCGCCGTGGAAAAGGCTGGCGGGACGCTGAAGGCGGTCGAGGCCAACCCCATCGATCTGGCGTGGAGCGACCGCCCGGCCCAGCCGCAGGCCCCGGTGGTGCCGCATCCCGAACAATACGCCGGTGAAAGCGCCGCTTCCAAGCGCGCCCACATCGGCAAGGACATTGCTGCCAAGGGTGCCGATGCCGCCGTGCTGACGGCCCCGTCGTCGCTGGCGTGGCTGTTCAACATCCGTGGTGGCGACGTGATCCGCTCGCCGCTGCCGCTGGGTCAGGCGATCGTGCGGGCCGACGGTTCGGCCCGTATCTTCCTCGATCCGGCCAAGGTGACCGAAGAGCTGCCCGCATGGCTGGGCAATGAGGTGACGCTGGAAGCGCCCGGGGCCCTGCCCGAAGCCCTCGCATCGCTGTCGGGCCAGAAGGTGGTGATCGACCCGTCGATCTCGTCGGCATGGTATTTCGAGGCGCTGGAAGGTGCCGGTGCCACCATAGTGCGCGCCATGGACCCATGCGCCATCCCGCGCGCCTGCAAGAACGAGGTCGAGATTGAAGGCAGCCG
>DLIT01000019.1:1180-14332 GCA_002483865.1 Brevundimonas sp. UBA7635
GGCGAGCTGAAAGACCTGTCATTCGACACCATCGCCGGTGTCGCCGCCAACGGTGCCCTGCCGCACTACAAGCCGGTCGGGACCAAGATCCGCAAGATGGAGCAGGGCAGCCTGCTGCTGGTGGACGGCGGTGGCCAGTATCTGGACGGCACCACCGATGTCACCCGCACCATGGCCATCGGCGAGGGCACGGACGAACAGCGCCGCATGTTTACCCTGGTCCTGAAGGGGCACATCGCCATGGCGGTGATCCGCTTCCCCGCCGGTGTTTCGGGGATGCATCTGGATGCGATTGCCCGTCAGCCGCTGTGGAATGCCGGACTGGACTATGACCACGGCACCGGCCACGGCGTCGGCTCTTATCTAGGCGTCCACGAAGGTCCGCAACGCATCGCCAACTGGGGCACCACCCAGCCGCTGCTGACCGGCATGATCCTGTCGAACGAGCCGGGCTATTACCGCGAGGGTGAATGGGGCATCCGCATCGAGACGCTTCAGGTCGTGACGCCGCCGACTGTGCCGGAGGGCGGCGAGCGCCCGATGCACGGTTTCGAGCAACTGACCCTTGCGCCGCTGGACCGCAAGCTTATCGACGTCAGCCTGCTGACCTCGCAAGAGCGCGCCTATGTCGACAACTACCACGCTGAGGTGCTGGCCAAGGTCGGGCCGCTGCTGGCAGGCGGCGTGCAAAAGGACGAGGCCGCCCTGGAGTGGCTGAAGGCCCAGACCCGCCCGCTGTAAATGGCGGGTGCCATCGCCCTTCTGCTGGTGTGCCAGCTGGCCGGTGAGGCGATCCATCGCTTCACCGGACTGCCGCTGCCCGGTTCGGTGATCGGCATGGGTCTGCTGCTGGTCTGGCTGGCGGTCGTCCGGCGCGAACAGACCTCGCTGGCCACGGTGACCGGCTGGCTGACGGCGCACATGCCGCTGCTGTTCGTGCCTTCTGCCGTGGGCCTGATCGAGGAGGGTGAGATGATCGCCCGCCACGGCATCGGCATTGTAGTGGCACTGCTGGTCTCGACCGTGGCGACAATCGCCGTGACGGCCATCGTGTTTGCATGGGCGATGAAGCGGTTCGCGCCGCAGGAAGAGGCGGGCGATGCCTGACCTGTTCACGACCCTGATCTGGATGTCGGTCACGGTAGCGGCCTTCTGGCTCATGGACCGCCTGGCCAGCTATCTGGGCCGCCCACCGCTGTTGCATCCGGTGCTGCTGTCCACGCCGGTCATCATCGCGGCGTTGATGCTGACCGATACAGCCTATGGTGACTATGCGGCCGCGACGGCGATGATCACCTTCCTGCTGGGGCCGACGGTGGTGTCGATGGCGGTACCGATCTGGGCTAACCGGACGACCATTCGTCGACTGGGCGTGCCCATCACCCTGGCGCTGATCGCGGGGGCGGTGACGGCCATTGTCACCTCGGTCGGCATAGTCTGGCTGTTCGGTGCGCCGGAAGACATCATGGCCTCCATTGCGCCGCGCGCCACGACCACGCCGGTCGGCATGGCCATCTCGCAGACGCTGGGCGGTATCCCGGCGCTGACGGCGGTGATTGTGATCTTTGCCGGAGTTTTCGGGGCTATGCTGGCGACGCCTCTGTTGAATCTGCTGCGCATCCGGGACCGCCGCGCGAGGGGTTTTGCCGTTGGCGTGGCGGCCCATGGTGTAGGCGCGGCGCGGGCATTCCAGGTCTCGCCCAAGGCCGGAGCCTACGCGGCCGTGGGCATGGCGCTGAATGCTCTGGTGACGGCGGCCCTGTTGTCCGCCATCGCCGTCCTGCTGTGAGAAATGTCCGGGTGAAGCCAGGGATAGCCCGGGCAAAGGGCAGTGGACAGAACCGCCAAGGCGTATCCTCCCCGCCGAAGCGAGGAGGAGAGGGGCTTCCTACTGGACGCGGGTCCAGGTCTGGGTCTTGCACAGCGGGGCGACGATGCAGCCGCGCAGGCGCAGGGTGTTGTCGTTAGGCATGATGATGGTGCCGCGATAGGTGCCGCCGTCTTCGGGGTTATAGACCGAGCCGCCGCGCCATTCGGTCGGCCCACCGGTGAAGCCGGACAGCATACGCAGGCCGCGCAGGGTGCGACCGCGCTGGCTTTCGTCCTTGTTCTTGACGTCCTTCTGGTCCGGGTTGGCGCGAATGGCGGCCGAGGTGACCAGGGTGCCGCACAGGGCATTGCCGCAGCGCTCGATGCGGACCTGGCCATTATTGGTCTGGGTCTGCCACAGGCCGGTAGGATCAGCCGCCAGAGCCGGGACGGCAAAGGCCGAAAGTGCAAGGGCGGCGGCGGCGAAAAGCGTGGTCTTCATGGTGCGAACTTCCCTTTGGCAGGACCTGAACTGACGCGGTCTCTTACTCACAAGGGTGATACTGGAATGGGGCTGAAACAAGACCTGAATTTCGCTGATCACTCAGGTTTTATGTCTAAAAACCGGACCTTAGGTCAAGTTTTGGCGGTGACCAGGTCGATGAAGTCGGCCTCGGACATCAGGCGGGTGCCCAGGTGGCGGGCGCGGTCCAGCTTGGATCCGCCCCCGTGTCCGACAACCACCCAGTCGGTCTTGGAGGTGACCGAGCCGGTGACGCGCGCGCCGAAGCGGGCGGCGATGTCCTGGGCCTGGTCGCGGGTAAAGCGGGCCAGCTGTCCGGTGAAGACCACCCTCATGCCTGACATCGAGGGCCGCTCGCCGGGCAGGGGCTGATAGCGATCGGCATAACTGCGGATCGCGCTGGGGGCCACGCGCGGGGCCGAGCAGGCGGAATAGCCATCCTGGCTCATCCGGCCGATGCCGACCTGGGTCAGATGGGCCAGATCGTGCAGGCTGGGGGCCTGTCGCAGGCGCATGGCCTCCAGCGCCACCTCGGCGCAGACATAGGCGTCCTCGCCCGCGTCGTGATGCCGGAAACTGATGCCCAGGTGATCGCCCAGGGCATTGAGCCGCGCCGTGCCCAGGTCTGCCCAGACCCTTTGCGCCACCTTGACCGTGCACAGGTAGTCAAATTCGGGATAGGTCAGCTGGTAGGTGTCGCAGCTGGCGCGCATGACACTCATGTCAAAGCCCGCATTGTGGGCCAGGACCATGTCACAGCCGCTGATCCGTTCGCGCAGGCCAGCCAGGACATCAGGGAACTCGGGCGCATCCTCGACCATGCCGGGGCCGATGCCATGGATGCGGACATTGACCGGGGTAAAGCGCATTTCCGGCGGGCGGATCAGGTGGCTTTCGACCCCGGTGACGCGGCCGTTCTCGATCCAGGCCAGGCCGATCGAACAGGCGCTGGACCGCCGCTCGTTGGCGGTTTCAAAATCAATGGCGACAGCACGCATATGGTCTTCCCGACTGGTCCGTCCTCAGCCGATCAGGGCCAGCCATTCGTCCTCGGTCAGGACGGTGACGCCGTGCTTCTCGGCATCCTTGAGCTTTGACCCGGCACCCGGACCGGCAACCAGGTAATCCGTCTTCTTTGACACGGAACCGGAGACCTTGGCTCCCAGACTTTCGGCGCGGGCCTTGGCCTCATCGCGGGTAAAGCGTTCCAGCGAGCCGGTGAAGACGACGGTCTTGCCCGTAACAGGGGTGTCGCTGCGGGCCTGTTCCATGGCGGTGATGGTGGTCAACTGGTCTTCCAGGGCGGCGACAACCTCAAGATTGTGCGGCTCGCGGAAGAAGTGGGCCAGGGCGGTGGCCGCGACCGGGCCGACGCCGGAGATGCCGCTGATGCGGTTCATGATCTCGCTGGGGGCTTCCTCGCGGGCGATGCGGGCCAGGTTGACGATGCCGGCCCAGTCCCCGACCTTTTCCGACAGCCCGCGACGCGCGGGGGTGCTCATGCCGACGAAAACCTGCTTCAGGTTCAGGTCCAGCGCACCCTCTGGCCAGGGCGGGGTCACCGGCACGGGCGTTGAGGCCAGTTGTTCCAGGACGCGTGGCGAGATGGCGTGGGTAGCGGCCAGGTCATGCCAGTCCTCGGAGGCGACACCGTGCGACGCCTGAATGGCCGCTTCCTTCAGCGCGGCCCAGGAACCGAAGTGACGGGCCAGGACCAGAGAGGTCTGCTCGCCGATCTCTGGGATGCCCAGGCCAAACAGGAAGCGGTCCAGGCTGATGGTGCGACGCGCCTCGATCCCGGCGATCAGGTTGCTGACGCTGGTGTCGCCATAGCCGCCCTCGCGGCGCAGGGCGGCCAGTTTGTCCTCGTCGCGGGCCAGGCGGAAGATGTCGGCGGGCTCGCGGATCCAGCCCCGCTCGTGGAAGGCGACCAGCTGTTTCTCGCCCAGGCCCTCGATGTCGAAGGCGCGGCGGCCCACGAAGTGCTTCAGGCGCTCGACGATCTGGGCGTTGCAGATCAGGCCGCCGGTGCAGCGGCGCTTGACCTCGCTGCCTTCACGCACGGCCTCGGACCCACAGACCGGGCATTCGGTGGGGAAGATGTAGGGCAGGGTGCTTTCCGGCCGCCGGTCGATCACTACGCCGAGAATTTGCGGGATCACGTCGCCAGCGCGCTGCAGGGTGACGGTGTCACCGATGCGGACGTCCAGGCGCTCGATTTCGTCCTCGTTGTGCAAGGTGGCGTTGCGGACCACGACGCCGCCGACGGTGACCGGATGCAGGCGGGCGACGGGGGTCAGGCTGCCGGTGCGGCCCACCTGAATGTCGATGCCTTCCAGGATGGTGGTAGCCTGCTGGGCCGGGAACTTGTGAGCGATGGCCCAGCGCGGGCTGCGGGCGATGAAGCCCAGGCGTTGTTGCAGGTCCAGGCGGTCCACCTTGTAGACGATGCCGTCGATGTCATAGCCCAGGGTGGCGCGGTCGATGCCCAACCGGGTGTAGAGGTTTATCAGGTCCTGAGCGGTGTCGACCCGGGCCGAGCGGGCGTTGACCTTGAAGCCCCACTCGCGGAACTTTTCCAGCGCGCCGTGCTGGGTGTCGGTGAAAGGCTCGGATGCCTCACCCCAGGCATAGGCAAAGAAGTTGAGCGGACGCTGGGCGGTTATCTTCGGGTTCTTCTGGCGCAGCGAACCGGCGGCAAAATTACGCGGATTGGCATAGGTGCGGCCACCCAGCTGGGCTGCATTGGCGTTGAAGGCGTTGAAGGCCTCGGTTGGGGAATAGACCTCGCCACGGATCTCGATGACGGCGGGCCAGCCGCTGCCGGACAGCTTGTGCGGGATGTCGGCAACGGTCTTCAGGTTGGCGGTGACGTCCTCGCCGGTCTTGCCATCGCCGCGCGTGGCACCGCGCACCAGGACGCCATTCTCATAGCGCAGTGAGGCCGACAGGCCGTCAATCTTGGGCTCGGCGACAAAGGCGACCGGCTCGCTGTGCGGCAGGTTCAGGAACTTGTAGATGCGGTTGACGAAGTCACGCACGTCGCTGTCGTCAAAGGCATTGTCCAGCGACAGCATGGGCACGCCGTGGCGCACTTCGGCGAACTGTTCCGAGACGGGGGCCCCGACCTTTTGCGACGGGGTTTCGGTGCTGGTCAGCTCAGGAAAGCGCTGCTCGATCCCCAGGGCGCGGGCCTTCATCGCATCATAGTCGGCGTCTGAAATTTCGGGCGCGTCGTTCGAATAATAGAGGGCATCATGCCGGGCCAGCTCGGCAGCCAGACGGGCCAGTTCCTCACGGGCCTGGTCAAGGGTCAGGGTGTCGAGCGGGATATCGGACATGGGGGAATCTTACGGTCAGTCGCTTTGATGTGCCTGCTTTAGCACCAGAAGCGGCGCATCGCAGGTCCGATGACAGATTAGTAAACTGACGTGGCTATTATTCGGCTCTAGCGTCGCGCCGATTCGTCCTGGAGCCCCTTATGCGTCCTGTCCTGACCAGCCTGGTTGCCCTGTCTGCCGCCCTGATGATGGCCTCCTGCCAGACGTCCGCTGCGCCCGAGGTGGTCGCAGCACCGGTGGCTGAGGCGGGGGCCGACTACAGCCAGTTGATGGCAGACCTGCAGATCCTGTCGGCGGACGACATGCAGGGGCGCGACACCGGCTCCGAAGGCGGTGCCAAGGCCCGTGAATACATCATCAGCCGCCTGGAAGCCCTGGGCGTGGGCCCGACGCCGATGGGCCGCCTGCAGCCGTGGGAAATGCAGGGCCGCAGCCCTGATGGACCCAAGACCTGGAGCGGCACCAATATCCTGGGCCTGATCCCCGGCACCAGGGTGACGGACCGCTATATCGTCGTCACGGCCCACTATGACCACGTCGGCGTGCGCGACGGCCACATCTATAACGGGGCCGATGACAATGCCTCGGGCGTGGCGACCATGCTGGAACTGGCGCGCCGCCTGAAGGAAAAGCCGCCGCATATGAGCGTGCTGATCGTCGCCCTGGACGGCGAGGAGCGCGGGCTTCTGGGGGCCCGGCACTTTGTCGAAGCCCCGCCGGTCCCGCTGTCGCGCATGGCGATGAATCTCAACCTCGACATGACCGGCCGCGCCGATGTCGATGGCAAGCTGTGGGTTACCGGTACACACCAGCACGCCTATTTCCGCCCGGTCCTGGACCAAGTGACGGCGCGGGCCAATGTCTCACTGGCCTTTGGCAAGGACCGGCCCGAGGATGAAGGGGCCGACAACTGGGTCAATGCCTCAGACCACGCCGCCTTCCACCGCGCGGGCGTGCCCTTCCTCTATCTGGGGGTGAACTTCCACGAGGATTATCACCGCCCCAGTGATGATTTTGAGCGCATCCAGCCGGCCTATTTCCAGCAGGCGACCGAGCTGGCAATCGACAGCTTCTATTACCTGGACCGCTGGTTCGCCCAGTAGGCTGCGTCGGATCCCGGCCTTCGCCGGGATAAGCGGGGAAGGACAAGACGGTAAAGAAAAAGGGCTCCGGTCAGGAGCCCTTTGACTTGTCTCAGGCGACGGTGGCCCTGACGATCTTGCCCGGAGCGCGCGGCGGCTCACCCTTGGGCAGGGCGTCAACATGTTCCATGCCTTCGATCACATTGCCCCAGACGGTGTACTGGTTGTCCAGGAAGCGGGCGTCGTCGAAGCAGATGAAGAACTGCGAGTTGGCGCTGTCCGGGTTGGCGGTGCGGGCCATCGAGCAGGTGCCGCGCACGTGAGGCTCTGCGTTGAACTCCTGCTTCAGGTTCGGCTTCTTGGAGCCCGAGGTGCCGGTGCCCGTCGGGTCTCCGCCCTGGGCCATGAAACCAGCAATGACGCGGTGGAAGACAACACCGTCATAGAAGCCTTCCTTGGCCAGGTCGGTGATGCGCTCGACGTGGCCGGGGGCCAGGTCGGGGCGCAGCTTGATGACGACATTGCGTTCTTCGCCGTCGCCGGTGTCCAGGGTGAAGGTCAGGGTTTGGTCGGCCATCAGGCGCTCCTTAACGGTCTTGCGAACCAGAATTGTGTGCGGGTCATAGCGGCAGAACGCCCGGACCGCTATGACGGACGTATGAGTGAAGACGAAAAGCCCCAGGAAAATGCACCCGAACGCCGCCGGATGGTGCGTCCGCCTTCGGGCGGCACGGCTGCAGGCCGTGGGATGGGCCAGAAGATCAAGACGGCGGACAAGAAGTCCCTGTCCAGCCAGTCGTGGATCAAACGACAGTTGTCGGACAAATGGTCCGAGCGGGCCCGGGCCGAGGGCTGGCGCAGTCGCGCGGCCTTCAAACTGATGGAAATCGACGACCGCCATCGTCTGATCAAGAAGGGCTCACGCGTTATCGATCTGGGTGCCGCACCGGGCGGCTGGATCCAGGTATGCCTTGATCGCGGGGCCTCGGCCGTGGCTGGGGTTGATCTGCTGATGATCGAACCCATTCCGGGGGCAACCCTGATCCAGGCCGACTTTACCCAGCCGGGCGTGGACGACCAGTTGATCGAGGCGATCGGCGGTCGGCCAGACCTGGTGTTGTCGGACATGGCCCACAACACCGTCGGTCACCGCAAGACCGACCACCTGAAGATCATTGCCCTGATCGAGATTGCCGCTGATTTCGCCATCCGTACGCTGAAGCCGGGCGGGGCCTTTGTCTCCAAGAACTTCCAGGGCGGGGACGCTGGTGGGGTCCTGGCGCGGCTGCGCGAGGAGTTCGAGACGGTGAAGTACGTAAAGCCCGAATCAAGCCGGAAGGGCAGCGCCGAGGTGTTCTTGGTGGCGCTGAACAAGAAGTAGGCCCAGGGCTCAGACCGTAACGGGGCTGGTTTTCTCGGCCTGGCGGCGGGCCTTGCGAGCTTCAATGCGGCTCCAGATGCGGTCGTGCAGGGTGAAGAACACCGTCTGGACCAGGGGCTCGACCGTGCCGATAGCCAGGGCGATGCGCCAGTCGCGGGTCAGGGCAAAGGCCACCAGAACGGCCACGGTGAAGTGCATGACGCCATAGGTGAGCGTCTTCAGCGCGACCTGCTTCAGATTGCGGGGCAGGGCGTGGCTATGGCCATGCGGACAGGATGACGGCCGGGCCGGGCGGTGGACGCGGTTCTGCTCGTCTGCATCCATCATGGCCAGGCGGGCACCAAGCGCCTCAGCCGTTTCCTCAAGGCCAGAGAGTCGCTTGCGCTGCTCGATGCGGTGCCAGAAGCGGTCGTGCACCGAATAGGCCAGGGTCTGGAAGATCGGCTCGACCACCCCGACGGCCAAGGCCAGGCGCCAGTCCCGGGTCAGGGCAAAGGCCACCAGAATCGCCACGATCAGGTGCATGACGCCATAGCTTGCGACCTTGAGCGCAAGTTGGCGGGCGGTGCTGATCAAGATGCGAACCATTATCGGAAAATGTGTCCTAGGGTGCTCAACTGCAAGGTAATTTCTTTTATCGCTTTTATAGTCCCGGCTTGGGGTTGCGGTTCCATGGTGCAGGGCGTTATACGCGGCCCGCAAAACGGAGACTCCCCCATGGAGATACGCGAAGGCCTTACCTTCGACGATGTTTTGCTGGAACCCGGCGCATCCGAGATCATGCCTGCGATGGCAGACGTCTCGACGAAGCTGACCCAAGGCATCAAGCTGAACATCCCTCTGCTGTCGTCCGCCATGGACACGGTGACTGAAAGCCGCCTGGCGATCGCCATGGCCCAGGCTGGCGGGATGGGCATCCTTCACCGCAACATGACGATCGAGGAACAGGCCGAGCAGGTCCGCACCGTCAAGCGTTATGAAAGCGGGATGGTGATCAACCCGGTCACCGTCACCCCTGACACGACCCTGGGCGAGGTGCGTGACATCGTTGCCCGCAAGAAGATCACCGGCTTCCCGGTGGTTGACCCGGCAACGGGCCGCCTGGTCGGCATGCTGACCAACCGCGACATGCGCTTTGAAAGCGATCCGTCGATCAAGGCTTCCAGCCTAATGACGACGGGTGACCTGATCACCGTGCGCGAGGGCACCTGCCGCGACGAGGCCCGCGAGCTGCTGCGTACCCGCAAGATCGAGCGCGTCATCGTGGTCGACGAGGACAACCGCGCGGTTGGCCTGATCACCATGAAGGACATCGAGAAGGCCCAGGCCTTCCCCAATGCCGCCAAGGACGAGCAGGGCCGCCTGCTGGTCGGTGCCGCCTCGACGGTCGGTGATGCAGGCTATGAGCGTGCGATGGCCCTGGCCGATGCTGGCGTTGACGTGGTGGTCATCGACACGGCCCACGGCCACTCGGCCTCGGTCGCCCAGGTGGTCGAGCGCATCAAGCGCGAGAACAACCGCCTGCAGATCATCGCCGGCAACGTCGCCACCTATGACGCCACCCGCGCCCTGATCGATGCTGGCGCTGATGCGGTGAAGGTCGGTATCGGGCCGGGCTCGATCTGCACCACCCGCATCGTCGCTGGCGTGGGCGTCCCCCAACTGACCGCCATCATGGACTCGGCGCGCGCGGCCAGGGGCACGGGCGCGACGGTCATTGCGGATGGTGGCATCAAGTACTCGGGCGATATGGCCAAGGCGATCGCCGCCGGTGCCAATGTCGCCATGATGGGCTCGATGTTTGCCGGGACGGACGAAAGCCCCGGCGAGGTCTTCCTCTATCAAGGTCGCAGCTACAAGTCCTATCGTGGCATGGGTTCGGTCGGTGCCATGGGCGCAGGCTCGGCGGACCGGTACTTCCAGAAGGAAGTGTCGAGCGAGAAGCTGGTGCCTGAAGGCATCGAAGGCCAGACGGCCTACAAGGGGCCGATCGCCCCGGTCATCCACCAGATGGTCGGCGGCCTGCGCGCGTCGATGGGCTATGTCGGTGGTGGCACCATCGCGGACTTCCAGGAACGAGCCCGCTTTGTCCGCATCACGGGCGCTGGCCTGCGTGAAAGCCACGTCCACGACGTGATGATTACGCGCGAAGCCCCGAACTATCGCCAGGGCTAAGCCCTTCCTTCTTGCGTCATCCCCGGCCTCCGCGCCGGGGATCCAGAAACTCTCGGGTAGCAGCATTTCGCTGTAGGGCTTCTAATGAGGCTTCCGTCGGCGGTTCTGGATCCTCGGCACAGGGCCGAGGATGACGCCGTTAAGGTGGCCCTTGCAGAAATGGAGCGTGCCGGTGACGACTGAACTGACCTATCTGTGGGCCACGCTTATTCTGGCTCTGATCCAGATATTCCTGCCGGCTGCGGCGCGCACGCGCGAGTTTGGCACCAAGTGGAATGCTGGAGCGCGGGATAATACGCCCGTTTCGACGCGGCCCCTGACCGGGCGGCTGGAGCGGGCCCAGGCCAATCTGTTCGAGACCCTGCCGCTGTTCATCGGGGCCGTGCTGCTGACCCATTTCGCGGGTATGGCTGGCTCCCTGACCCTGTGGGGGACGGCGCTCTATTTCTGGGCGCGCGTCGCCTATGTTCCTCTTTACGCCCTGGGCGTGCCCTATATCCGGTCGCTGGTCTGGCTGGTCTCGCTTGCGGGACTGGTCATGGTCCTGATGGCCCCCTTCGTTTGAGACTGATTTGACCCCAGCTGCTCGCCTTGCTGCCGCCGCCTCCGTTCTGGACAGCATCCACCACAGCCGCCAGCCCGCCGAGGTGGTGCTGAAGGCCTGGGGCGCTGCCAACCGCTATGCCGGTTCCAAGGACCGCCGGGCCATTGCCGACCGCGTCTACAAGGTGCTGCGCGCCAAGGGCCGTCTGGTCTGGGCCATGGGCAGCCGCGAGGATGGCCGCGCCCTGGTCATCGGTTCGCTGTCGCTGATCGACGGCCTGTCGCTGGAAGAGATCGAGGCCCTGCACTCGGGCGAGGGCTATGGCCCGCGTCCCCTGTCCAAACAGGAGCGCGCCCGCATCACCGCCCCCGAGGGCGAGCTGCCCGGTTGGGTCGCGGCGGGTATTCCCGAGTTCGTGCTGGAAGACTTCAAGGCGACCTACGGCGACGACTACAGGCAACAGGCGCGTGAGTTGATGGCACCGCGTGCGCCCATCGATCTGCGCGTCAACATCGCCAAGACCACAGTGGCCGCGGTCGAGGCTGAACTGATCGAGGCGGGCCTGAACCCCGTCCGTACGCCATGGTCGGCTGTGGGGCTGCGACTGTCGGCCGAGCCCCCGCCCAATGTCCAGGCCCTGGACGCCTTCAAGCTGGGCCATATCGAAATTCAGGACGAAGGCAGCCAGCTGGCCTGCTGGCTGACCGGTGTTACTGCGAACACGACGGTGGTTGACTATTGCGCCGGTGGCGGTGGCAAGACCCTGGGTCTGGCCATGCTGGGCCAGCCGGTGGCCACAGCGGCCCCGGCCGCCGCATCCTCCGAGCCCGTGGCTGTCTGGTCGCCAGTCGGCGGCGAGGGGCAGGGGACTGCTCCGCAGGCGCGTCCCAAGACCAGGGCTGCCGAAATGGGCATCCGGCTGTTTGCCTATGACGTGGTCCAAAAGCGCCTCGACAACATCCGTCCGCGCCTGAACAGGGCAGGGGTCACGGCGGATCTGCGCCTATTGGGCCAGAACGGCGGAGGGGTCGAGGATCTGGTGGGCAAGGCCGACGTGGTTCTGGTCGATGCACCCTGCACCGGCACCGGTACCTGGCGCCGCCGTCCCGAGGATGCCTGGCGTCTGAAGCTGTCAGAGGTTGAGCGTCTGCACGCGCTTCAGGTTCAGATTCTGGATCGCGCGTCGGCTCTGGTTAAGCCGGGCGGCCGTCTGGTCTTCGTTACCTGCTCCATGCTGCGGGCCGAGAACGAAGCCACAGCCGATGCGTTCGAAGCGAACCACCCTGAGTTCGCCAAGGTGCCCGTGGCTCAGACGCTCGACAGTGACCTGATTACCCAGGCGGGCAAGGCCAGGCTGGCCGAACTGGCTGACGGTCACCGCCTGCGTCTGTCGCCGGCTTCCAGCGGTACTGACGGCTTCTTCGCCGCCGTCTATCAGAGGCCCGAATGATCGAAGCCCAGTTTGAAACGATCTACGGTCTGTCAGTCCTGCCCGTCATGGCCGCCCCTGCCGAATATGGCGTGGCGCTACAGGCGCGTATTACGCCGCTGATCACCGGCATCGGTCCCGTCGAGGCGGCGATCAGCCTGACGGCCGCCCTGTCGCGGCTGGAAGCCATGGACAGCCTGCCGGATCTGATCGTCTCGCTGGGTTCGTCAGGTTCGCGTGAGCTGGACCACGCCAAGGTCTATCAGGCCAGCAGCGTCAGCTATCGTGACATGGACGCGAGCCCGCTGGGGTTTGAGAAGGGGCAGACGCCGCTCCTCGACCTGCCACCGGTTCTGTCCTTGCCATGCCCCATTGCGGACTTGCCGACGGCCAGCCTTTCGACCGGGGCCAATGTGGTCTCGGGCTCAGGCTATGATGCGATCGACGCCCAGATGGTCGATATGGAGGTTTGGGCGCTGAAACGCGTGGCTCAGACCTTTGGCATCCCCCTGATCGCCATTCGGGGCATCAGTGACGGCAAGGTCGAGTTGTCAAAGCTGACGGACTGGACCGCTACCCTCGATCAGGTTGACGCCAACCTGGCGCAGGCCTGGGATCTTCTGTCCGAGATTTTGATGCGAGACGGGCTCGACGCGCTGACGCCCGAAAACACTTCACGACTTGATGCTGACGGCACCAGCCGTCAAACACCCGCCCAACACACGCCCCCCACGGATTCCTAAGGCCATGACCGCGCCCACTACGCACGAAGCCGTTCTGATTGTCGATTTCGGCAGCCAGGTGACCCAACTGATCGCGCGGCGTCTGCGTGAACTGAACATCTATTGCGAGATCCACCCCTATACCA
>DLIT01000019.1:14367-16259 GCA_002483865.1 Brevundimonas sp. UBA7635
TCCTCGACGACCGAAGCGGACAGCCCGCGCGTTGACCACGCCCTGTTCGAATATGGCGCGCCCATCTTTGGCATCTGCTACGGCGAGCAACTGATCTGCGCCGAGCTGGGCGGCAAGGTCGAAAGCGGCCACCACCGCGAGTTTGGCCGCGCCGAGATCAATATCGTCAAGGACAGCCTGCTGTTCGACGGTATCGCCAGGGCAGGCGAGCAAGAGCCGGTCTGGATGAGCCACGGCGACCGCGTCACCGCTATCCCCGAAGGCTTTGAGGTCATCGCCACCTCGGAGGGCGCGCCCTATGCCGCCATCGCCAATGCCGACAAGAAGATCTATGCGGTCCAGTTCCATCCCGAGGTGATGCACACTCCGCGCGGGGCCCGGATCCTGAAGAACTTCACCCATGGCATCGCTGGCCTGACCGGTGACTGGACCATGGCTGCCTATCGTGACGAGCAGATCGCCAAGATCCGCGAACAGGTGGGCGACGCCAAGGTCATCTGCGGCCTGTCGGGCGGCGTGGATTCATCGGTTGCGGCGGTCCTGATCCACGAAGCGATCGGCGACCAGCTGACCTGCGTCTTCGTTGACACCGGCCTGCTGCGCAAGGACGAGGCCACTCAGGTCACGACCCTGTTCCGCGAGCACTACAACATCCCGCTGGTCCATGTTGACGCCTCGGAGAAATTCCTCGGCGCGCTGGCGGGCATTTCCGATCCGGAAACCAAGCGCAAGACCATCGGCCGTCTGTTCATCGAGGTGTTCGACGAGGAATCGGCCAAGATCAAGGGCGCGGAGTTCCTCGCCCAGGGCACGCTCTATCCGGACGTGATCGAGAGCCTGTCGGCGTCTGGCGGCCCATCGCAGGTGATCAAGTCGCACCACAATGTGGGCGGCCTGCCGGACTATATGAAGCTGAAGCTGGTTGAGCCCTTACGCGAACTGTTCAAGGACGAGGTCCGCGCCCTTGGCCGCGAACTGGGCCTGACCGAAGCCTTCGTGGGCCGTCACCCCTTCCCGGGGCCGGGGCTGGCCATCCGTATCCCGGGCGAGATCACGCCGGACGCCGTAGCGACCCTTCAGGACGCCGACGCCATCTATCTGGAAGAAATCCGTAAGGCGGGCCTGTACGACGACATCTGGCAGGCCTTCGCCGTCCTGCTGCCGGTCAAGACGGTGGGCGTAATGGGCGATGCCCGCACCTATGAAAAGGTCCTGGCCCTGCGTGCCGTCACCTCGACCGACGGCATGACCGCCGACTTCTTCCAGTTCCCCTGGGACGTCCTGGCCAAGACCGCCACACGCATCATCAACGAAGTCCCCGGCGTCAACCGCGTCGTCTACGATGTGACCTCCAAGCCTCCGGGCACGATCGAGTGGGAATGATTCAGAGCTTTCGGAGTCTTTCGACGGCGCTTTGAAATGCCCCACTAAATCACTGACTTACAAGATAAATGATTACGCAGCCTCTCGATACCTTTCGAGGGGCTGCTTTCGTTTGTGTCGGTCTCTCTGACGGTCCCGCAGCCATTGCTCGCGGAGACCCCGCTCCATAGCGTCATAGGGCTGAAGGGGTCCTGACGGTCTTTTTTTTGGTCCAAGCTACGGATTGGGCTGAGAAAAACGTCCCGAAAGACCCCGAAAAAGCCTGACGGTCTTTTGGAGTGAAAATTGGATGCTTACCGACGCAGAATTGCGAAATACGCGAGGGAAATCAAAAGCGTACAAAAAGACCGACAGGGACGGTTTGTACGTCCTCGTAACACCGACAGGCGGCATCGCTTTCCGGTACGACTATCGCTTCAACGGGCGGCGCGAGACGGTGACCTTCGGTTCCTACGGTCCGAGCGGACTCTCCCTGGGGGAGGCGCGGGAAAAGCTGCGTGAAGCGAAGC
>DLIT01000019.1:16424-16884 GCA_002483865.1 Brevundimonas sp. UBA7635
CGACAATCCCGCCGACGGGGTGGGGCCGGCGTCGATCGCCACCTTCCGGCCGCGGGACCGGTCGCTGTCGCCGACCGAGATCCGGATCGCGCTGAACCTGCTGGGGGAGGTGGCCACCCTGCCGACCATCCGCCTCGGGCTGAAGTTCATCCTGCTGAGCATGGTGCGCAAGAGCGAACTGCAGGACGGGACCTGGGACGAGGTCAACTTCGAGAACGCAGTCTGGTCGATCCCGAAAGAGCGGATGAAGCGGTCGCGCCCGCACAACGTCTATCTGTCGACCCAGATGCTCGACATCCTGATCGCATTGAAGACCTGCGCCGGGAACTCCCGCTACATCCTCCCGTCCCGCTATGACGCCGACGCGCCGATGTCGCGGGCGACGTTCAACCGGGTGACCACGGCGATCGCCGAACGGGCGCGCGAGCGCGACCTGCCGCTGGAGCCCTTCACGGTTCAC
>DLIT01000109.1 GCA_002483865.1 Brevundimonas sp. UBA7635
GCCCGCCTCGGCCACGCCGATGACGATGCTCTCGCCCCAGCCGCGGTGGCAGGATTCCAGCGCCTGGCGCATGACCTCGGTGTTGCCGGTGCAGTCGAAGGTATAGTCCGCACCGCCGTCGGTCAGGCGGATGACCTCGGCCACCACGTCCGGCGTGTTCTTCGGATTGATGAAGTCCGTCATGCCGAAGCGACGGCCCCACTCTTCCTTGTCGGCATTGATGTCCACACCGATGATCTTGTCAGCACCGACCATCTTCAGGCCTTGGATCACGTTCAGGCCGATGCCGCCCAGACCGAACACCACGCAGTTAGCGCCCGGCTCGACCTTGGCGGTGTTGGTCACCGCGCCCACGCCCGTGGTCACGCCGCAACCGATGTAGCAGGCCTTGTCGAACGGGGCGTCCTTGCGGATCTTCGCCACGGCGATTTCCGGCATGACGGTGAAGTTCGAGAAGGTCGAGCAGCCCATATAGTGGTGGATGGTCTGGCCCTTATAGGAAAAGCGCGAGGTGCCATCCGGCATCAGGCCCTTGCCTTGCGTGCCACGGATCGAGGTGCACAGATTGGTCTTGCGCGACAGGCACGACTTACACTGGCGGCATTCGGGCGTGTAGAGCGGGATCACGTGATCGCCGACTTCGAGGCTGGTCACGCCGGGGCCGACCTCGACCACCACGCCTGCGCCTTCGTGGCCGAGGATTGACGGGAACAGACCCTCAGAATCCAGACCATCGAGGGTGTAGGCGTCGGTGTGGCAAACGCCCGTGGCCTTGATCTCGATCAGCACTTCACCAAAGCGCGGACCTTCCAGATCGACTTCGACGATCTCAAGCGGCTTTTTGGCTTCAAAGGCGACGGCGGCAAGAGATTTCATGATGCTTGGTCCTCCGGAGGTCCCTATCGCTCGCCTCGCGGAGGCTCGCTGCTTGAGGGGATTTCCGTCTAAGTTGGTGACGTTGTGATTGGTTTTACGCTGCGTTTGGGTCTGCGCCTACCGGTAACAACGGCAAAACATTATTGCCTATTAGCAACAATCCTGCTGCAACGATTCTATGAGCAGATGGGACGGGATCGACGAGTTTACGGCGGTGGCCGAGCAGGCCAGCTTTTCGGGTGCGGCCAAACGGTTGGGCCTGTCCACCTCGGCGGTCAGTCGCGAGATCGCGCGACTGGAAGACCGGTTACAGACGCGCCTGCTTCACCGCACCACCCGGCGCGTCGAACTGACAGACGCGGGGCGCGAGTTTCTCACCCACTGCCGCCGCCTCATAGACGAGCGCGACGAGGCCCTGGCCGCCATTCAGCCGGACGACCACGCCCCACGCGGCCTGCTGCGCATGACCTGTTCGGTATCCTATGGCGAGCGGTTCATTGCCCCTGCCGTCAACGCCTTTGCACGACAACATTCCGAACTAAGGATCGACCTCGATCTGGACAACCGGCTGCGCGACCTTGTGGGCGAGGGCTATGATCTGGCCATCCGCTTTGGCCATCTGACGGACTCGCGGCTGATGGCACGGCGCCTGGCCTCGCGCTCGCTGATACTGTGCGCCAGTCCCGAATACCTGGCCCGTCGTGGCGCTCCGCGCGAACTGTCCGAGATCGGCAGCCACGACACCCTCAGCGGTTCGTCACAGCAATGGCGCTTTACCGAGGGTGGACGCGAGGTGACGCTGACGCCCCTCAGCCGCTGGCGCTGCAACTCCGGCACGGCGGTGATGGATGCCGCGCTACAGGGGTTGGGCCTGTGCCAGCTTCCCGACTTCTATGTGCGTGGGGCGCTGGAAGACGGACGACTGGTTTCCCTGCTCAACAGCCAGCGCCCGCCGGACGAAGGCGTGTGGGCCGTCCACCCCCACCCCCGTCACGTGCCCCCCAAGGTCCGCGCCATGATTGACTGGCTGCACGACCATCTCGATACCAACGGAGCCAAGCCATGAACCTCGTCGTCCTGACCGGAGCCGGAATCTCCGCCGAGAGCGGGGTGCCGACCTTCCGTGCCAGCGATGGTCTGTGGGAAGGCCACCGCATCGAGGAGGTGGCCACGCCCGAAGGCTTCCACACCAATCCGGCCCTGGTGCAGCAGTTCTATAATGTGCGCCGCAAGGCTCTGGCCGAGGTTCATCCCAATGCGGCGCATCTGGCCCTGGCGGAACTGGCGGCCCGATGGGAAGGAAACTTTCTTCTGGTAACGCAGAACGTAGATGACCTGCATGACCGCGCCCATGCCAGGATCAAACCCGCCGACGGATTTGAGCTGATCCACATGCATGGCGAATTGCTGAAGGCCCGCTGTACGGCCAGCGGCATGGTCATCGACTGTGAGGGTGATCTGGAGCCGCGCCAGGCCTCGCCCTATCACCAGATGGGCTGGATGCGTCCGCACATCGTCTGGTTTGGCGAGATGCCGCTGCAGATGGGCCCTATCGAGCAGGCACTGGCCAACTGCGATGTCTTCCTGTCGATCGGCACCTCGGGCAATGTCTATCCTGCGGCGGGCTTTGTCGAACTGGCCCGCGACGTCGGGGCGCGCACGGTCGAGATCAATCTTGAACCGACCCTGGGACGCAACCTGTTTGCAGAGCACGTCTATGGCCCGGCCACAAAAGTCCTGCCGGACTTTTTGGCTAGCCTCTAGGTGCGAACAGAATGACGGCTGCACCAATCAAGCAAAGCGTTCCGCCGAGAATATCCCAGCGATCCGGCGTAGCCTTCTCTACCGCGCCCATCCACACCAGTGAGGCGCAGATATAGACCCCACCATAGGCCGCAAAGGCCCGCCCCGCCGCATCGGTCGGCACAAGGGTCAAGAGCCAGGCAAAGGCGATCAGGCTCAACATCCCCGGCACAAGCCATAGGGGTGATCGATCCAGCTTCAGCCAGGCCCAGAAGGCGAAACAGCCCGCAATCTCGGCTAGAGCCGCGAGCGGATAGACGAAGGCTAGCGGCATAGGTGGG
>DLIT01000163.1 GCA_002483865.1 Brevundimonas sp. UBA7635
GGCGGCCTGGTCGATGATGCGGATGTCTGCGCCCGGCGCGACGCCCTCGACCGGGCCAAAGGGCATCAGCAGAGCCTTGTCCTCGCGGAAGCCGACAACTTCGGCGGGCAGTGGAGCCATGCCGCGACGCTCAATCTCGGCGCGCGCCCCGACCGCCAGCCGCGTCAGCCCGCCCCGCGATTCAATCAGCAGGCCGCTGACACCCGCGACCTTGCCCGTCACAACAAGAGGGTCGATCGCCTCGATGGCAGCGACGAGAGGACTCAATGCGGAAAATCTCCGGGAGATCTGCACGCGGGCAGACGGGTTGGTGACCTAGGCATGGGGCAACATGGTTAACGGGGGCTAAAGCTCAGCTAAGGTGTGGCCCTTATTCGTCATCGAACACATTGGCAGGAAATCGAACATAGCTTTCATGCAACCTTTGATTGCTCGGAGGGGCAAATGTTCGCCAAGGCACGGCCAAGTCACGATCTGCAGCAGTACCGCGACCTTCAAAGTAAAATTGCGGCCATAGGCCGATCCCAGGCCGTGATTGAATTCGATCTGGCAGGCCATGTTCTCGACGCGAACGAAAATTTCCTGGCGACCATGGGCTACGGCTTCGATGAGATCAAAGGTTGCCATCACCGAAGCTTCATGGATCCAGAAGAAGCAGCCTGTGCAGATTATGCCGCCTTCTGGCGCGAACTGAACGAGGGGCGGTTCGTTTCGGGCAAGTTCCGCCGCCTGGCCAAGGGTGGACGGGAGGTCTGGCTGCAGGCCAGCTATAACCCGGTCATTGGCCCTGATGGCCATCCAACCAAGGTCATCAAGCTGGCCGTGGACATTTCCGAGGCCGAGCAACTGGCGGCAAGCCGAGAACGGGCGCGGATCGAGACCGAATCTGCCCAAAATGCCCTGGTCGAGGCGCTGGCCGTGAACCTGGCGCGCCTGTCCGAAGGCGACCTGTGCGCCCGCATCGACCAGGAGATGACCGGGGCCAATGCCCGGGTGAAGGAAGACTTCAACCGCGCGGTCGAAAGCCTGCGCCAGACCCTGGCGACGGTGCTGCAGGCCGTGTCGGGCCTGAACGGCGGCTCGGACGAGATTTCCAACGCGGCCACCGACCTGTCCCGCCGGACCGAGCAACAGGCGGCCTCGCTGGAAGAGACAGCGGCGGCGCTGGACCAGATCACGGCCACGGTCAAGCGCAGCGCCGAAGGGGCCCGCCAGGCCGCCACCGTGGCGGGCCAGGCGCGCGGCGAGACAAACCGCTCTGGCACGGTTGTAAGGGAGGCGGTTGCGGCGATGGATCGCATTCGCCAATCCTCGGCCCGGATTAGCGACATTATCGGCGTGATTGATGAGATCGCCTTCCAGACCAATCTTCTGGCCCTGAACGCCGGGGTCGAAGCGGCGCGTGCGGGCGAGTTCGGGCGCGGCTTTGCAGTGGTGGCGTCTGAAGTGCGCGCCCTGGCCCAGCGTTCGGCCGAGGCCGCCAAGGAGATCAAGGCTTTGATCTCGACCTCTGGCCATGAGGTGGCCGAGGGCGTGAAGCTGGTTGGTCAGGCGGGCGGGGCGCTTCATTCGATTGCAACTCAGGTCGGCGAGATGGACCGTCTCGTCACTGAAATCGCCTCTTCGGCCCAGGAGCAGGCTTCGGGCCTGAGCCAGGTCAATATCGCCGTCAACCAGATGGACCAGGTCACGCAGCAGAACGCCGCCATGGTCGAGGAGACCACGGCCGCCGCCGCCAACCTGAGGCATGAGGCCGAAGGCCTGGCCCGCCTGGTGGGACGCTTCCAGACCGGGCAGTTTGCCGCCCCGGATCATGTGCGACCGGCATCAATACCGGCTGGCCCTCCGCCCGCGCTGGTCAGTCAACGCGCCAGGCTTCGCGCTTTGACAGGGGATGATCGGGGTGGGGCATGGGCCGAGTTCTGATTCCAGAGTGTTGCCGCTCACCAAGTCTGGCCAGGGTGATCCGATGGGGCCCTGCGGCTGCGGCCTAGAACTAGAATTACAACTACAGGTTTATTTTTCCTTCCTCACTCGCCCGATCTGTCCTAGACAGGGTCCGGGTCAGGTTCGGGCGTATGTGAGGGGACAGCGGAATGTCGTGGCTGTTGCTGGCCGGTCTGCTTGTGAATTTGCAGGAAGCCGCCCCTGTCCAGGCAGAGCCTGCCATCGTGCTGGATGACGTTGAGATCCACGCGCGGCGAGGAGCCGCCCGCCTGCCTGCGGTGGTGGAGCTGAACGGAGCTGAGATCGACGCCTTCGGAGCCTGGTCTATCGCAGAGGTCCTGCAACGCCTGGATGATCTGTACGGCGGGACCGCAGAGCCTATGATTCTGGTCAATGGCCAGAAGGTGCCAGCCCCCCAGGTGTTTGGCGGATTTCCGCCAGATGCAGCGGTGCGCATCGAAATCCTGCCGACCGAGGCAGCGGGTCTGTATGGAGGACGCGCAGGTCAGACCGTCTATAATCTGGTGCTGCAACCGCGCTTTGCCAGCCAGACTCTGGGCCTGACCCTTTCCGGCCCGGTTCAGGGCGGGACAACCTCGACCCGGCTTGAGGGTCAACGCAGCGTCATCGTCGGCATGGACACCCACAACCTCAGCCTGGGGGTGGGGCGCGAGACGGCCCTGCGCGCCGGGGAGCGGGCGCTCTATTCCGGAGCGGATCCTGCTATGACCCTTCGTCCCGAAAGCCGGGCCGTGGACCTGTCGGCCATGATGACCCGCAATCTGATGGGCTGGAACACGGTGGCCAGCCTGAACGGACGCCGCTCGGACACCGATACCTCGGCCCGGTTCGGCGAGGTCCTGCGCGACAACCGTAGCCGTCAGGACAACCTGGCGTTAACCCTGGGCCTGTCGCGCCAGCTGGGGGGCTGGCTCGTATCCAGCAATGCCAACCTGAATGCGGGCTGGACGCGCTCGGACGGCTTCAATGCAATGACCAGCGAGACCCAGTCACTGGCCCTTGGCCTGGCGGTCAATCGCGAGGTCTGGACACTGCCCGGTGGCCCGCTGATGGCCCACCTCAACGCCACGACCAGCCAGGGGCGGACTTGGACCTGGCAGGCAGAACAGGATCACGACAGCCGGTCGGTCCTGCACAACCTGCGCGCCTCGATTTCTGCCCCCCTGATCCGGGCGGGCAGCCCCGGTTGGGGGCGGATCGGCAGGGTCCAGGTCGATGCGGGCCTGGGCCGCACGGACAGCGGCGGCGAGGCCGGTGAGGACCAGAGCCTGGCCCTGGCCTGGCAGCCGGCGTCCCTGGTTCGGCTCAACGCCAGTTGGAGTCGCCAGATGCCGGGCGTTGCCGATCTCCTGCGCAACGAGGCACTCTATTACGGCGCACCCCGCACCGTCTTTGATTTTCGCAGGGGCGAGGCGGTCGAGGTGCTGGCCCTGATGGGGGGCAATCCCGATCTGGTCACCCCCCGGTCAGAAGAGATAGCCCTGTCGGCCTCGCTGGGTCCCTTTACGGACTGGAAGCTGACCGGCATGGTCAACCTGGCCCGCCGCGAGGCTGACCGGGGGCTGGGAACCCTGGGCGACCTGAGCGAGGAGATCGAGGCCAGCTTTCCCGACCGCTTCGTCCGTAACCCGGATGGGCGGCTGGTCCAGGTCGATTTTCGCCCCCTCAACCTGGGCAGCAGCCTTGGCGAGACGTTCGGGGCCAACCTGAGCCTGTCGGTGCCCGTCGCCTGCTTCTGGCCCGAGGCTGCGGCCGCGTCTGCCGTGGTCCAGGGCCGGCTGGGCTATAGCCGGTACCTGACGGAACGGACCCGGCTGGTGCCCGGCGGGCCAGAGCTGGACAGCCTGAAGGGGGACGGTGGTGGCCGTTCGCCGCAGAGCCTGCAGGCCGCGATGGAGGTGCGTGGCCGCGACGTCAGCCTGGGCCTGAACCTGCGCTGGCAGGATAGCTATCGCAGTCGGCGGCTGACGGGGGTGGACGGGGGCCAGGACCTGGTGCGCGAGGACCTTCTGGTCAGCGACCTGAACCTCAGCTGGCGGCT
>DLIT01000155.1:0-4367 GCA_002483865.1 Brevundimonas sp. UBA7635
CGCTTGCTGCCCTTGGTGCGCAAGAGCCGACGCTAGAGTGGCTGGAGCGTCCGGTCCCGCAACCGGATGATTATCCTGCCATCGCCCGTGATTTGCGCATTGACGGCTATGCGGAAGTCTTCTGTCAGGCCAACGCCCAAGGCATCCCGATAAACTGTCGTGCCGGCACCGCGCGTCCAGCCCATATGGGCTTTGAAAACGCTGCCGTGCGCTTGGTTCAAAGGGCGCGATTGAAAATCGATCCGATAGAAGCACCTCAAGACTTCAGCATCAAAGTGCCTTTTACCTCGCGATCGGCTTCGGAAAGTTCCTATTACGACGGGCCAGAGCCAAACGAGGCTCAAATGGCGTCAGGTCAACAACGCGCCGCGACCATGATGCGCAACACTCGCGCCCTTAAACTCCGCATCGCCACAGCGTGGAACGTGGATCAGATGCCGGACGACATGCGACAGAACATAACGGGTTGGTTGGACGAACTGGCGCCGCCTTTAGCGCAGGAGCGACAGTCTGTGGCGATGGGCGCGGCGCGTGTGCTGGCCATCCGTGGCCTGCAACAGTTTCCGGCGACACAGCCCACCGATTGGGAAACATGGCGGCGGGACATTCTGCGCTTTCAGCCCCTCAAGGCCGAGCCCATGCTGGCGGAACTGCGACAGCGTTACTGTGCCGCCTACGACTGCACATCCGGTGAGACACCGGACACCCCCTGAGGCATGAGCCTCTCGACGAACGCCCGCCTGCGTGGGAGGAAGGCCGTTCAAGGGGTGTGAGAATGGCTTTGTTCACGGGTTTTATGTTGGCTGGCGCTTTGGCCGGAGCCTCTGTCGTTGACGCGCAGAAACGGACCGAACCCTTAGAAACGGCTTCTGGCGTGGTCACCAACCCGTCATGGAAGACGCCGCCCGCGCCGACCGACACAGACTTTCCACTTCTGGCCTATCATCTGAACATCGACGCCATCGTCCGTGTTGAATGCGAGATCAGCGTTGACGGCGTACCTGACTGCGAGCCGGACGCCGCCTCCGTCGAAGGCCTCGGCTTTGAACAGGCGGCTGTGGCCATTGTCGAACGCGGTCGGATGAACCCGCGCACCGTGAACGGCCAGCCCGTCTCGACCAAGATCGCCGTCAATCTGCCGTTTGTGTCTGAACAGGAAGCCCCGCTTGACGCCCTATGGGACGGGCCAGAGCCGACGCCTGCCAACCTGCTGTCCGGACTGGTCGCCGCTCAGTCCCTGTCGCCCAGCGCCGGAACACGCAGCCAGATCGACTGGGGACTTCACCAGATCGCACCGGAACGGGCCGAAGTCATCCAGAGCTGGATTTCGGAAATGTACATCGGCCGCACACACATCAGCCTGCTCAGCCGTGCCATTGCCATGACGTTGGCCAAGCGTGGCGTGCGGACCATGCCAACTAACAACCCACCGGACTGGGCCGACTGGGTGCGCGATATGGATAGGGCTTTGAGCAGCCTCTATTCCCAAGATGCCAACTTCGGCCCTCTGCGAGCGAGGTACTGTGCGCGCTATGGCTGCGGCGAAGACTGAACCGTCGCGTCCAGCAGTTCGATAGTTTCGCGCACGTATTGGGCATGGGCCACGACGCCCAACTCAATACCCTCGCCATTGCCGACCACTTCCTTGATCAGGATGCCCGCGATGAAGGGATTGTTTGGCACCGGAACGCCCGGTCTGCGAGTCGCCGCAGGCACCCAGAACACCGGCCCGCCCGAGTTACCGGACGAGACGTTGAAATCCAGCAGGAAGGTCGGGAAATGCTGGATGGGCGTCAGCGGCCATGAGCTGATCCGGCCCGAGCGCAAAATCGGAAAGCCTGCGCGGTTCGACGACAGCCCGTGCGGGTAGCCCAGCGCGAACAACTCATCCCCCGGCCCCATTCGCCAACGATCCAGCGTGTCTGTATCCGCCAGCCAGCCGACAGGAATGGCCGCGCGGGCAAAGGCCTCCGGTACCGTCACCTCCATCACCGCCACATCCTGTTCAGGGTGCTGGGTCCAGACCGGTGTGCCGTCCTCGGTGCGGATAGTCAGATCGGACGGCGTATAGCGCCAGTTGCCATCAGCCTCCGCAGTGCGCCATCCAATCCGCGCCACCGTATTGGGCATGACACGAAAAACGTGCTGCGCCGTCACCAGCAGAATTCGCGGCGTACCATCGGGGCGCGGCGCGTTCAGCAGAAAACCGGTGCCTACCTTGCGGCGGCCCTCGCCGATGTTCTGGTCCAGTTGCACCGTGGCGTTGATCAGCCCCAGCGTCATATCCCATTCGGGCACGGGCAGAGGCGCAACGGGCGGTTCGGGAGGTAAGGCGTCGATGACCATAGGATGACATTTGACCTCTGGCCGCGACCGGCACAAGGTCCGCATCGAAACTTCATTGGAGGGGTAGGACTATGAATCGCCGCGAACTGATCGCATCGACTGCTGCTGTCGGACTGATGTCCGCCGCCCCTACCCTTTCCCACGCCCGAAACGCCCAGACTTCCGGAGCCAGAATGCCTCGTCCCGTCCCGCCCGTTGCCAAAAAAGTACCCGTCCGCATCGAGCAACTGGGCCGCGTCCGTACGGACGAATACCAGTGGATGAAGGATGTCAACTGGCAGGCCGTCCTGCGCGATCCAACCCTGATCAAGCAGGACGTGAAGGAAAACCTGATCGAGGAGAACGCCTATCGCGAGGCCATGATGGTCTCCACCCTGCCGCTTCAGAACCAGATGTTCGAAGAGATGAAGGGCCGCATCAAGGAAGATGACTCCTCGGTGCCGTCGGCGGATGGTCCGTGGGAGTACTACACCCGCTTCAACGCCGGTGATCAGCATCCACTTTACTGCCGCCGCCCGCGTGGTCGCACCGACGGCGAAGAAGTCCTGCTGGACGCCAACAAGCTGGCCGAGGGCAAGGCCTATTCGGTCGTCGGCGAGGCCGAGCACAGCCCTGACCACACCCTGTTCGCGTATGCCGAAGACGCCCAAGGCTCCGAAGTCTACAAGATCTATGTGAAGGATCTGGCCACCGGTCAGGTGCTGCCGGACGTGATCGACTCAGCCACCGGCGATCTGACGTTCTCGCCGGACAGCCAGTGGATCTTCTGGACCAACCGCAACGACAACGGTCGTCCGGACAAAATCTTCCGTCGTCCGGCCAAGGGCGGTGAAACCACTCTGGTCTATGAAGAAGAAGACGAAGGCATGTTCATCGGTCTGGGGCGCACCTCGGACGATGCCTTCCTGATGGTCACCATCGCCAATCAGGAAACCTCGGAATCGCGCCTGATCCCTGGCAACACCCCGACCGCGACGCCCGTGCTGGTTGAGCCGCGCGTCGAAGGTCGCCTGTATTCGATGGACCACTGGGGTGACCGCTGGATCATCCGCACCAACGCCGATGACGCCAATGACTTCAAACTGGTCGAGGCCCCCACGGGCTCTCCGGCCAAGGCGAACTGGAAGGATGTCGTACCCCACACGCCGGGTCGCTACATCGAAGGCTTCTCGCTGACGAAGGACTTCATCTCGCGTCAGGAACGGGCCGATGCCAACACCCGCATCATCATCCGCGACCGCGCCGGTGCCGAGCACGAGATCGCCGTGGACGAACCCGCCTATAGCCTGTCGCTGGGCGGTGCGTCGGAGTTCGACACGACGATCGTCCGTTACAGCTACAACTCCATGTCCACGCCGACCTCTATCTATGACTATGATCAGAAGTCGCGCGAACGCACCTTGCGCAAGGTGCAGGAAATCCCTTCGGGCCACGATCCGGCTAACTATGTCGTCGAGCGCCTGAACGCGCCTGCGTCCGACGGCCAGCTGGTGCCGGTCTCCATCCTGCGCCACAAGGACACGCCGGTGGATGGCTCGGCCCCTGTCCTGCTGTACGGATATGGCTCATACGGTATGTCGATGGCTGCCAGCTTCTCCAGCAACCGTCTGTCGCTGGTGGATCGCGGCTTTATCTATGCCATCGCCCACATTCGCGGTGGTGCCGACAAGGGCTGGAACTGGTTCCTGAACGCCCGTCGCTTCACCAAAAAGAATACCTTCACCGACTTCATCGCCGCCGCCGATCACCTGATCGAAAAGAACTATGCGCGCGCCGGAAACATCGTGGCCGAGGGCCGCTCGGCCGGCGGTCTGCTGATGGGGGCCGTGACCAATATGCGTCCCGAACTTTGGGCCGGCATCATCGGCGGCGTGCCGTTCGTGGATCTGATCAACACCATGAGCGACACCAGCCTGCCGCTGACCCCGCCGGAATGGCCCGAATGGGGCAATCCGCTGGAGGACGCGGCGGCCTATGACTACATCCACTCCTACAGCCCGTATGACCAGATCGAGGCCAAG
>DLIT01000155.1:4391-31636 GCA_002483865.1 Brevundimonas sp. UBA7635
CTATCTGAAGGACATCGCCCATGACTATGCCTTCGCCATCTGGGCTGTGAACAAGGGCTGGGAGAAAGACTTCTCCTGATGAGCGGTGTCAGTATTCGTGAGGCGGCAGAGGACGACTTTGCCGCCATCACGGCCATTTACGCGTCATGGGTCCGCGACGCCTGCGGCACATTCGAACTGGTGCCGCCCAGCGAGACCGAAATGCGCGCGCGATTCGCCTATGTGAAGGCCTTGGGCATGCCCTATCTGGTGGCGGAGCATCAGGGCCGCGTGGTCGGCTATGCCTATGCTGGGCCGTTCCGCGCCCGTGAGGCCTACCGCTACATGGTCGAGGATTCGATCTATCTCGATCCTCAGGCGCAGGGAATCGGCGCGGGCGGTGCTCTGCTGGACCATCTGATTCTGGAATGCACCCGGCTTGGGGCCCGTCAGATGGTCGCGGTAATAGGTGATTCCGAGAATACAGCCTCGATCGGCCTGCACCGCTCACGCGGATTCGCTGATTCCGGTCGATTCCACGCCGCGGGCTGGAAATTGGACGGCTGGCGCGATGTCATCTTCATGCAAAAGCCATTGGGAGATGGCGACACCACACCACCGGACGGGGCCGGTCTGGCTCTCAGCGACAAGGCTTAAAACAGCCATTCTAGCGGGCGTTTCGAGGTGTCGGAGCGCCCGTTCTGCTGTCTGGGTACGGATCGCCATTTCGAAAATTGGCGTATTTTTTCAGGGGTCTGCGAGTTTTCTGTTGACCCGAAACGCGAGCCCCCCTACACACCCCCTCGTTCCCGCCGGACACGGCGCGAACGGGACCAAGCGGGTGTAGCTCAGTTGGTTAGAGTGCCGGCCTGTCACGCCGGAGGTCGCGGGTTCGAGCCCCGTCACTCGCGCCACTCCCCTTCTTTATGAAGTACGGAGTGGCGCATACCGCTCTTGGTCCGAAACGCCTCCACTTCTCGAAAATCTTATCTGTCATCGCCCTTGCGACTTCGCGACCGCATGTCTGGCGTTAGTTGACTTTTAACCAGAACACTTACAGAACATCTAGCAACGGTTCACGCCTTGTTCTGAAAGCCCCTGACATGCTCACCAAGAAGCAGCACGAACTCCTGATGTTCATCCATGAACGCATCAAGGAAACCGGCGTGTCGCCTTCTTTCGACGAGATGAAGGAAGCGCTGGATCTGGCTTCCAAGTCGGGCATTCACCGTCTGATTACAGCTCTTGAGGAACGCGGCTTCATTCGCCGTCTGGCGCACCGCGCCCGAGCGCTCGAAGTCGTGAAACTGCCCGAACAGGCTACCGCTGCCGCTCCGGCCCGTGGTCGCGCACCGTTCAAGCCCGATGTGATCGAGGGTGGGGGTCAGAACCGACCAGCCAATCCTATCGCCGATGTGGCCAATGACGTGCGCGAACTGCCGCTGCTGGGCAAGATCGCAGCCGGTACCCCTATTGCCGCCATCCAGCACGAAACCGACCGCCTGCCGGTGCCGGAAACCATGCTCGGTTCGGGCGAACACTATCTGCTCGAGATCGAAGGTGATTCGATGATTGAGGCGGGCATCCTTGATGGCGACATGGTCGTCATCAAACGCGTGCAGAACGCCACCTCGGGCGAAATCGTCGTTGCACTGGTGGAAGGTGAAGAAGCCACGCTTAAGCGCCTGCGCAAGAAGGGCCAGTCCATCGCCCTGGAGCCCGCCAACAGCGCCTATGAGACCCGCATCTTCGGCCCCGATCAGGTCGAGGTTCAGGGCAAGCTGGTCGGCCTGCTGCGCCGGTATCACTGAGGACGGGGCAAAGGCGCCACGCGCGCCTTCTTTTCGCTCATCCCGGCGGACGCCGGGACCCAGTGCTTTGGCTGCAAGCGGGACCGTTTGATTGTCCGCCGGCCTCCCCCGGCCAGAGACAGCACATTTGGCTCTTACTGGATCCCGGCCTCCGCCGGGATGAGCGGGTTAGGAGTGAGGCCCGCTCCACGGTCGCCGTCCCCGCACCTCAGCCGCCCACAAGGCGCGCCATCGGCCTGCTTCGCCCCGCCACAGCTCGACCGAACCGCCGCGCGCGTAGTCGGCCCCGTCCAGCACCAATCGCCCTTCGCATGACGACGGCAGCGTTGTGATCACGGCGCGCACGCTGACGACCTGAGCGCTACGACACATCTGATCCAACTGCTCGACCGTCGGCGCCGCTTTGCCCCACCACAGCGCCAGCGGCCCGATTCCGCCGTCCGGCGCACAGAATGAACGCTTGCAGGTCCAACCCTCGGGCGACCGCGCGACTGGCTCCAGCCCTCGCCTCCGCGACCACAGATCGCTGGCGAACCTGCGAACCGCGGGCCGCACCACGACCGCCTCTCTTTCTAGCCGATAGGCTGCATTCGCTCCACCATCGCCGATCCAGATGTCCGGCGGCGCCGGACGCGGCCAGATCAGCACAGCCGCCGCAAACGGCAGACCCAGCAGCCGCCACCGCCCGCGCCACAGGCACATGAACAATATGCCGATGAAGGCGATCGGCAGGGCCGCGGCCGGGGCGCTGGAGATCGACTTCACTGCGCCAGGCAGGTTCGCCGCCCAGTGTCCGATCGCCAGCATGGCGTCCACCGACTGCCCCGCCGCCCACAGGAAGGGCGCGCCCAGCCCCAGAGGCTCCAGCGCCGCGCCGACAGCCAGGGCTGGCATGATCAGAAAGTCCGCCACCGGTGCCGTGCCCATGTTGGCGATGAGCCCATAGATGGCGGTGCGGTTGAAATGCTGCATGGCAAAGGGCCCCGTCGCCATGCCCGCGACCAGGCTGGCAGCACAGGCGGCAGCCAGCCAGCTGCCCAGCCGCTGCACCGCCTTTATCGGCCAGGGCACCGAGATCTCACGAAAGCGGCGGGGCCAGATCTCGACCAGGGGCACCAGGGCAGCGGTGGCGGCAAACGACATCTGGAATCCCGGCGTCACAATGGCTTCGGGCTGCAGCAGCAAGACCACCATGGCCGCCACGGCCAGGGCGTGCATGGTCACGGCCTGGCGGTCCAGCAGGATGGCAAAAAAGGCGATCGAGGCGGTGATAGCGGCCCGTTCGGCCGGGGGCGGCCCGCCTGAGATCACCAGATAGGTGCCCACCGCGATCAGGCCTGCTGTCGCCGCCACCTTCTTTCCGGACACTCTTAACGCCAGCCACGGAATCCCTGCTACGCCCAGCCGCGCGGCAAAGAAGACGAATCCGCCGACAATCGCCATATGCAGGCCCGAGATCGACAGGATGTGGGCCAGGCCCGAATCGCGCATGGCCTCAAGGTCCGACTCCCGGATCCAGGTCTCATGGCCCGTGGTCATGGCGGCGGTAATTCCCCCGATCCGCGGGCCCAGCCGCGCGACAATGCGCTGGGCCAGGCCATAGCGTGCCGCATTGACCTTCATTGCCAGCCGCACCCGCCACGGCGGCGGGCCCAGTGTTAGGGTCCGGGTATCGCCTAGGGCAAACAGGGTCCCGCCCAGCCCCTGAAAATAGGCATTGCGGCCAAAGTCATAGGCTCCGGGACTGGCGGGCGGCGGGGGTGGATTAAGGATGCCATAAAGCCGCACGGCCTCGCCCGGTCGCGGCGGCTCTCCCCGAACCGTCGCTCTCAACCGGTGGGGTGTTTTCTCAGGCGACAGGCCGCGAACATGGACCGGGGCGACTACGATCCGTGCACCCCGCTGGCCAGGACTGTCGACATCCATCACCCAGGCCTCGACGACGACCGGCTCGGCCAAGGCTGGCGCGATCGGCCCCCTCACCGCCTCGGTTCGCAGCTTTGCCACGCCCAGCCCACCACAGAAGCTGGCCATCATAAGCAGAGGCAAGGTCCAACGCCGCGACAGCCCTCGCAGCCTTGCCCCTAGCCACATCCCGATGGTCAGGACAGCGACCAGAACCAGGGGCCAGACCTGCGGCTCGTCCGTCAGAGCGAAATAGAGCCCGCACCCTGCGCCAAAAAAGACCGGCGTCCATAGTCGCCACCGGTCGTCCTGGCGCGCCATCTGCGTCATAACGCCCCGAAATAGCCTTACAGCAAGGCTTCGTTTTGACACGCGCGGGCGTATAAGGGCCTGTGCACCGGACCCTTTCTCAATGACCTCCCCCTCCTCGACAGTTGTCACCCGCTTCGCCCCCTCGCCCACAGGCTACCTGCATATTGGCGGCGCGAGAACAGCACTATTTAATTGGCTGTATGCACGCAGCCAGGGCGGCAAGTTCCTGATCCGGGTCGAGGACACCGACCGGGAGCGTTCGACCGAGGCGGCGGTAAAGGCCATCTTCGACGGCCTGGACTGGCTGCAGCTGACCGGCGATGAGGAGCCGGTCTATCAGTTCGCCCGCGCCGACCGTCACCGTGAGGTGGCTGAGCAGCTTCTGGCCACCGGCCATGCCTATCGCGACTTCCTGAGCCCCGAGGAAACGGCAGCCCTGCGCGATCAGGCCAAGGCCGAAGGCCGTGATTTCGTCTCGCCCTGGCGCGACCGTGAGCCGACCGCCGAAGACCTGCAAAAGCCGTTTACGGTCCGCTTCCGTCGCCCGCTGGACCAGGCTGTCGTCGTCGAGGACGCGGTGCAGGGCACCGTGCGCTGGGAATCCTCGTCGCTGGATGACCTGGTGATCCTGCGTTCGGATGGAGCCCCAACCTATAATCTGGCCGTGGTAGTCGATGACCACGACATGGGCGTGACCCACGTCATCCGAGGAGATGACCATCTGAACAACGCGGCCCGTCAGAGCCTGATATATGATGCTCTGGGCTGGAGCCGTCCGACCTTTGTCCACATCCCGTTGATCCATGGGCCGGATGGAGCCAAGCTGTCCAAGCGCCACGGGGCCCAGGCGGTCCACGAATACGCTGAAATGGGCTACCTGCCCGAGGCCATGCGCAACTATCTGGCCCGCCTGGGCTGGGCCCACGGCGATGCCGAGTTGTTCAACGACGAAGAAGCCATCGCCTGGTTTGACCTTACCGGCATCGGCAAGGCCCCGGCCCGCCTGGACTTCGACAAGTTGGCCCACGTCAATGCCCATTGGATCCGCCAGACCAAGGATGATCGCTTGGCCAATCTGACGTTGAAGGCCCTGGAAAGGGCAGGAACGCCCATAGCACCCGACGCCGATAACCGCCTGCTACGCGCGATGCCCTTCATCAAGGATCGGGCCAAGACGATTCTGGACCTCGTTACCCAAACCGAGTTCGCCCTGAAGACCCGCCCGCTCGCCCTCGAGGCGAAAACGACTGGTCTGCTGGAGGGCGAAGGCGGACAGCGACTTTCACGACTGCGTGAACGTCTCTCAAAACTTGGGACTTGGGACATCGAATTCTTGGAGCCGGAACTTAAAGCCTTTGCGGAAAGCGAAGGTGTAGGCTTCGGAAAAATTGGACCTTCTGTTCGGGGCGCGCTGACAGGGGGATCGGTTTCGCCTGATATTGCGAGAATTCTTTGCGCTCTTGGGCGCGACGAAAGTCTCGGACGCTTGGATGATGCGCTGCAACAGACTAAGTGAACACCCATAACCACACAGGCCGACGCCTCCCCGCGCCCGGCCGAAGAAAACAAAAGGGGCCTAGATGACTGAACAAGCGAAACCCGCCGGTACGGCGACCTTCACCTACGGCGAGAAGAACGTCGAACTTCCGGTTCTGGCTGGCTCGACCGGCCCGGACGTGATCGACATTCGCAAACTGTATGGTGCCACCGGTGCCTTCACCTTCGACCCCGGCTTCACCTCGACGGCCTCGTGCGAAAGCGCCCTGACCTATATCGACGGTGACGCTGGCGTACTGTTGCACCGTGGCTATCCGATCGATCAACTGGCCGAGAAGTCCAACTTCATCGAAGTTTGCCACCTGCTGCTGCGCGGCGAGTTGCCGACCGCTGCCCAGTTCGAAGAGTTCGAGCAAAGCGTTACGCGTCATACGATGCTGCACGCCCAGTTCGACCGCTTCTTCGAAGGCTTCCGTCGCGACGCCCACCCGATGGCCATCATGGTCGGCACCGTCGGTGCCCTGTCAGCCTTCTACCACGACAGCCTGGACATCCATGATCCGGTCCAGCGCAACATCTCGGCCATCCGCCTGATCGCCAAGATGCCGACCATCGCTGCCCGCGCCTATAAATATCACATTGGCCAGCCGTTCATCTCGCCGCGCAACGACCTGTCGTATGCCGAGAACTTCCTGCGTATGTGCTTCGCCGTTCCGGCCGAGGACTATCAGGTTGACCCGCGCCTGGTCCGCGCCATGGACCGCATCTTCACCCTGCATGCCGACCACGAGCAGAATGCCTCGACCTCGACCGTCCGTCTGGCCGGTTCGTCGGGTGCCAACCCGTTCGCCTGTATCGCAGCAGGCATCGCATGCCTGTGGGGCCCGTCGCACGGCGGCGCGAACGAAGAAGCCCTGAACATGCTTAAGGAAATCGGCACCCCGGACCGTATTCCTGAGTTTATACAAGGCGTTAAGGACCGCAAATACAAGCTGATGGGCTTCGGCCACCGCGTATACAAGAACTACGACCCGCGCGCCAAGGTGATGCAACAGTCGGCCTATGAAGTGCTGGCCGCCACCGGTCGCGAGAATGACCCGTTGTTCCAGGTTGCCAAGGAACTGGAAAAGGTTGCGCTGAACGACGAGTATTTCACCTCGCGCAAGCTGTTCCCGAACGTCGACTTCTATTCGGGCATCACCCTGTCGGCCATGGGCTTCCCGACCACCATGTTCACCGTCCTGTTCGCCCTGGCCCGTACCGTCGGCTGGATCGCCCAGTGGCAGGAAATGATGTCGGATCCGACCCAGAAAATCGGCCGTCCACGTCAGCTGTACACCGGTCCGTCGCAACGCGACTATGTGTCCATCGACCAGCGCGGCTGATATCGGGCGGTACCAGGTCCAGATAGCTTCGGCCTTCTGATCCGAACACACAATGAAACGCCGGAGCTTCATGCTCCGGCGTTTTTTTTATAGACAGGCATCTGACAGTCGGTCGTGGTATGAGAGGGCATGACTGACAAGCCCGACGCCCCTGCTTCCGCCAACGAAACCCCAGCACAAAAGGCGCTGCGCCTGAAACAGGCGAAGCTGGCCGCCCGGTCACAACCGGGCAGCGGGTTCAAACTGACGCAGGAAGCGCGCCCCAAGGCTGGCACGTCCAAGCCCTGGATGACGCGATAGTTCGACGGAGGTCGGTAGCGCCTGGCAAGGATAGAACTCGCCTAAAGCCTCACTGGGCCTTCGTCTTTCGGTCAAGAACCTCGATCACGGCATCGGCCGCAAGTTCCGAAGGATTGGCCCCGCCGCGCCCCATCCGGTCCAGAACAGCCATCTGCCGCTGAGCCTGATCCGCCGCGCGCGTTGGATCAGTGAGCAGCGGCTGCACTGCGCCGACCAGCACGTCGGGCGTGGCATCATGCTGAATGAATTCCGGCGCGATCATTTCATCGGCAGCCAGATTCAGGATGGTGATATACTTCGCCGTCACCAGCCACTTCATCAGCACATAGGACAGGCTGTCGATCTTGTAGGCAATGACCATGGGCGTGCCAGCCAGGGCAATCTCGGTCGAAACTGTTCCGCTGGTCGCTAGTGCTGCCGTGGCCGCCTTCATGGCATCATACTTGTCCGCCTCAGCCACCAGGTGGGCGCGAAAAGGCCAGGCGGCGACGCGCGAAGTGACCGCATCCGCCACCGTCCCCGCCGCCACCACGGCAATCTCAAGCCCCGCCACAGTGCGTTTTAGCCGCAGCGCCGTTTCCTCATAAACCGGCGTCATCCGCTCGATCTCGCTGGGACGACTGCCCGGCAACACCAGCAACAGGGGCGCACCGGCGGCGATGCCGCGCTGGGCGCGGAAGCGGACACCATCCGCCTGGCTCATGTCGACGTGCAGGGCCTGTGACCCCACAACTGTGGTCGCCAATCCCTCTTTTTCGAACCAGGGCGCATCAATGGGATAGAGCGCAAGCAGATGGTCCACGCTGTTAGCCAGAACCTTGGCCCGCTTTGGCCGCGATGCCCAGACCTGGGGCCCGACGTACTTGATCAGCGGCACCCCCGGCAGCGCCTTTCTGAGTTGCTGTGCCACCCGAATGGTAAAGCCCCAGCTGTCGATCAGAACCACGGCGTCAGGCCGTTCAGCCTGGGCCAGGACCACGGTCTCGGCTACCCGGCGCTTGACCAGGCCATAGGCCTTGATCCCCTCGATCCAGCCCAGGATCGACAGCTCGGCGATATCGAAGGGGCTTTGCACCCCCTGTTCGGCCATGCGGGGTCCACCCACGCCCACGAAACTGACATCATCAGCCAGGCGCTGTTTCAGGCTGATCGCCAGGCCAGCCCCCAGGGCGTCGCCCGAGGCTTCGGCGGCCACCAGCATGATCTTCATCGGCCGGTTCATGCCTCACCCCAGACAAACAGGCCCAGACGGTCAGCCGTCTCGCGAATGGCATCGCGGTCGATCAGGATCAGCCTGCCGCTTCGCCCGGCAATCCCGGCAAGCCCGGCCGCAGCGGCCAGTTCGACCGTCCGGGGCCCGATCACCGGCATATCGACACGCAGATCCTGGATCGGCTTTGGAGCCTTACCCAGCGCCCCCTTGAAAGCGCCCGGCCGACCCCGCAGGTCCGCTGGCAGGCCGGCAACCCGCACCAGCATGGCATCCGTGCCCTCCTGGGCCTCGACCGCCAGCACCAGGCCATCGCAGACAACCGCCCCCTGCCCGATATCCAGTTCTCCCGATTTTTCCGCGACATGCAGGGATTTCTGAAGGTCCCGCATCTGGTCGGGCGTCGGCACGACTGCGCCCAGAGCACCTGCGCTCAGGGCCTCGCCGCCCAACAGGTCATCGGCACCCTCGACGGCAAAGCCTTCCTGCTCGAATACGGACAGGATCTTGCGCAGCAGGGCATCGTCGCCCTTCGTCGCTGCGGCGATGATGCCGGGAAGCAGACTTGCGCCCTTAAGATCAGGCTTCAAGCTCTTGAAATCAGGGCGGTTCACATAACCTGCCAAACAAATGGCACCGCAGCCCTCAGCCTTGATGGCTTTCAGAATACGGCCGATCTCGGCCATGCCAAAGTCGCCGCCGGGCCAGCGGGCCAGATGGCTGTCGCCATCGGCAAAGCCCGCCAGCCGGACGATGTAGATGGCCCGGCCTTCCTGCTCGCACCGGGCCGCGATCTTGCCCGGCAGGTCCCCACTGCCGGCGATCAGGGCCAGCTTGGGCTTCGTGGTCATGCGTGATCCGGCAGGCACAGCGGGCGCTTGGCCCCGTTACGGATAAAGGCCACAATCTCCATGATCTCAGGCAGATCGGCATAGTCACGCTCAACGCCGTCCAGACGATCAGCGAACACGCCCCCGCCCTCGAACAGCTCGCGGTAGGCAGCCAACAGACGACGCACAGCGTCCTTGCCATAGCCCTTGCGCTTCAACCCGATCAGGTTCAGCCCGTGCAGGCTGGCGTGGTTGCCCCAGGCCGAGCCATAGGGGATGACGTCGCGCGTCACGGCGGCCAGGCCACCGACGATGGCCCCCTGCCCCACGCGGCCATTCTGATGCACGGCGCACAGGCCGCCCAGGAAGACCCTGTCGCCCACCTGAGCATGACCGCCCAGGGTGGCATTATTGGCCATGACTACATAGTCTCCGACGACGCAGTCGTGTCCGACATGGGCCCCGGTCATGAACAGGCCGTTCGAGCCAACCCTGGTCACGCCCGTCCCCTGCGGCGTACCGCGGTTAAAGGTAGCGTGCTCACGGATCACATTGTCGCTGCCGATTTCCAGACGAACCGGCTCACCCTTGTAACCATTGTGCTGCGGATCGCCGCCGATGACCGCAAACGGATGGATGACCGTGCGAGCCCCCACCGTCGTGTCCTGCTGGACGACCACGTGGCTGACCAGCCTGACGCCGTCCGCCAGGGTGACATTGGGACCAACGACGCACCACGGGCCAATCCGGACGTCCTGACCCAGGACCGCCGTGTCATCGACAATGGCTGTCGGGTGAATGGTCACGCCGCGGGCTCCTCGACCTTGACGACCATGGCCATGAACTCGGCCTCGGCGGCCAGCTTGCCGTCGATGAAGGTCTCGCCCCGGAACTTGTAGGCATCGCCGCGCGCACGCAGGACCTTGACCTCCATGCGCAACTGATCACCCGGACGCGCCGGCTTGCGGAAGCGCACGCCGTCGATCGACATGAACATGATGACCTTGTCCGCCACGGCCACATCCAGGGTCTTGGACATCAGCAGGGCCCCCGTCTGGGCCATAGCCTCGACGATCAGGACGCCCGGCATGACCGGATCAATGGGGAAGTGGCCAGGGAAAAAGGGCTCGTTGTGGCTGACGTTCTTGATCCCGGTGATCGAGGTTGCCGGGACGAAGTTCTCGGCCTTGTCCACCAGGAGGAAGGGATAGCGGTGGGGCAGGCGCCGCATCACTTCGGCATAGTCGATCTTGATGTCTTCGCTCATGCTTCTTTCGAGCCTTTACGCTGGGATGCCTGTTTCGACAGCCAGACGGCTTCTCTCAGGGATTGTCTAAGGGGCTTGGCCGGATAGCCGGACCAGGTCTCGCCAGCCGGGACATCGGCCAGGACCCCGGCACCGGCGGCAATACGCGCGCCCGTTCCGATGGTTATGTGGTCACCCACGCCGGCCCGTCCGCCAAAGATACAGTTGTCGCCTGTGACGACCGAGCCTGAAATACCCGTGTGCGCGGCCATCAGGTTGTTGCGACCGATCTGACAGTTGTGGCCGATCATGACCAGGTTATCGATCTTGGAGTTTTCACCAATGACCGTGTCGTCATAGGCTCCGCGGTCGATGCAGGCGTTGGCCCCGATGGTCACGCCGTCCTGAAGAATGACACGGCCCAGTTGCGGGATATCGACAGGCCCTGCCTTGGAGCCTGCCGCGCCAAACCCGGCCTCACCGATGCGCGCCCCGGCCAGCAGCTTGACCCGATCTCCGATCAGGGCAAAGCCGACGCTGACGTTGGCGCTGATGAAGCAGTCGCGGCCGATCTGGACGCCCGGGCCGATGACCGTATTGGCCCCGATGCGGGTGCCCCGACCAATGCGCACGCCCTTGCCCAGGACAACGCCCGGCTCAATGACCACGCTGTCGTCCTCGACAGCCTCTTCCCGACTCGCCTGCTGATCCAGACGGATCGGATGGTGCAGCAAGGTCGAAGCCCGGGCCCACGACGCCTGGGCCTCAGCCGAAACAATGACGGCAGCGCCATCAGGCGCAAACTCGGCTGCTGCGGCGGGTACGATCACGCACCCGGCCTGCGTCTGTTTCAGGGCCTCGGCGAACTTGCGATCGCCCATAAAAGCGATTGCGCCCCGGTCCGCACTGGACAGGGGCGCGACGGCGCTGATGACAACCTCGCCGCCCCGAAGGACCTCACCGCCGATTTTCTCGGCCAGCTCAGTCACCGTCAGGGGCGACAGGGTCTCAAAGAACCGGGAATCGGGCATGGCCCAGTCTTAGGACTGCGGCTGGGCCGGGACCGGCATACGGTTGAACGACAGGGTCGGCAGGGCCGCGTTCAGACGCTGGATCACGGTCGGCGTCACATCCATGGCCGGGTTGACCAGGAAGGCACTTTCACGGTCGATCAGGATGCTGCAGCTGTTTTCCTGATAGACCGCGATCAGGATCGGCTCGATCGCTTCCGAGATCTTGCGGCGCTGTTCCGCCAAGGTGTAGCGCAACTCGGCATCGCGGGTCTGTTCCAGGACCTGCGCTTCCTGCGCGCGCTGCTGCAGGGCCTGGCGGCGCTGGTTAAGTTGATCAGCCGGCAGAGTCGAGGCTGAGGCCTGCAACGCCTGGAAGTCCGACTGCAGCGAAGTGGCATAGGGAGCGATCTCGCCTTGAACTTCTTGGGCCAGCTGCTCCATGCGGGCCTGCACAGCCTGACCGGCCGTTGATTGAGCCATGGCCAGTTGGTTGAAGTAGACGCACATGCCCGGGATGGCAGCGCCGTGCGAAGCGGGGCCCTGAGCCTGGGCCATGGCCGAAGTCGCGGCGAACGAAACAAGCGCGGCAGCGCCAATAGCAAACAGTTTCATCTTGAACCTTTATGGCAGGCTATAAGCTGCTGTTAGAACTGGGTCGAGGTGGAGAAACGGAAGGTCTCGGTCTTGTCGTAGTCTTCCTTCGACAGAACCTTGGACAGGTCGAAACGGATAGGGCCCATCGGCGAACGCCAGTGAATACTCAGGCCCGCCGCAGCCCGCAGCGATAGCTCATCCACAATGTTCGGATTGGGCAGGCCAGTCGTGCGGTCGATCATGTAGCGATCGTCCAGCATACCGATGGTGCCAACGTCGGCAAAGACCGAGGTCTTGATGCCATATTCCTCGGGCAGATAGTTTGGCACCGTCATTTCGATTGTGCCAATGGCATAGAAGTTGCCGCCTAGGGCGTCGGTCGTGGTCAGGTCGCGAGCCCCCATACCGGCCGTCTCGAAGCCACGGAAGCTGTTGCCGCCCTTGAAGAAGCGGTCGTTGATGCGGATCGGGTCGCCGTTCCAGCCACTGATGTAGCCCGCCGACCCCTGCAGCGTCACGACCCAGCGCGGGCTGAAGCCATAGTACCAGGCCCCCTCCATCTCGGTCTTGATATAGTTCACGTCCCCGCCCACACCGGCAAAGTCCTGGCGGATGGAGCCGGACCAGCCACGTGTCGGACGCACCGGATCATTGGCGCGGTTGACGTTCAGCGTATAGCCGATGGCCGAGTTCATATAGGCCCCGGCCTGATCGCACAGGGTCGAATAGGCCCCCGACGAACCGGTGCAGTAGCCGGCCGGAATGATGACCTCGTCGTCCTTCAGGAAGTAACGCAGGCTCAGCGCCGAATAGGAGTTGAGCGGGTAGGTCAGGCGCACACCCGCACCGGTCGAGCGCCAGTCATAGGACGAGTACTCGCTCAGATCATAACGGGTGTGGAACAGGTCGAAGCCCGCGCGCAGGTCACGGCCCATGAACTTGGGCTCGGTGAAACGGAAGTCGACCTGCTGGCGCAGCGAACCCCATTCCGCGCGGGCAACAAAGTTCTGGCCGCGTCCCCGGAAGTTGCGCTCGGTAATGCCCAGGTTCAGCATGAAGCTGTCGACCGAGCTGAAGCCGGCACCCACCGACAGCTCGCCGGTCGGCTGTTCCTCGACCGTCACGTTGACGATTGACCGATCCGGGGCGCTGCCCCGGGTTTCTTCGATCTTCACATCCTTGAAGAAGCCCAGGCCGCGCAAATTATTACGCGAGCGCTCAACCAGCGAACGGTTGAAGGCATCGCCCTCACCCACCGCCAGTTCGCGACGGATCACGGAGTCGAGGGTGCGGGTGTTACCGACCACATTGATGCGGTCGATATAGACGCGCTGGCCTTCCTTGACGTTGAAGGTCACATCGACCGTGTCCGTCTCGGGATTGGCGCGATAGGTCGGGTTGATCTCGACGAAGGCATAACCGGCCGAACCGGCGGCAAAGGTCAGGGTATCGACAGCCCGCTCGATGCGGTCGCTCTCATACAGGTCGCCTGAACGGATCGGCAGCAGGCGGGTCAGGAAGTCGCCATTCAGACGGTCGCTTTCCGTGACAACCTTGACTTCGCCAAAGTTGTAACGATCACCCTCATCGACGGTGAAGGTGATGCCGAACGCCTGGTTGTCGGGCTTCAGCTCGGCAATCGAGGACAGGATCCGGAAATCATAATAGCCACGGTTCAGGTAGAACTTGCGCAGCTGCTCTCGGTCATAATCGATCCGGTTCGGGTCGAAATTGTCGTTCGAACTGAACAGGCGCCAGAACTGCGACTGCTTTGTTACCATGACCTCGCGCAGATCGTTGTCCGAGAAGGCCTCATTGCCCAGGAAGGTGATGGCTGCGACCCCGGTCTCGGGGCCCTCGTCGATTTCGAAGACGATATCGACGCGGTTCTGTTCCAGCTGGACCAGCTTGGGCGTCACGGTCGCCGAGATCCGGCCCGACAAACGGTACAGTTCGACGATCTTGCCGACGTCTTCCTGCACCCGAGCGCGGGTATAGATGCCACGCGGACGGATGGTGACCTCATCGCGCAGCTTCTTTTCGGTCAGGGCCTTGTTACCTTCAAAGGTGACCTGGTTGATGATCGGATTTTCAACAATCTCGACCACCAGATCGCCATTCGGCTGAAGGCCCAGCTGAACGTTCGCGAACAGGTTGGTGCGCGACAGGGTCCGCACGGCCAGGTCGATCGTGACCGCATCGATCATGTCACCGGGCTGGATCGGCAGATAGGACAGGACCGTGGTCGCATCGATGCGCTGGTTCCCACGAACCAGGATACGGTTCACCTGGGCGCGATCGTCGGCCGGTGCCACGGTGACCTGCGGATCAGCCTGCGCCGGGGCCTGTTGCGCCAAAGCGGGACCAACCAGGCCGGCAGCAACGGCAAGAGCCAAAACGCTCGGTCCAAGGATACGGCCACGTGCTCTGTTCATAGGGTGACTATCGCTCTTGGGCATACGTTGAACCATCGGGGGCTGGCGTCGGCTCATGAAGCGAGCCCGCCGAGGAATTTGAAGAAATTGAGTTTCTGAATGTCGTTCCAGGTCGCGAACAACATTAAACTGACCAGCAGCGCAAGGCCAATGCGATATCCGGCTTCCTGGATTCGGGCGGCCAGCGGACGGCGAGCCACGGCCTCGTAGGCGTAAAACATCAGGTGCCCCCCATCCAGAACCGGTATCGGAAGCAGATTTAGAAAACCAATTCCGATCGAAAGTATGGCAGCAAACTGAACAAGGGTCAGACCCAGGTTCTTGGCCGCCAGGACCGGATCAGGCGTGACGGCGACCGCCTGTTTGGTCAAGGCCCCGGAAGCCTTGGCCATCCCAAGCGGTCCGCTGAGCATGTCACCCGATTCGCGGCCGGTCAGGATGCGACCGATATAGGTGACGGTCGTCTCCAGCGTGGACCAGGTAACCTTGACCCCCTGCCCTACGGCTTCAAGCGGGCCATAGCGAACATAGCGGACGTCGGCACGCGTGGCGGTCAGCATCAGACCAACGCGGCCAACCGCAATGCGGCCAGCCAGCGGATCATCCTCGGTCCGGCGCTCGGGCGTGGCCACCAGCTGGACCGTGCCCGTCCCGCGCTCGACCGTGAAGCGAACGGGATCACCCGAGCTGAGGCTGACGACCCGAGTCACGTCCGTGCTGTCCTCGACCGTGCGGCCGTTGATGTGGGTGATCAGGTCACCGGCCTTAAACCCTGCGGCGGCGGCCGGGGAATCCGGCTGAACCTCGCCGACACGCGCCGGCCACTGCTGCACGCCCAGGAAGCTGAACAGGAGGGTAAAGATAAAGATGGCCAGGGCAAAGTTGGCCAGGGGCCCCCCGGCAACGATCAGGGCGCGCTGCCACAGCGGTTTGAAATAGAGAAGGCGCTGCTCGGCACCGGAGCCATGCTCGGCCTCTTCCTGACGCTTCAGGGCCTCCAGCCCTTCCTTGTCGGGAACGCCCGTGGCATCCAGATCTCCCGAAAACTTTACATAGCCGCCCAGCGGCAGCCACCCCAGACGCCACTCGACCCCATGTCGATCCGTGCGACAGAAGATGGCCCGGCCAAAGCCGATGGAAAAGCGGTCGATCTTCACCCCGAACGCACGCGCGGTCAGGAAGTGCCCCAGCTCGTGGATCGTGACGATTACGGTCAGAACGATCAGGAAGGGCACAACATAGATCAGAGCCTGCCCTAGAAAGCCTAGCATGCCAGTCAATGTCTCCGGTCGCCCTTAGGCAGCATTCGCAATGACGGAGATGGCATCCAGGGCCATCCGACGGGCGTCCGCATCGACGGCCAGGGCCGCGTCACAGGCGTTGTCGGACGTGATGTCCATCTTCGCATTCGTCATCCGATCAAGGGTTTCGGCGACGACTGCGGCAATATTGAGAAAGGCCAGCCGTCGGTCAAGGAAAGCCAGGGCCGCGACTTCATTGGCCGCATTGAAGACGATTGGAGCGACACCGCCTTCAGCCAGGGCCTGTCGCGCCAGGGCCAGGGCCGGGAAGCGATCCGTGTCGGGGGCTTCAAACGTCAGTTGGCCAAGCGCAGCAAGGTCTAGCCGGGGGGCGGGCCAGGCCATTCGCTGTGGCCAGGACAGGGCGCAGGCGATCGGCGTCTTCATGTCCGGCGGACCCATCTGGGCCAGGGTGGAGCCGTCAACATATTCTACAAGGCTGTGGATAATGGAATCCGGGTGCACCACCACATCAATCTTGTCGCTCGGCATATCAAATAGATAGGCCGCCTCAATCAGCTCCAGACCCTTGTTGGCCATGGTCGCGCTGTCGACCGAAATTTTTGACCCCATGCTCCAGTTCGGGTGCGCAACCGCCTGTTCCGGCGTGATATTTTTCATGTCAGCTAAGGCCTTGGTGCGGAAGGGGCCGCCCGAGGCGGTCAGCACCAGCCGCGCCACGCCTTCAGGCGCTTCATGGGGAAAGACCTGGAAGATGGCCGAGTGTTCGGAATCAACCGGGATCAGCTGGCCGCCGCCTTGCCTGACCCGCTCAATCAGCGCCGGGCCACAGCAGACCAGGCTTTCCTTGTTGGCCAGTGCAAGGGTCGCCCCTGTTCCCGCTGCCGCCCAGGCAGACCTGAGCCCAGCCGCTCCGACAATAGAGGCCATCACCCAGTCAACCGGACGCTGAGCTGCTTCCTCGATAGCCTGGGCCCCTGCCTGGGCCTCGACGTCCAGCCCCATAAGTGCTGCGCGCAGGTCGTCCAGCCCCTCCTCATAGGCGGTAATGACCAGCCGGGGCTTCCAGCGTCGCGCCTGTTCTGCCAATCGGGCGATATTGCGACCGCCAGTCAGGACCTCGACCTCGAATCGCCCCGATCCGATAGCCTCTGCCTGAGCCATCAGGTCGAGGGTCGAGGTGCCCACCGAGCCAGTCGAACCCAATACACTGACCTTGCGGCAGATCACGCCCCACGCTCCAGCAGCAGCACGATCACGCGCCCGGCCGCTACGGCGACGACCGCGAACATCAGCCCATCGACCCGGTCCAGCAGCCCCCCGTGACCAGGAATAATGTTACCGGCGTCCTTGACCCCGAAGCGCCGCTTCAGCGCGCTCTCCCACAGGTCACCGCCCATGGTGGCCAGGGCGGCAACCAGGCCCAGCACCCCACCCCAGACAGCATTCAGGCGGCCCATGTCGAGCCATCCGGCCATGGCGGCCCCGGCCACCATGCCTGCGATCAGGCCCCCGATAAATCCGGACCAGGTCTTGTTGGGTGAAAAGCGCGGCCATAGCTTGGGACCTCCCACGGCGCTGCCGACCAGATAGGCCAGGATGTCGGCCGACCAGGCCACAGCGAAGACCAGGACCGTCCAGTACAGCCCTTGCACCTCGTGCATGTCACGCAGCCAGATCAGCAGGACACAGGGCCAGCCCAGATAGAGAACGCCGTAGGTGGCATCCAGGGTCTCAATCCCGCGCGACCGAGCATAAAGTCCTGCGGCAAAGGCTCCGAACACCAGCAGCAGCAGGGCTACCGACATCTGCCCGGCATGGGCGGCCAGGACAGCCGCGATAAGCGCCGCGCCAATAGCCATGGTCAGGCCGCGCCACCGGGTCGGCGAGCTCATGCGGGACCATTCAGCCGCCAGCATGACGCTGGCAGCCACGACCAGGGCGGTGAACCACCCTCCCCCAGCCCAGGTCGCCAGAACGGCGGCGGGTGCCAGCACGAATGCCGACGCAGCCCTCAGGCCAATATCACCGACCTTGAGTGCCATCAGACTGCGGCCACCTTTACCAGATTGTCGGCTTCAGCCGGACGGCCGCCGTAACGGCGGTCCCGCGCCCGATAGATGGCCACCGCCTCGGCCAGGGCCTCGGCTCCATAGTCGGGCCACAGGATGTCCTGAAATACCAATTCTGCATAGGCCGCCTCCCACAGAAGGAAGTTCGACAGGCGCTGCTCGCCGGAGGTGCGGATGATCAGGTCCACCGGCGGCGCATCGGCGGTCGACAGAGTGCGACCAAACAGTTCTTCGGTCACATCGAAGCGGCCTTCCGAAGCGGCGCGATCCACCATCGCCTGCGCCGCATCCACCAGATCGGCACGGCCGCCATAGTTGAAGGCTACTTGCAGTAGGAATTTTGTGTTGTTGGCCGTCTGGCGCTCGGCGCGGTCGATGATCTCGACGATATCGCGCGGCACGCCGGTGCGGCGGCCCAGAATACGGACACGCACGCCCGCATCATCCAGGCGTTTCAGGTCCGTGCCGACAAAGGCGCGTACCAGCCCCATCAGGTCGGAAACCTCGTCCTTGGGGCGGCTCCAGTTCTCGGTCGAAAAACCGAAAACCGTCATACAGTTCACGCCCAGATCGGGCGCGGCCTTGATGGTGCGGCGCAGGGCCTGCACCCCTTCCCTATGCCCCAGCGAACGGGGCACGCCCCGACGCTCGGCCCAGCGACCGTTGCCGTCCATGATAATGGCAACATGGCTTGGCCCCTTTGCAGGAGCCGGTGACTGGGCCGAAGACATCGGGTCTGGTCCTTGGTTCAAAAGGCCGTAACGGCCTTAGACCTGCATGATCTCGATTTCTTTGGCCTTAAAGACCTCGTCGATACGCTTGACGGCGGCGTCAGTGTCCTTCTGGACCTCAGCTTCCATCTTCTTTTGTTCGTCCTGACTAATGTCGCCGGCCTTCTCGGCCTTTTTCAGCTCGTCATTGGCGTCGCGACGCACGTTGCGCACGGCGATCTTCTTGTCTTCGGCGTATTTGCCAGCCAGCTTGACCAGCTCCTTGCGGCGCTCTTCGGTCAGCGGCGGGATCGGAATACGCAGGGTCTGGCCGTCAACGACCGGGTTGAGACCCAGACCGGCAGCGCGGATGGCCTTCTCGACCGAAACCACCATGCCCTTGTCCCATACGCTGACCGAGATCATGCGCGGTTCCGGTACCGAAACGGCAGCCACAGCGTTCAGCGGCGACAGCGAGCCGTAGGCCTCGACCTGAACCGGATCCAACAGACCGGCGTTGGCGCGACCGGTGCGCAGACCAGCATAGTCGTCCTTGAGGGCAGTGACCGACTTATCCATGCGGTCGCGGAAAACTTTGAGATCAGGTTTCGCCATGAGTGAAGTGTCCTAGATCGAAATTAGGCCGACCCTTAGGCCGGTTTGTTAGTGATGACGGTGAAGGTACCTTCGCCCGTCAGGGTCTTCTTCAGAGAGCCTTCTTCGCGAATGGAGAAGACGACAATCGGAACATTGCTGTCGCGCATCAGGGCAATAGCCGATGCATCCATGACGCGCAGGTCTTTTGCCAGCACTTCCTGATAGGTCAGAGTATCATAGCGCGTAGCCGTCGGGTCTTTCTTGGGATCTGCGGTATAGACGCCATCCACGCTTGTGCCCTTCAGCAGAGCATCACAGCCCATTTCCGCAGCGCGAAGTGCCGCACCCGAATCGGTCGTGAAGAACGGCGCGCCGACGCCCGCGGCAAAAATAACGACGCGGCCCTTTTCAAGGTGACGAAGGGCGCGACGGCGGATGTAGGGTTCGGCAATGGTGTTCATCGGCACCGCGCTCTGCACGCGCGTATCAACACCAATCTTTTCCAGCGCGCCCTGCATGGCCAGTGCATTCATGATGGTGGCCAGCATGCCCATATAGTCGGCATTGGCGCGATCCATGCCTTCTGCCGCCTTGGACAGGCCGCGGAAGATGTTACCGCCGCCGATTACCAGGCAGATTTCGATGCCCTGACGGGCCACGTCGGCCACAGCCTGGGCAACGACCTCTACCGTCTTCATGTCGATGCCATAGGCCTGATCGCCCATGAGCACTTCGCCCGACACCTTCAGGAGAACGCGTTTGTAACGGAATTCGGAAGGGGCGTCGGTCATGCTTTTGGGTCCGTAAAAACTTGATCAGGCAGCCGCGCTAGGGGAATCGGCGGCTCCATCATAAACGAAGGGCGCGCCGGCCACCAAAGCCGAACGCGCCCTTTTAGCTTTATCTTTCCAATAGGGAAGATTTTTAGGCTTAGTTGCCGCCGGTCATCGAAGCGACTTCAGCAGCGAAGTCCGGGGTATCGGCCTTCTCGACGCCTTCGCCCAGAGCCAGACGCACGAAGCCAGCCAGCTTCAGCTCAGCGCCCAGTTCCTTACCGGTGTTGGCGACCAGCTGCTCGACAGTCACGTCCGGGTCCATCACGAACGGCTGCTTCGACAGAACAACTTCCTTTTGGAACTTGTTGATTTGGCCTTCCACGATCTTTTCGATCATGTTGTCCGGACGGCCTTCTTCCTTGGCCTTTTCGATCAGAACGGTACGTTCCTTCTCGATAGCCGCCGGATCGAGGTCCGAGGTGTCCAGAGCCAGCGGAGCGGTCGCTGCCACGTGCATGGCGATCTTGCGGCCCAGTTCGCGGACAGCAGCCTTGTCACCAGCGCCTTCGATGGCGACCAGCACGCCGATGCGGCCGATACCCGGCGACACAGCGTTGTGGACGTACGAAGCCACAGCGCCCTGCTCGACCGACAGACGGGCCGAACGACGCAGGGTCATGTTCTCGCCGATGGTGGCGATCAGTTGGGTGATTTCGTCCGCTACGGTACGGCCGTTTTCGAGGGTTGCAGCCGAGATGGCTTCAACGCCGTCGTTCTTCAGGCCCAGCTGAGCGAATTGCTTGGCTGCGGTCTGGAACAGGTCGTTACGGGCAACGAAGTCGGTTTCAGCGTTGAACTCGATGGCAGCAGCGGTCTCGCCAGCGCCGTTCTCTTCGGTCGCAACAGCGACAACGCCTTCAGCGGCGACGCGGTCAGCCTTCTTGGCAGCCTTGGACAGGCCCTTGGCACGCAGCCAGTCGATTGCTGCTTCGATGTCGCCGTTGTTTTCAACCAGCGCCTTCTTGCAGTCCATCATGCCGACGCCCGAACGCTCGCGAAGTTCCTTCACGAGGGCGGCAGTGATCTCGGCCATGTTCTTCTCCTGAAATTCGATTGAGCGGCCGGACCATTAGCCCGGCCGCATGTCGGTTTGACGTCAGTTCGCCTCTATATAGGGACGAACTGTCAGAAATCAGCCTTGAGCGGCTTCTTCAGCAGCCGGAGCTTCGGCAGCGGCTTCTTCAACCAGAGCCGGCTCAACCGGAGCTTCCAGAGCGCCCAGGTCGATGCCTTGGGCAGCAGCGCCAGCAGCCAGACCGTCCAGAACGGCGTCAGCGAACAGGTCGCAGTAAGTTTGGATGGCGCGGGCAGCGTCGTCGTTACCCGGAACCGGGTAGGTGATGCCGTCCGGATCCGAATTGGTGTCGAGGATGGCGACGATCGGAATGTTCAGCTTGCGAGCTTCCTGGATCGCGATCGACTCTTTGTTGGTGTCGATGACAATCATGATGTCCGGAACCGAACCCATGTCCTTGATGCCGCCCAGCGACAGCTCAAGCTTGTCTTTTTCGCGCTGCAGAGTCAGCAGCTCTTTCTTGTTACGGCCTTCGCCGCCGGCATCCATGATGGCTTCCAGCTCGCGCAGACGCTGGATCGAACCCGAAACGGTGCGCCAGTTGGTCAGCGTGCCGCCGAGCCAGCGGTTGTTCATGTAGTACTGGGCGCAGCGCGTGGCGGCCTGAGCGACCGGGTCGGCGGCCTGACGCTTGGTGCCGACGAACAGCACGCGGCCGCCCTTGGCAGCGACGTCGCGAACTGCAACCAGAGCCTGGTGCATCAGCGGCATGGTTTGCGACAGGTCGATGATGTGGATGTTCGAGCGCGAACCGAAGATGTAGCGTTCCATCTTCGGGTTCCAGCGGTGCGTCTGGTGACCAAAGTGAGCGCCGGCTTCCAGCAGGGTGCGCATCGAGAATTCAGGCAGAGCCATGATCGTATTATCCTTTTTCCGATCAAACGTAGCGTGGGTGATTAAAGGACCGGCGGTCCCTCGGAACGGAGCAGGTCAGGATTTCTCCCCGACCGCGCCTCACCCACGTGCGAAGTGCGCCGCCCCTCTACGGGTAATGCGGCAAAAACGCAAGCACTGGCTGGCACTTGCGCAAAGAAAAACGCCTGATCAGGCATCTTCCAGCATGACCACACCCGGCACAGTTTTCAGCGCACCGCGCAATGCGGCATCCAGCCGATAGCGTCCGGGCAGTTTGATCTCGACCTCGGTGCGGCCGCCCAGCGTCGCCTGCAGCCAGACCTCGCCGCCTTTGCCTTGCGCCCGCGCCCGATCCAGCCGCGCCTTCAGCGCCTCGGCGTCCGCCGACTGCGCCGACAGGATGACGCGCAACCCGATCTGGGCGTCGTCCAGCAGCACATCCATGCGGCTGGCGTCGTCGCCGAAGAAGCGCACCTCCCCGTCCGCCGCCTTGGCCCGCACCCTGACCAGAACCGAGGTCCCGACCTCCAGGACTTCGCGGCAACGCCGAAGCTGTTCGGGCGGAAACAGGCATTCGAACTCGCCCGTCGGATCCGAGAAGGTGACGAAGGCGAACTTCTCGCCGGTGCGGGCGCTGGCCCGCTCCTGACGACGACGCACGACGCCCGCCATCTGAAAGGCTTCATGCCCCGCTTCAGCCAGCCCTTGCGCCTCGGCCACGAAGGTCACCCGCTTGCGCTTCAAGGCGGGCGTCAGTTCCTCCAGCGGGTGGCCCGACAGATAGAAGCCGACGGCGTAGAGTTCCTGGTCCAGCTTGTCCGGCCCGGCCCATTGCTCGACGCTCTTCAGGCGCGGACGCGCGGCCCCAGCCTGATCGGCGCCGAACAGGCTCACCTGAGCCGAGGCGCGTTCAGCCGCAACGCTCTGGCAATAGGCGATCAGGACGTCAGCCTGTTCAAACAGCTGGCGGCGGTTCGGATGAATGCTGTCGAAGGCGCCCGCTCGCGCCAGTCCTTCCAGCGCGCGCTTGTTGACCGCCTTGGGATCGACCCGCTCCAGGAAGTCAAAGATGTCGGCGAACGGCCCGCCGGTCTCGCGCACCTCGACGACGTGGCGCATCGCCTCAAGGCCCACGTTTCGGATGGCGCCGAGCGCATAAAGCACGCTGCCCTGCCCGTCCTTCCACGCCACATCAAAGTCGGCGGACGAGCGGTTGATGTCCGGCGCCAGCACCGGCACCTCGAACCGTCGGCAGTCCTGATAGAAGACCGCCAGCTTGTCCGTGTTCGAAAGGTCCAGGCTCATCGAGGCGGCGAAAAACTCGACCGGATGATTGGCTTTCAGCCAGCCCGTCTGGAACGAGATCAGCGCATAGGCCGCCGCGTGCGACTTGTTGAAGCCATAGCCCGCGAACTTGGCCACCAGGTCGAAGATGGAGCCGGACTGGCTCTCCGGCACCCCCTTCTCGGACGCGCCCTTGACGAAGCGGAGGCGCTGGAAGTCCATCTCCTCCTTCTTCTTCTTGCCCATCGCCCGACGCAGCAGGTCGGCCTCGCCCAGGCTGTAACCCGCCAGGATCTGGGCGATCTTCATCACCTGTTCCTGATAGATGATGACGCCATAGGTCTCGGTCAGCACCTCCTTCAGGCTGGGATGCAGATAGTCGACCTCGGCCCGACCGAACTTCCGGTCGATATAGGTGTCGATCATCTCCATCGGCCCCGGCCGGTAGAGGGAGATCAGGGCGGTGATTTCCTCGATCGAACCGCAGCGCATCTTGCGCAGGGTGTCGCGCATGCCCTGGGATTCCAGCTGGAACACTCCGACCGTCTGGCCCGAGGCCATCAGTTCATAGGTCTTAGGGTCGTCCAGCGGCAGCAGGCCCCAGTCCTGAGCCGCGCCGCGCCGCTCCAGATAGCCCTTGGCGCGGTCCAGAACCGTCAGGGTCTTCAGGCCCAGGAAGTCGAACTTCACCAGGCCCGCAGGCTCGACCCACTTCATGTTGAACTGGCTGGCCGGGATGGTGGAGCGCGGGTCCTGATACAGAGGCACCAACTCCGTCAGCGGCCGGTCGCCGATGACGATGCCCGCCGCGTGGGTCGAGGCGTTGCGGTAAAGCCCCTCAAGCTCCAGCGCCGTCTCCAGCAGCGCCTTGACCGAAGCTTCGGCGTCACGCGCCTCGCGCAGGCGCGGCTCCAGATCAATCGCTTGGGCCAGGGTCACAGGGTTGGCGGGGTTGGCCGGCACCATCTTGGCCAGACGATCCACCTGGCCCAGCGGCATCTGCAGCACACGACCCACATCGCGAAGCACGGCCCGCGCCTGCAGGGTGCCGAAGGTGATGATCTGGGCCACCCGATCCTTGCCGTAATGGTCCTGAACGTAGTCGATGACCTCTTCGCGCCGCTCCTGACAGAAATCGATATCGAAGTCGGGCATCGATACGCGTTCGGGGTTCAGGAATCGCTCGAACAGCAGGCCGAACCGCAGGGGATCCAGGTCCGTGATGGTCAGCGACCAGGCCACCAGCGAGCCCGCGCCCGACCCCCGCCCCGGCCCGACGGGGATATCATGCAGCTTGGCCCACTTGATGAAGTCCGACACGATCAGGAAGTAGCCGGGGAAGCCCATCTGCTGGATGATCCCGACCTCCCATTCGAGGCGGTCCCAGTAGTCCTGCTCGGGCGCATAGGCCTTGTTCTTCTCCAGCCGCGCCTTCAGCCCCTCGCGCGCCTGGTGCGCCAGTTCATCGGCCTCGGAACGGCCGGCCCCGGTGTCGAAGCGCGGCAGGATCGGCTTTTGCGTCTTGACCAGGAAGGCGCAGCGGCGCGCGATCTGAATGGTGTTGTCGCAGGCTTCGGGCAGGTCGGCGAACAGCTCGCGCATCGCCTCGGCCGACTTGAACCAGTGTTCGCCGGTAACGCGGCGGCGATCTTCCTGGCCCGTGAAGGCGCCGTCGGAGATGCAGAGCAAGGCGTCGTGCGACTTCGCCTGCGCCGCCTTGGCGTAATAGACGTCATTGGTCGCAACCAGCGGGACATCGTGAGTGTAGGCCCATTCGACCAGCCCCCCCTCGGCCACCGTCTCGCTGGACAGGCCATGGCGCTGAAGCTCGACATAGAAACGATCGCCGAAGACCCGCTTCATCTCGGCCAGGGCGGCGGCGGCCTCAGCCGGTTTCTTCTGCACGAACAAAGGATCAACGGGTCCGTCAGGCCCGCCGGACAGCAGGATCAGTCCCTCGGACTTATCCACAACCTGTCCCCAGGGCACCCCCGGCTCGGCCATCTCGCCCGCATCGAGGTAGGCGGCCGAAGACAGGGCGCACAGATTGAGCCAGCCCTGCTCGTTCTGAGCGATCAGGACGACCGTCGGCGTCTTGGCCCAGCGCTGGGCGACCTGCCCGCCGATGTCGAGCACAGGCAAGGCGCAGGCGACGATGGGCTGAACGCCTGCATCCTTGGTCGTCTGGCTGAACTCAAGCGCGCCGAACAGGTTGGCGCGGTCGGCCACGCCGACCGCCGGCATTCCCGCGTCAGCCGCAATCTTGCCGATCTTGCTGGCTTTGATCGCCCCTTCCAGCAACGAATAGGCGCTGCGGACCCGCAGGTGGACAAAGCCCTGACTGTTCACCGCATCCGCCAATCGAAAACTCCGCATCATAGCGCCGCCAAGAACGACGCATCGTCATCATGCAGGGAGTCGCCCCTCAGCGGGGCGCAGTCATGTCACCAGAAAGGCCGCCTGCCAGACCATCCAGACGAAGCCGCCGCAGGACGCAAGCGACAGCAGATCCCTCACCCAACGCGCCATTGATTTTATCCCCAGATCAAATGTTGCCCATTTGTTCTATGTTGCCGCTTTGTTCTCGTCAACCTCAATTCGCGAGGAAGCCGAGACGGGTCAGCGCCGAGGCCAGGGCGGCCGAATTGGGGGACTGGGTCTTGCGCAGCAGGCTGGCGCGGAAAAATTCCACCGTGCGCGGGCTGAGCTCCAGGTTCTGGGCGATCTGCTTGGTCGTCAGGCCCTCGACCAGCATTTCGGCGACCTGTCGTTCGCGACGGGTGAAGGTCAATTCTTCACGCGGCGGCGTTGCAGCCAGCGCCGTCATGCCCCGTCGCAGGGCGCGCACCAACTCATCGATCGTCGCGGGCTTGGGCAGGACGTCGTCAACGCCCAACCGCATGGCGTCGACGGTCGTTCGCACGTCCACAAAGGCGCTGACGATAATGACAGCGTGACGGTTCAACGCGCAGAAGGCCGCCACGAGATCCAGCCCCTCGACCCCCGGCATCTTCAGGTCGGCGATGATGCAGGTCGGCTCCGCGTCAGAGGCCCACATCAGGGCGTCGAGCGGTTCGTGAAAACCAACAACGGAAAAGCCCGCCTCACGCACCGCCAGAAGCGTCAGTTCCAGCAACGCTCGATCGTCGTCGATGATGGCGACTTCGGTGATGGGGCGCCCTGCTTTGTTCGTGATCTGATCATTTCGATTATCGACGGCGCCATCAAGCATCATACGGTTGAAAATACGCAAGCTTTCTCGCGAGAAAACCTCGTAGTCCCACGCAGTTGATCCGCTCCCGCCTATGCCGAACGATAATGAAGTTATCCGATGGGGAACAGGGAGGCTCGACGTGCTGCAAAGCGCCGTTTTTCTGGCTCGCCCTCCCTCCGGCTTCATGAGCAGCTCGCGCTGGCCCGCCCTGACCGACATGCGTCGTGATCAAGCGCGCAGCCTTGGTCTGGCCGGGGTCATGGTCGGGATCGACGAAGAGATCATCTATGCGGTGGAAGGCTGCCCCTCGGCTGTAGACGACTTCGCGCGCCTGCTGGGCGTCAGCCCGTGCCAGGCCGTGACCCGTGAGGTCTGGCGCGAGACAGTCCCTTTCCGCGTCCAGCGGGTGCTGGCCCTGTCGCAGCCGGTTCTGACGCCTGGCGAAACCCTGGCCCTGCGCCGTGCGCTTTGCCCCGACCGACAGGCCTATGATGACGTTGCGCCTTTGCTCGGCGCCGCCGCCATGCGCTGCGCGATGCTGGCCTACCGTCTGCCGACCGAGGCGGAGACACGCCTCATCGCGTCCTAATAGGTCTGACTTTCGGCGGCGCGCTGCTCCAGATGGCCGTCCTTCAGGGCGAAGACGCGGTCCATGTGGCCGGCCAGTTCCATGTTGTGCGTGGCGATCAGGGCGGCGACGCCTGTCGTCTTGGCCAGTTCGCGCAGGGCCTCGAACACAGCCTGGCTGGTGACAGGATCCAGGTTGCCGGTCGGCTCGTCCGCCAGCAGCAGGCGCGGGCTGTTGGCCAGGGCGCGGGCGATG
>DLIT01000154.1:0-5728 GCA_002483865.1 Brevundimonas sp. UBA7635
CGAAGGAGGCGGGTATCTACCGATCCACACCCTCCATGTCAACCAGATCTTTCGATCTTTTTTCAGAGCCGATCCGAAGACCAAATCCAAAAAATCCAGAGCCAAATCACGCACTTGAAAGCCGCGATCCAGCCCCGAAGGCCGCCACCCCAGCGCCGCGCCAACCCCTCCGGGCCAGCCCGTCACCGAGCGAGCGGCCGATATACGCACCGACCCCCGAGTCCACAACCCCTATTTCATCAAAGCTTCAAGTTTTTGATCAAACGCCAGTTTTGGCAAAAATGGGGCAGGGATTTCAGACCGCCATGGCCGTGAAGGCTCCATTACGGAAACCGGGCTTGCGATAGGCCAGGGGCTGACCATTCGATCCCAGCACACGCCCGCCAGCAGCCTCCAGCACAGCCTGCCCCGCGGCCGTATCCCATTCACAGGTCGGGCCGGTGCGCGGGTAGGCATCATAGCGCCCCTCGGCGACCAGGCAGAACTTGATCGAGGAATCCATGGCCTGCCATTCGGTGCAGTCATAGCGGGCGGCCAGACGCCGCGCCTCGTCTTCCTTTACACTATGGCTGAGCAGGGCCACGCGGTCCTCTACGCGCTGACGCACCTGGATCGGACGCCAGGCTTCGCCCAGGGCGCGACGCACCGCCCCCTGCCCCGGCGAGGTCGTGGCCCAGGTCACGCCCATCGCGGGCGCTGTCACGACACCGGCCACCACGGCCTGGCCCTTCACCAGGGCAATATTGACGGTGAAGCACTCACGCCCCTGTATGAAGCCCTTGGTGCCGTCCAGCGGATCAATCAGCCAGAACCAATCGCCCACATGGCGCGGCACGCCATGTTCGGCGCTGTCCTCCTCGGCCACAAAGTCGATCCCGCTCCAGGCCGCCTGCAACCGATCAAGGATAAGGGCTTCGGCGGCTAGGTCAGCCATGGTCACGGGGCTGTCGTCCGATTTGGTCTCCACCACCGTGCCCGAGCGCCAGTAGGGCAGAATAACCTGCGCGGCCTCCTCGGCGATGGAAGCGATAACCTCGGCCAGACGGCCGCTTGCAAGATCAGTATCTATGGAGTGCGTCATGTCGCGCCCTCGATATCCCATGGAGGCGGTTTCAAGAACTGGCAAATCAGGCCAGCCTTGACCGCTCCTGTTTCAGAGCCTTCGTCCATGACCCTTGCCGATCCGTCTTTGAATCCCGCCCTGCCTGCAACCGGTGATGGCCAGAGCCTGCCTGAGGGCCGCGCCGAACTGGCCGCCTATATCGCGGGCAAGCTTTGTCATGACTTCATCAGCCCGGCCGGGGCGATCATGTCGGGCCTGGATTTGCTGGAAGACCCTTCGGCCCACGACATGCGCGACGATGCCCTGGGCCTGATCCGCCAGAGCGCGCGCAAGATGGTGGCCCATGTCCATTTCGCGCGCGTTGCCTTTGGCGCGGCGACCAGCAGCGAAGCCTTCAACTCGGCCCAGCTACGCGATCTGGTGGCTGGGCTGGCCGAGGGCGGACGGGCGAGCTTGGATTGGCGCATCGAGGACAGTGTCATCTTCAGCAAGGCCGAAGCCCGCATTCTGATCAACCTGGCCTGGATGACCCTGGGCAGCCTGGCCATGGGCGGCACCGCCACCCTGACCAGCCGCAAGGACAGTGGCGAGACCATCATGGTCGGCTCAGCCGAAGGACCACGGGCCCGACTCAAGCCCGAGGCCCTGACAGGCCTGAGAGGCCAGCGCCTGATCGAGGGGCTGCCGGGCCAATGGATACAGCCCTACTGGCTGTGGCTGGCGATCGACGAGGCAGGCGGCCAGCTCAATGTCGCCACTGACGATGGCCGCGTCGGCCTTCTGGCCAGGCTGCCCGCCTAAGCCGCGGCCCGCCCCGACGCCTTGGCCGTTTACCAATGCTCCATTAACTTCACTGTAGCAGACTGCGTCTGGTAGGAGCGCTGCCGCGCTTTATTGTTTGTATGCCTGCAGGACTGTCCCGTGGATCCCAAAACCTGTCTCATCGTCGACGACAGCCGGATCATCCGTAAGGTGGCCCGCCGGATCCTCGAGGATCTGAACTTTGACGTTCAGGAAGCCGCCGATGGAGCCGAAGCCCTGACCCTGTGCGGTTCCGCCCTGCCCCACGCCATCCTGCTGGATTGGCAAATGCCGGTGATGGACGGCCTCACCTTTCTGCAGCGCCTACGCGCCCGTCCTGATGGCCGTGCCGTCAAGGTGCTGTTCTGCTCGGTGGAGACCCGGGCCGACCGGATTGCCGAGGCGCTGGATGCCGGAGCTGATGACTATGTGATGAAACCCTTCGACGGCGAGATCTTGCAGTCCAAGCTGATCGAAGCCGGGGTGTACTGAATGACGCCCGAGGATTTCCGTCAGCTACAACAGCTTATGGCCGCCCATGCGGGCTATCGCCTGAACGAGGACCGCGTTCACCTGGCTGAACATCGCCTTGGCCCGGTGGCACGGCGCGAGGGTTATCATAACGTCGAGGCCCTGCTGACCACCATATGGGGCAGGCCGCTGAACGCCCTGTCCTGGTCGGTGATCGAGGCCCTGTTGAACAGCGAGACCGCCTTCCGACGCGACCGTGCGGCTTTTGACATCTATCACCACGAGCTGATCCCGGCTCTTGCGGCGGCGCGTACCGGTCGCAGGGTGCGCCTGTGGTCGGCCGGCTGCTCGACCGGCCAGGAAGCCTACTCCCTGGCTATGTCCGCCCTGGAACAGAAGGCCCAGGTCGATATCCTGGCGACGGACCTGTCGCATCATGCTATTCGGCGAGCCAGCGGCGGCCTCTATACCTCGTTCGAGATCCAGAAGGGCCTGTCGGCGCGCAGCATGCTGCACTGGTTCGAACAGGTCGAGGACCAGTGGTGCGCCCGCGCCGAACTGCGCCAGACCATCCGCTTCGAGCGCGCCAACCTGCTGGATGACACCGCCGAGCGGGGCCAATTCGATGTCATCTTCTGCCGCTATGTCCTGAACGACATGGAGCCGGACCGGCGCGCCCAGGTGCTGGAGCTTCTGGCCGATCGCCTCGTCGATGATGGCTGCCTGTTCATGGGGGTTGATGAGTATCCGGAAGCTGACAGCACGGCCTTTCGTCCGGTTGCGGGTCGCAAGGGCCTCTACGTCAAGGCACCGTCGCGGTTCAGCCGCGCAGCCTGAACCGCAGACCCGGGCTGTCGACCTGTGGGCATTTGACTAACCCTTGATCTTGCCGTCGCGCGCGGGCCTATTGTCCGTTCTGGGGTTCGGGGAGACTGCGGGATGCGACTGCTGCTGCTTTTGGGCTCCATGGTCCTGGCCCTGGGCCTGTCGATCTGGACCGGCCAGGTGCCAGCCGTCCGGGATCTGGACGCCGCATCCGACACCTTTTCAGCAGCCCGCGCCATGCAGGACGTGCGCGAGATCGCCCAGGCCCCGCATCCGGTCGGATCAGCCGAACACAGGCGGGTGCGGGCCTATCTGCTACGCAGAATGACGGAACTGGGCCTGGCTCCATCCGAGCAGACTGGCCCCCTGTCGCCGCAGGCTCTGCGTCGCCTTGAGCGTGTCAGCGGTGCACCGCCCGCCCTCGATCTGGAGGTTATCAATCTGATCGGACGCCTGCCTGGCACCGATGGGACCCAGCCCCCAGTCGTGATCATGGCCCACTATGACACCGTGGCCGGATCGCCGGGAGCCGCAGACGACTCTACCGGCGTGGCCGCCGCTCTCGAGGTCGTGCGCGCCATCAAGGCGCGGGGCCCTATCCGGCGGGACCTGATCCTTCTGCTGACCGACGCCGAGGAACTGAACCTCGACGGGGCCCGCCTGTTTTTCAGCGAACACCCTCTGCGCGATCGCATCGGAGCCGTCGTCAATCTGGAAGCGCGAGGCGGCGGTGGTCGCGCGGCCATGTTCGAGACCGGAACGAACAATGGCCAGACCATCCAGTTGTTCGGCCAGGCCATGCGCCGCGCTGATGGGGGCACAACCTCAACCTCGCTCGCCGTCTTCATGTACGAGCAGATGCCGAACGGGACAGACTTCACCCTGCCCAAGGATCGCGGCATCGGTGGCCTGAACCTGGCCTTCATTGGCAGACCGGGCCAGTACCACGCTGCCGCTTCCACACCGGATAATCTGGACCAGGGATCGGTGCAGCATATCGGCTCGCAGGCTTTAGAGGCGACAGACGCCCTGGTTCGCGTCACCACCCTGCCGCGCAAGAGCCCCAACCTTGTCTATGCCGATATTTTCGGGCTCTTTCTGATCAGTCATTCGATGGCCATGGGCTGGGTTGTCATCGCTTTGACCCTGACGCTTGCGGGTCTGGCCCTGTGGCGCATTCGCCAGACCATGGACCTGGGCTATCGCAGTGTGCTGCTGGGCAGTGTGGATGGGCTCTGGCTTATGGCGACGGGCCTGGTCCTGGTCCAGGCGACACGTCTTCTGGCTGGCCCGCTGAGCAGTCGGGCAGACTCGTCCGACGCCTATTATGTCCTGCTGAACCGAATGCCGTGGATGGAGGCGGGTGCCGCCCTGACTATCCTGGCCCTGATGCTGGTTCTGCTGGGCGGGGGCCGCCACAAGCACCCTCGCGCTACCGCCGTCGTCAGCCTTGTTGTCACAGCAGGGGTCCTGATCCTTGGCGGCTTCGATCCAGTGATTCTGGGGGCCGGCCTGGTCGCGACCGGGCTGTCGCTTTGGCCGCTGCGACGGGTGCCGTCCCTGTGGAGTTGCTGGCTTGGCCTGATCCTTCTGGTGGCGGTTGCTGGCCTGGCCTTGCAGGTCGTGGCCCCCGAGGCAGCCCTGCTGCTGACCTGGCCTGCCCTGGTCGCTTCGGCACTGGCGGCGGTAACGGCCCTGATTCGACCGGACCTCAATGACCCACGCGCCCTGATCCTGCCTGCTATCGGCGCGGTTCTGGTCAGCGGCTGGCTGATGGGGCTGGCCCATCTGGTTTTCCTGGGCGTTGGCATGGATATGCCCGGCGTGCTGGCCCTGTTCGGCCTGCTGATCATCCTGTTCCTGCGCCCACTCAGTCCCTCCCCCGGCCTGATGCGCAAGGTGATGGCAGGTGCGGCCCTTTGCCTGGCACTGTCCTGTGTCCTGAACCTGACCGCGCGCGTCGCCGAGCCCGCACCGACAGTAGCGGCCTTGATTCCCTGAGGCCTGACCGGATCAAAACCTCTGGTCTCTTCTCCGACAAGGTCTTATCGCAAACTGATGTCACACGACCCTGTTCTCGTCACCGGATCCGCAGGCTTCATTGGCTTCCACACAGCCCGGCAACTGCTTGAGCGGGGTGAGACGGTCATCGGCGTGGACAATCTCAACGCCTACTATGACCCGGCGCTGAAGCAGGCACGGCTGGATCAGCTGCTGACCTGTCCGAACTACCGGCATTACGATCTGGACCTGGCGGACCGGGAGGGGATGGCCCGCCTCTTTGCGGACAGCCGGTCGCGCCGAGTGGTCCATCTCGCTGCCCAGGCCGGTGTCCGCTACAGTCTGGAAGCGCCAGAGACCTATGTGGACTCCAATGTGGTCGGCTTCCTGTCGATCCTGGAAGGCTGCCGAGCGACCGGGGCCACCAGCCTGGTCTTTGCCTCGACCAGTTCAGTCTTTGGGGCCAGCCGGGCCCTGCCCTTTTCAGTCCGCAGTCCTGCCGACCATCCCCTGACCGTCTATGCGGCGACCAAGCTGGCCAATGAAGCCATGGCCCATTCCTATGCC
>DLIT01000154.1:5801-7074 GCA_002483865.1 Brevundimonas sp. UBA7635
GACATGGCCCTGTTCAAGTTCACCCGCGCCATCCTCAGGGGCGAGCCGATCGACGTCTATGGCCAGGGCCGGATGTCGCGCGACTTCACCTATATCGATGACATCGTGACCGGCGTGGTCGCTGCCCTCGACAGGCCCGCCCGCGTCGATCCGGACTGGCAGGCGACGGCCCCGAACCCGGCCACCAGCGGGGTGGCCCCGTGGCGCATCCTGAACCTGGGCGCGGGCCAGCCGGTGCCGCTGATGCGCTATATCGAGGTGCTGGAAGCCCGCCTGGGTCGCAAGGCGCAGCTCAATCTCATGCCCATGCAGGACGGTGACGTGACCGACACCGAGGCGGACGTCAGCGATACCCGCAAGGCTCTGGACTATGCGCCGGCCACCCCGGTCGAGGAGGGCATTGGCCACTTCGTCGACTGGTATCGCAGCTTCTACGGCGAGGCCTGAGACAAGCCGGCAAACAGACCAGGGGCCGGGCCCTGCAGCCCGCCCCCGTGTCTTCCCGGACTATTCGGTCGTCGTGCCGTCGAAATGCTCTTCGCCGGCCTCAGCCTCGGCCTTGGTGGCGTGGACGATCCCGTCCTTGTGATCGGGCGGACCATAGACGGTGTAGAGGTTCAGCGAGCTGTCACCGGTGTTGATCACATTGTGGCGGGCCCCGGCCGGGACGATGATGGCGTCATCGGCCTTGATGCGGGTGCACTGGCCGTCGATCCAGACCTCGCCCTGGCCCTTTTCGATGCGGAAGAACTGGTCGTGGTCTTCGTGGACCTCCTCGCCGATCTCCTCGCCCGGCTGCAGGGTCATGAGCACCAGCTGCAGGAACTTGCCCGTATAGAGCACCCGCCGGAAGTCCGTGTTCTCGACCGTCAGCCGGTCGATATCATCGACAAAACCCTTCATCGCGCTCTCCTGTAATGCTGAAGCACCCTAGGCCACGGACGATAGGAGACCCTTGATCCTTGTCAATGCGACGCTGGATTCGCTACGCCCCCGCCGAGGCCACGGCCGGACGCCCTGATTGCACATTTTCCCGGAATGCCTGACACCCGAACACCGGGCGACCTGGTGGAGCCGAGGGGAATCGAACCCCTGACCTCGTCATTGCGAACGACGCGCTCTACCAACTGAGCTACGGCCCCGACCGACAGGCAGGCGATGAGATAGGAGCGGTGGCGGGGCAGTGTCAACGGGTCGCGCTGCACGAAGCCTTGGCGTTCGGCGGTGCGACCGCTAGAACCGGGCAGGTTTCAAGGGATTGCACGCGATGGAA
>DLIT01000002.1 GCA_002483865.1 Brevundimonas sp. UBA7635
CATGCCGGTGCTGCGCCAGGCATCCCAGGCCAGGTAGAGCAGGAAGGCCACCCCGGCCCAGCGGATCGTCTGGTAAAGCGCGGGCCAGCGCAGCACGACCTCGGTCAGGCCAAAGGCCGCTGCCACCATCCACAGGGTCAGGCCCAGGGTGATCCCGGCCACGGCCGCCAGCCCCGCCGCCCGCCCCTGCGACAGCGACACCAGGGCCAGCCAGCCCATGTTGGGGCCGGGCGTGATCTCCATCAGGATGACCGCCGCCACAAAGGGCAGCAGCTGGGCCATCTCAACCGGCAAGCCTGGCATGGCATTCTCCCCCACCAGCCTCCGGTCATAGGCCGACCGACCGGCGTCCTTCAAGCGGTCCGAACGCCCTACAGGGCCGCGCGCCAGCGATGCAGGTGGTCCAGGACGTCAGCGACGATCTTTTCGCGGGTAAAGCCGGTGATGTCGTGGGCGCGGCGGCTGTCGCTGCTGGCCGTCACCATGCGCCACTCCATCGCCCTCTGGTTCAGTCGGGCCTCGGTGGCCGTCAGGGCGGGCAGGGGTCGCGACCGTGCCTGGACCGTATAGTGGAAGGACGGCCCGCGCTCGTTCTCGATGGTCAGGGACACCCGGTCCTCGGCACTTTCCAGCTGGGCGATCTCGGAGTTGGCACGGAAGGCCGCATGGACCTCTTCCAGGGCCGGGGCCGCCGTGGTGGCGATCTGGGCCAGGATCTGGGGCCGGGTGGCCGGGGCAAAGATCAGCTTCAGCCTGGCCCCCAGCGGGGCACCGGCCTGTTCGATGACATCCCCGCTCAGGTCGGCATTCATCTGACGCACCAGGTTGAAGCCCATCATCAGCAGGATCAGCGCAAAGGGCAGGGCGGCCAGCAGGGTCGCGGTCTGCAGGGCTGACAGCCCGCCTGCCAGCAGCAGGGCGGCCGACACCAGGGCCAGGGCCGCCGCCCAGTAGATTCGCATCCACCTGGGTGCATCGCCATCGACATTGGGTGCCGACAGATTGGCCAGGATCAGGGCCCCTGAATCAGCCGAGGTCACGAAGAAGACCATGACCAGGGCAATCGCCAGCAGGGATGTCACCATGGGCAGGGGGAAGTATTCCAGGAAGGTGAACAGGGCCGTCGACAGGTCGTTCTGCACCGCCTGGGCGATGGCTCCCTGGGCCGGGCCCATGTCCAGCGCCAGGGCCGAGTTGCCAAAGACCGTCATCCACAAGAAGGTGAAGAAGACCGGCACGGTCATCACGCTGATGATGAACTCGCGCACCGTGCGCCCGCGCGAGATGCGGGCGATGAACAGGCCCACGAAGGGCGACCAGGAAATCCACCAGGCCCAGTAGAACAGGGTCCAGTCCGCCAGCCATGCCCGCGGCTCATAGGCATAGAGGGTAAAGCTGCGCATGACGAAGTGGTCCAGATAAAGGCCAAAGTTCTGCACATAGGCCCGGATCAGGAACAGCGTCGGCCCGGCCAGCAGGATGAACAGCATCAGGCAGACGGCGATGACCAGGTTCAGCTCGGACAGCCGCCGCACCCCCTTGCCGACGCCCGACAGCACTGACACCGTGGCCATGCCCACGACGATGAAGATCAGCAGCACCTGCATCCACGGCGTGTTCGGCAGGCCAAAGACCGCGCTCAGGCCGCTGACGATCTGGCTGACGCCCAGGCCCAGCGAGGTCGAGATGCCGAACAGGGTGCCGCAGATGGCAAAGATGTCGATCAGGTCCCCGATCGGCCCATAGATGCGGTCCCCGATCAGCGGATGGAAGACGGACCGCATCCCCAGCGGCAGTCCCTTGCGGTGGTTGAAATAGCCCAGGGCCAGGCCGACCAGGCCATAGATGGCCCAGCCATGAAAGCCCCAGTGCGTATAGGTGATGCCCATGGCCTCGCGCGCGGCTTCGACAGTGCCGGGCTCGACATCGGGCGGCGTGATGTAATGCTGCACCGGCTCGGCCACACCGAAATACATCAGGCCGATGCCCATGCCGGCGGCGAACAGCATGGCGACCCAGGACACAAAGGGAAAATCCGGCTCGGCATCATCGGGCCCCAGCTTCAGCCGTCCCATGGGACCGACCGCCAGGGCGACGATCAGCACCAGGAAGATCACCGTGGCCGAGACATAGAGCCAGCCAAAGGTGTCGATGGTCCAGGCCTGGGCGGCCCCGAACACCTGATCCGTCAGATCGGGCGCGACAAGGGCGGTCACGAGCAGAAGCCCGATGACCGTGCTGGCACCGATAAAGGTGCGCTTGTGGGAAGAAACCATGGCGCATGAACCGGGCCTGACGGCAAAGGTTCCGATTCTTCGCCGGGACCTTGAGGAGCTCTGGCGGGTTCCTACATCTGGATCAGGGACGGTGTGCTTCCAGGAAGGCACTGTTCAACACTTCCGCCTCTGAAGGGGAAACCGAATGAACATCGACCAATATTCCGACCGCGCCAAACAGGCGATCCAGTCGGCCCAGTCGCTGGCACTGGCCCGCCGCCACCAGCAGTTCGCGCCCGAGCACATCCTGAAGGTGCTGCTCGAGGAACGCGACGGCCTGGCCCGCAACCTGATCACCCAGGCCGGTGGTGACGCCAACCGCGCCGTCACCGACATCGAAACCGCCCTCAAGAAGCGCCCGCAGGTCACGGGCGGCTCGGGCCAGCTCTATATGGACGGTGACACCGCCCGCGTCCTCGCCAGGGCCGAAGAAGACGCCAAGGCCGCCGGCGACGCCTTCGTCACGACCGAGCGGCTTTTGGCCGCCCTTGCCCGCGAAGGTGGTGTGGCTGCGGCAGTCCTGAAATCTGCGGGCGTCACCGCCGACAGGCTCGACACCGTTATCGCTGACATCCGCAAGGGCAAGACGGCTGATTCAGCCTCCGCCGAAGACGGCTATGACGCCCTCAAACGCTATGCCCGCGACCTGACCCTGGCCGCCGCTGACGGCAAGATCGATCCTGTCATTGGCCGCGACGAGGAAATCCGCCGCACCATTCAGGTCCTCGCCCGTCGCACCAAGAACAACCCCGTCCTGATCGGTGAACCCGGCGTGGGCAAGACCGCCATTGTCGAGGGTCTGGCGCTTCGCATCGTCAACGGCGATGTGCCCGAAAGCCTGAAGGACAAGAAGGTCCTGTCGCTCGACATGGGCAGTTTAATTGCCGGTGCCAAATACCGGGGCGAGTTCGAAGAACGCCTCAAGGCCGTCCTGAACGAGGTCGCCGCCGCCGAGGGCCAGATCGTCCTCTTCATCGACGAAATGCACACCCTCGTCGGTGCCGGCAAGGGCGATGGGGCTATGGATGCCTCCAACCTGTTGAAGCCCGCCCTGGCTCGCGGCGAACTGCACTGCGTCGGTGCCACCACCCTGGATGAATACCGCAAGCACGTCGAAAAGGACGCAGCCCTGGCCCGTCGCTTCCAGCCGGTCATGGTCGAAGAGCCGACGGTGCCGGACACCATCTCCATCCTGCGCGGTCTGAAGGAAAAGTACGAAGTCCACCACGGCGTACGTATCTCGGACAGCGCCATTGTCGCCGCCGCCACCCTGTCCAACCGCTACATCACCGACCGTTTCTTGCCGGACAAGGCCATCGACCTGGTCGACGAAGCCGCCAGCCGCGTGCGCATGGCCGTCGACTCAAAGCCCGAGGCCCTGGACGAAATCGACCGCCGCCTCGTCCAGCTCAAGATCGAGCGCGAGGCCCTGAAGAAGGAAGACGACACCGCCTCCAGACAGCGCCTCGAAAAGCTGGAAGACGAGATCATCGACCTCGAAGCCCAGTCCGAGGACATGACCTCGGCGTGGAAGGCGGCCAAGGACAAGGTCGGCCAGTCGGCCCAACTGCGCGAGACCCTGGACCGCCTGCGTCTGGAACTGACCAATGCCCAGCGCTCGGGTGACCTCGCCCGTGCGTCAGAGATCGCCTACGGCCAGATTCCGCAACTGGAACGCCAGCTTGAAGAAGCCGAAGCCAATGAGGAGCAAAAAGCCTCCGCCCTTGCCGCAGAGGTGGTCGACGCCGAACAGATCGCTGCCGTCGTCTCCCGCTGGACCGGCGTCCCGGTCGACAAGATGCTGGAGGGCGAGCGCGAAAAACTGCTCGTCATGGAGGACGCCCTGCGCCACCGCGTGGTCGGCCAGGACGATGCCCTTGAGGCCGTCTCTGATGCCGTGCGCCGCGCCCGCGCGGGTCTGAACGATCCGAACAAGCCGATCGGCTCCTTCCTGTTCCTGGGGCCCACGGGCGTGGGCAAGACCGAGTTGACCAAGGCCTTGGCCGAGTTCCTGTTCGATGACGACAGCGCCATCACCCGCATCGACATGTCGGAATATATGGAGAAGCATTCGGTCAGCCGCCTGATCGGTGCCCCTCCGGGCTATGTCGGCTATGATGAAGGCGGTGCCCTGACCGAGGCCGTGCGTCGCCGCCCCTATCAGGTCATCCTGTTTGACGAGGTCGAAAAGGCCCACCCGGACGTCTTCAACATCCTGCTACAGGTGCTGGACGATGGCCGCCTGACCGATGGTCAGGGCCGCACCATCGACTTCAAGAACACCCTCATCATCATGACCTCCAACATGGGGTCGGAATTCCTCGCCGCCCAGTCCGAAGGCGATGACGTCGAGGCCGTCCGCCCCCTCGTCATGGATCAGGTCCGCGCCCACTTCAGACCCGAGTTCCTCAACCGCATCGACGAGATCATCCTGTTCAAACGCCTGGGCCGCGACCAGATGAGCGGCATCGTCCGCATCCAGCTGAAACGCCTCGAACAACTGATGAGTGAGCGCCACCTCACCCTCGCCCTCGACGACACCGCCCTTAACTGGCTCGCCCACAAGGGCTACGACCCCACCTACGGCGCCCGCCCCCTAAAACGCGTCATCCAAAAAGACCTCGTCGACCCCATGGCCAAAAAACTCCTCGCCGGCGACTTTACCGACGGCAGCGTGGTCCATGTCACCGCTGACGACACCGGCCTCCAAATCGGCAAACCCCAGGTCCACTAACGCTTAAAACCCCTTCTCCCCTCGCGGGAGAAGGTGGCAGCCACAGGCTGACGGATGAGGGGGCAACTTGGCTCGACCTCACCCCTCATCCGTCTCGCTGCGCGATCCACCTTCTCCCGCAAGGGGAGAAGGATGAGGCGGGCCACACGCTGCCTTAATCGCACCCACCACCTCATGGGCCCGCGTTTCAATCATCTGATTGCTAAACCTCAGCACCCGAAAACCTTGGCTCGTCAGCCAAGCATCCCGCTCGTCATCTGACCCCGGTTCGTGCCGCCCGCCATCGGCCTCGATAATCAGTCGATGCTCAAAGCAAAGAAAGTCGGCGATATAGTCGCCCACCACGACCTGCCGCCTGAACTTCACCTCGCCCAGCCTGCGGTCGCGTAACAGCCGCCACAGCAGGCGCTCGTAATGGGCAGGCTCGCGCCGCATCTCTCGCGCCCGGGCCTTCAGCCATTCCGCATCCGCCACCCGACAAGCCCGCTCATCCGTCTCGCTGCGCGATCCACCTTCTCCCGCGAGGGGAGAAGGGTAAAGGGGCACGAGACGCTATTCATCCTTCTCCCCTCGCGGGAGAAGGTGGCAGCCGAAGGCTGACGGATGAGGGGGTGCCATCCTATCCGCTCACTCCAACCCCTTGATTTCAAACGTAACCCGGCCTGACATTCCTCCATTTCCTCGCCCTACTTCCCCCTCATGCCACCCTGGACAGCAAAAGGGCCCCATCCGCCACAAAGCAGATGAGACCCTCAAGACTCTTTAGACCCTGTTTTTTTATCAGGAGGACCTGATCTCAGATATGGATGGCATGCCCCAAGGCGCGCAAGCTCGCCTCATGGAAGGCCTCGCCGAGCGTCGGGTGCACGTGGATCGTCCCGGCCACATCCTCCAGCACAGCCCCCATTTCCAGCATCTGGGCAAAGCTGTTGGACAGTTCCGACACGTGCTGGCCTACGGCCTGAATGCCGAGGATGCGGTGATCGGCCTTGTCGGCAATCACCCGCACAAAGCCACCGTCCTCGCCCGCTTCAATCGCCAGTGCCCGACCAATGGCGGCAAACGGAAACACCGCCTGAATGACGTCATTGCGGCCCTCAACCTCTTGAGGCCCGACGCCTGCCGAAACAATCTCCGGCTCGGTAAAGCAGACGGCGGCGATGGTGGTCGGGTCGAAACGCTTGTTATGACCAGCAATGATCTCGGCCACGACCTCGCCCTGAGCCGAGCCCTTGTGCGCCAGCATCGGCTCGCCCGTCAGGTCACCGATGGCCCAGACGTTCTTCATCGAGGTGGCGCAGCGGTCGTCGATCTTCACGAACGGGCCGTCCATGGCCACGCCCATATTTTCCAGACCCCAGCCCTTGGTGCGGGCGCGGCGCCCCACGGTCACCAGCACCTTGTCCGCCGCCAGTTGCACCGGGTTACCGTCCTTGTCCGTGACGTTCAGCTTGCCGTCACCGAAACCACCGGCGCGCGCACCCAGCATCAGCTCAACGCCGTGACGCTCCAGCCACTTGGCGACCGGATCGGTCAGGGCCTTGTCATAGAGCGGCAGGATGCGGTCGGCCATTTCCACAATGGCGACTTCGGCACCCAGTTTGCGGAAGGCGATGCCCAGTTCCAGACCGATATAGCCACCGCCGACAACCACCAGCTTCTTCGGCACTTCCGGCAGGCTCAGGGCCTCGGTCGAGGAAATCACGTCGCCACCGAACGGCAGGAACGGCAGTTCCACAGGCTCGGAACCGGTGGCCAGAATGACGTGCTCGGCGGTGATGCGGATGTCGCCATCCTCGGTTTTGACGGTGCAGGTCTTGGCGTCCGAGAACTCGGCCCAGCCCTTGATGACCTTGACCCTGGCCTTCTTCAGCAGGGCCGAAACTCCGCCGTTCAGCTTCTTGACGATGCCGTCCTTCCACTCGACCGTCTTGGTCAGGTCGATGGCGGGCGCAGACGCGGTAATGCCCAGCGTGCCCGCATCCGACGCCGCCTTGGCCACGGTCTCATACTTGCCCGCCGCGTGGATGATGGCCTTGGACGGGATACAGCCCACATTCAGGCAGGTTCCGCCAAGGCCAGCGGACGCATCCACAAGCACAGTCTCCAGACCCAGCTGCCCGCACCGGATACCGGCCACATAGCCGCCCGTGCCCGCACCAATGATCAGGACTTTGGTTTTCAGGGTCTGCATCCCACTCTCCGCTCATCCCCGCGGAGGCGGGGACCCAGGTTTTGACTAGGCACTCAACCTCTCAGTCAAATCGTGCCAGCCAGGGTTCATCTCTTCAATCAGCCGCAGTTTCCATTGGCGGTTCCACTTCTTGATCTGACGCTCGCGGTGAAACGCGGCATCCCGCGTTTCGTGCGCCTCGAACCAGACCAAGGTGGTTACGCCATATTGGGCGGTAAACTTGGACCCTACCCCTTGCGCGTGCTGCCACGCCCTCAATCCCATGTCATCGGTAGACCCCGTGTAGAGGGTTCCGTTTCTGCGGCTGGCCATGATGTAGGTATAAAAGGCCAAGGGCGGGGTCCGAAGCTAAAGCCTGGGTCCCCGCCTCCGCGGGGAAGAGCGGAAGGGGTTAGGTCGTTCAGATCACATCCAGAGGGTCGCCGGATTTTCCAGCAGGTTCTTGATCTTCTGAACGAAGACTGCCGCGTCGTGGCCGTCGACGATGCGGTGATCGAAGCTGGAGGACAGGTTCATCATCTTGCGCACAACCATCTGGCCATCCTTGACCACTACGCGATCAAGGATCTTGTTCGGACCGATGATGGCGACTTCCGGATGGTTGATGATCGGGGTGTGCACCACACCGCCCAGCGTACCCAGCGAGGTGATGGTGATGGTCGAACCCGACAACTCCTCGCGCTTGGCCGAACCGTCCTTGGCCGCACCCGACACGCGGGCGATTTCAAGGGCGGTGTCATAGGCATCGCGCGCCTCGGCGTGGCAGACCACCGGCACCATCAGGCCGTTCGGCGTCTGGGCGGCGATGCCCAGATGCACGGCGGCATGCTGGGTCAGGATACCCGCCTCGTCGTCATAGGTGGCGTTGATGTTCGGCTGGTCCTTCAGGGCCACGATGATGGCGCGGGCAATGAAGGGCAGGACGTTGAGTTTCGGCTTATCGGAGCCCTTGTTCTGGGCATTCAGGTGGGCGCGCAGCTCTTCCAGAGCCGTCATGTCGATCTCTTCCACATAGGTGATGTGGGGGATCCGGCGGACGCTTTCGCCCATCTTTTCCGCGATCTTGCGGCGCAGACCGATGATCTTGACCTCGGTCGTACCCTCGACCTTGGCGAACTGCGAGACGGCAGCGCCCGCGACAGGGGCCACCGCTCCACCACGGGCCACGAAGGCATCAAGGTCGCCATGTTCGATACGGCCCGCCGGACCCGAGCCCGGCACGAAGATCAGATCAATGCCCAGATCACGCGCACGCTGGCGCACCGCCGGAGACGCCAGGGGACGCTCGCCCGGCTTGCGACCCGTCAGGGCGGGGATGGGCTTTCTTGAGCCCTCTCCCCTGAGGGGGGAGGATTGGGTGGGGGTGACAGGGGCGGATATTTTGGGCGTAGCGCTGGATGCGGCACGGGCCTCACCCTCACCCCCGGCCCCTCTCCCCTCAAGGGAGAGGGGGGCAGGATCACGACCTTCGACAAAGAAGCTGACCAGAGGGCCACCAACCGCCATGGGCTGACCGGCCTCGCCATGCAGCTGAACCACCTTGCCCGCGACGGGCGAGGTCAGTTCGACGGTGGCCTTGTCGGTCATGACCTCGGCAACGATCTGGTCTTCCTCAACCTTGTCACCGACCGCTACGTGCCAGCCGACCAGCTCGGCCTCGGCCGTGCCTTCGCCAACGTCCGGCAGCTTGAAGGTAAAGTTTGCGCCGGACGCGACGGGGGCAGGCCCCTCCGTCAGCTTCGGTGCCATCTCCCCATTGTCATGGGGAGGAGAGGGGGGCGTGGTTTCCTCCCCATCCTGTGGGGAGGGGCTGTCGTCCTCGGTGGCGGCATTGCCTTCGCCTTCGACCTCGAACTCGACCAGTGCGCCGCGCACGGGCAGCATTTCGCCCGCTTCGCCGTGCAGCCTGGTCACCTTGCCGTCGACAGGCGCGGTGATTTCGACGGTCGCCTTGTCGGTCATGACCTCGGCGACGATCTGGTCCTCGGTGACAACATCACCGACGGCGACGTGCCACTGCACCAACTCGGCCTCGGCGGTGCCTTCGCCCACGTCGGGCAGTTTGAATACGAAACGACCCATCTTAACGGCCTCCCGTCATGACAGACTTAAGGGCATCGGCGACGCGTTGCGGGCCGGGGAAGTATTCCCACTCGAAGGCGTGCGGATAGGGCGTGTCCCAACCGGTGACGCGGGCAACAGGCGCTTCCAGATGATAGAAGCAACGCTCCTGCACCAGGGCGCTCAGCTCGCCGCCAAAGCCCGAGGTCTTCGGCGCTTCATGAACGATGACACAGCGGCCGGTCTTCTTGACACTGGCCTCGATGGTTTCGATGTCGAGCGGCACGAGGGTTCTGAGGTCGATGACCTCGGCGTCCACACCGGCATGCTCGGCACCGGCCAGAACGACCCACACCATGGTGCCATAGGCCAGGATGGTCACGTCATTGCCCTCGCGCATCACGCGGGCCTTGCCGATCGGCACAGTGTATTTTTCCGCCGGAACCTGGGCCAGTTCCTGAGCCTTCCACGGGGACACGGGGTTCTCGTGCCAGCCGTCGAACGGGCCGTTATAGAGGCGCTTGGGCTCGAAGAAGATCACCGGATCCTCGTCCTCGATGGCCGAGATCAGCAGACCCTTGGCGTCATAGGGGTTCGACGGAATAACGACCTTCAGACCCGAGATGTGGGTGAACAGGCTTTCCGGCGACTGGCTGTGCGTCTGGCCGCCAAAGATGCCGCCGCCATAGGGCGAGCGGATCACCATCGGACAGGTGAACTGACCTCCCGAGCGGTAGCGCATCTTGGCCGCCTCGGACACGATCTGGTCGTAGGCCGGATAGATGTAGTCGGCGAACTGGATTTCCACCACGGGGCGCAGGCCATAGGTGGCCATGCCGATGGCAGTGCCGACGATGCCCGTCTCCGAGATCGGGGCGTCAAAGCTGCGGGTCAGGCCGTGCTTCTTCTGCAGGTGGTCCGTCACGCGGAACACGCCGCCGAAATAGCCCGCGTCCTCGCCATAGGACAGGACGTTGGCGTCTTCGGCCATCTTCACGTCCAGCGCAGAATTCAGAGCCTGGATCATGTTCATGGGCGCGACGCCCGTGGCCGGAGCGATCGATGCGGGAGCATCCTTCTGGTCCACCATGTCGGCTTCAATCTTGTCGTTGATTTCGGCCATGGCTCAGACTCCCACTTCGCGGCGCTGCTCGACCAGACGCCAGTCCGGCTCGGCAAACACTTCTTCGAACATTTCCTTCACGCTCGGGCGCGACTGGCCCAGGGTGCCGATGGCTTCCGATTCCTTGGCGGCAGCGCGCACCTGCTCAATGGCTTCGGCCTCGGCAGCGGTCTGCTGTTCCTCGGACCATTCGCCGATCTTGATCAGGTGCTGTTTCAGGCGCTCGATCGGATCGCCCAGCGGCCACTTCTCGTGCTCGTCACCCGGCCGATAGCGGCTGGGATCATCCGAGGTGGAGTGCGGGGCACCGCGATAGGTGAAGATCTCGATCAGGGTCGCGCCCTGGTTGGTGCGGGCGCGTTCTTCGGCCCATGCGGTCGCGGCCCAGACGGCGAGGAAGTCGTTGCCGTCCACGCGCAGGGTCGGCAGGCCATAGCCAATGCCCTTGGAGGCAAAGGTCGTCTCCATGCCACCGGCAATACCCTGGAAGGACGAAATGGCCCACTGATTGTTGACGATGTTCAGGATGACCGGCGCGCGATAGACGGCGGCAAAGGTCAGGGCCGAATGGAAGTCGCTCTCGGCGGTCGAGCCGTCACCAATCCAGGCAGCCGCAATCTTGTTGTCGCCCTTGTAGGCGCTGGCCATGGCCCAGCCGACAGCCTGAACATACTGGGTGCCCAGGTTGCCGGAGATGGTGAAGAAGCCATAGTCCTTGGCCGAATACATGATCGGCAGCTGGCGGCCTTTGATCGGGTCGGCGGCGTTGGAATAGATCTGGTTCATCATCGACGCCAGCGGATAGCCGCGTGCGATCAGCAGACCTTGTTGGCGATAGGTGGGGAAGCCCATGTCCTCGCGGCTCAGGACCATGCCCTGGGCCACAGCAATCGCCTCCTCGCCGGTGCACTTCATGTAGAAGCTGGTCTTGCCCTGACGGTGGGCGCGGTGCATCCGGTCGTCGAAGGCGCGCGTCAGGATCATGGCCTTCAGGCCACGACGCAGGGTGTCCGCATCCAGCTTGGGATCCCAGGGACCGACGGCTACCCCGTCGTCATCCAGGACGCGGATCAGACGAAAGGCCCAGTCGCGCATATCCTGAGGTTTGATGGAGACTTCGGGGCGCTCTACCGTTCCGGCCGGATCGAGCTGCAGATGGCTGAAGTCAGGCGTGTCACCCGGGCGCCCGGAAGGCTCGGGTACGCGCAGCGATAGAGTGGGCGAGTTCTTCATAGGCTTCCCCGTCCGGTTATTACGACCGCGTTTCCTTTAGGTTAGAGGCATAGCATAGCGCTCGTGTGCGCGCCTTCCTAAAAATGCCCTTGCAATATCCTCGATAGGGGTATTTTATTGCGTCAAATCCCCTTTTGGAGAAACGCATTTGGCTGACGAACTGGATCCTATTGACGCTCGCATCCTCGACATCCTTCAACAGGATGCAGGGCTGTCGGTTGCAGAGGTCGCTGATCGCGTCGGGCTTTCCGCCTCGCCTTGCTGGCGCCGGATCAAGAGACTGGAGGATAGCGGCCTGATACGCAAGCGTGTCACGCTTCTGGATGCCAACCTGCTGGGTCTGGACTTTGAAGTCTATGCCATCGTCAAGCTCAGCCTGCCCTCGCGTGAGAATCTGGACATCTTTGAAACGGCCGTGGCCCAGTGGCCGGAAGTCGTCCAGTGCGCGACCATCACCGGGCGTGAAGACTATGTCCTGCGCATCATCACCTCGGACATGCACGCCTTTGACCAATTCCTGCGCGACAAGCTGCTGACCTTGGGCATCGTGTCCGACTGCGCCAGCCACATCGTTACGCGCGGCGTCAAGAACGTCACCACCCTTCCACTCGGGATCGTGACGCCCCACGTAGGCTGAACAGGGCCGGGCTATCCGGTCAGACGAAAAGCGGAGGGCTCGACATGATTGATCTGGTGATCGAGGCGCGCAGGCGTGATCTGGGTGGCTTCGAGGTGGGACGCATCCTGCCCTTTGCCAGGCGGCGCATGGTGGGCCCCTTCATCTTCCTGGACCAGATGGG
>DLIT01000078.1:0-1057 GCA_002483865.1 Brevundimonas sp. UBA7635
GAGCCTGACTATCGCCAGGAGCCGGGGGCCTTCCTCGACTTCGTCTATCGCAAGGACTTCACGGTCCGGGGTCGTGACCTGGGCCTGGCCTTCGAGGCGCGCAACCTTCTGGGAACCTCCTTCGAGGAATTCCAGGAGCAGAACGGCAAGATTCTGGTGAACGCCTATGACCTGGGTCAGAGCGTCTCCCTGAGCCTGACCACGCGCTTCTAAAAGTCTTCCCGACCATCCCGAAGACCCCGAAAAGCGTCTGAAACCTGGGGGATCGAAGCCATGGCTTCGGTCCCCTGATTCTTTGCAGCAGCATGACCATTGATCCGAAAGCGGACGGTTCGTCATGTCCGCTTCGCCGCTCTGTCATTTTAACAGGCAAGCCGGGTACGGATGATGGGTGTACCCCGACACGGAAGCTGCCCCGAAGGGTGGCGCGTCGGGATGATCCAGTCGTGCAGCAGTTGACGAAGCTTTCTGGCCAGCTCAGCCAGGCCCTCGCCAGTCGACCAGAGGGATTGAGGCGTCTGGCCGAAGGGGCCCTTATCGCCGTGTTGACGCTGCAGGCAGGCCGCATGGTCTGGCTGTTCCTGGAACCGCCTGCGGATGTGCCCGCCGGGGCCTCGATGCCCGCGCCCGATATGTCGGCGCTAAGCCGCCTGAACCCCTTTGCGCCGGGAAGCTCGAGCACTGCCGCGATAGAGGCCGACAGCAGCGGCTATGGCCTGTTCGGCATCAGTGCCGATGGTCTGGGCGGGGGCTCGGCCATCATCGGGCTCCAGGATGGGACCCAGGTTTCGGTGGCGGTCGGTGAGGCCCTGCCGGACGGGGCCGTGCTGCAAAGCGTGGACGTCAGCCATGTGACCCTGGCCATCGGCCCGCGCCGGGTTCGGGTCGAGTTTGCCAGTCCTGACCTCGGCAGCGATGGGGCCGGCACCGCTACTGCCGCCCCTGAAGAGGCCGCAGCCGAACCGGCAGAGGATACCGTCGCCGTCGTCGACCCGGCACGGCTGGTGGCCGAAGCCGGGCTGCGTCCCAAGCTGGAGGGCATGACGATGAAGGGCCT
>DLIT01000078.1:1133-2564 GCA_002483865.1 Brevundimonas sp. UBA7635
GTCATCCTGTCGATCAATGGCACGGCCCTGACCTCGCCCCAGGCGCTGAACACGCTGCGCCAACGCTTGCGCTCGGCCAGTACCGCCGAGATTTCCTATGAGCGCGACGGTCAGCGTCGCATGACCACCGTCAGGACGGGCTGATGATGCCGTTTTCTTCTCGCCGCCTGCTGGGGTCCGTTCTGGCCGCTGTTCTGGCCAGCCAGATGCCTGCGCCGGGACTGTTGGCCATGGCCCAGGAACGCCAGGTGCTGAATGTCCAGAATGCCGACATCCGCGCCTTTATCCAGGACGTGGGCCGTCGCACGGGACGCAGCTTCATCGTTGACCCCGCAGTGTCTGGCACCGTGACCGTGTCCAGCCCGCGGCCCCTGACCTCGGCCCAGGTGTTCGAGCTGTTCCTGTCGACGCTCAGGGCCAATGGCCTGGTGGTGACGCCGACCAGCGCGGGGGCCTATCGCATCAGTCCGGCCGCTGCCGCCGCGCAGGGGCCATCGGGCGTCGGGGCAGGGCGCTTTACCACCGAGGTCTTCACCCTGAGGCACGCCGATGCCGCAGCGGCCGCGGAGACCATCCGTCCCCTGGTCGGGGCCCAGGGCCAGGTCCTGGCCAATGCCTCGGCCAATACGGTGGTGGTGGCGGATTTTGCTGACAACATGGGCCGGATCCGCGCCCTGGTCAGCCGCATCGACGTGGATCGCAGCGACTATCAGGTCGTCGCCCTGGAAAACGCCTCGGCGCGCGAGATCGCGGTGGTCCTGCAACAGGTCATGGGCTCCAGCCCCATGGTCACGGTCACCCCGGTCCAGAGCTCCAACTCCATCGTCCTGCGCGGTGATGCCCGCCAGCTAGAACGCATCCGGGGCCTTGTAGCCGACCTGGATGGCCGCTCGCGCGCCAATCAGGACATCAATGTCATCTTCCTCGAACACGCCGACGCAGGCCAGCTTCTGCCCGTGCTGCAGCAGATCATTGGCCAGCCGGTCGGTGCGGCCCCTACCAATAGCACTCCGCTGCGAAGTGGGGGGCTGGGCGCGACAAATGCCCCGGCCACTGGTGCGCCTTCGCTGGAAGGCGGCAATGGCCAGGTCCAGTCGGTGGGCTCCACTACGGTGACCGAAACAGGCCAGAGGGCGACGATCGCTCGCTTCCCCGGTGCCAATGCCCTGGTCATCTCGGGTCCGGCGGACCTCCAGCGCACCCTTGCGGACGTGATCCGTCGCCTGGACGTGCGCCGCCAACAGGTGCTGATCGAGGCCATCGTGGTCGAGCTGTCCGACAGGGCCGTGCGCGACTTGGGCGTCCAGTGGCTGGCGGCAAGTGAATATGGCGCGGGCCTGACCAACTATTCGGACCGCGCCTCGCCGCTGTTGCCGATTGCCGGCGGCGTGGCGTCGGACCAGCTGGACAAGGACGATCCCCTGCGCGAGC
>DLIT01000009.1 GCA_002483865.1 Brevundimonas sp. UBA7635
GGCCAGCGGCCCTCCAGTTCCTTCAGCCCGTCGATCAGGTCATCGGCATAGTCGGTGATACGCAGGAACCACTGGGTCAGCTTGCGCTTCTCGACCAGTGCGCCCGAACGCCAGCCGCGGCCGTCGATCACCTGCTCATTGGCCAGCACGGTGTTGTCGACCGGATCCCAGTTGACGGTGCCTTCCTTGCGATAGACCAGACCACGCTTCATCAACTCCAGGAACCATGCCTGCTGCTGGCCATAGTATTCCGGATCGCAGGTGGCGAACTCACGCGACCAGTCCAGCGACAGGCCCAGCAGCTTCAGCTGCGAACGCATGTTGTCGATGTTGGAATAGGTCCAGTCGCCCGGATGCACGCCGCGCTCCATGGCAGCGTTCTCGGCGGGCATACCAAAGGCATCCCAGCCCATGGGGTGCAGCACGTCGAACCCTTGCGCGCGCTTGTGACGGGCCACGACGTCGCCCATCACATAGTTGCGGGCGTGGCCCATATGGATGTTGCCCGACGGATAGGGGAACATCTCGAGGACGTAGTACTTGGGACGACCGGTATCGTCGTTGGGAACGGAGAAGGCGTCAGCCTCCGCCCAGCGGGCCTGTTGGCGAGGTTCGGCGGTTTTCGGCTCGTAACGAGTAGCCACGGTCTATCCTGAGGTATTGCCCCAAGGTGCGAAACTTGAGGCAGCCCTGAGGTCTAGAAATGATCTGCGATTAGAAAGCGGTGACGGCCTCAGCGAGCCGCGTTGGCAAGGTTTAGCTGACGGGCGCGGGTCAGGATCGAGTTTTCCAGGTCAGTCTCCGTCTGGGCCGACACCGGTGCCGAGGTCCAGCCGCCGGTTGCTTCGCGCACTTCCTTCGTCACCATGACGTTCAGGGCGTCAGAGCGCAGGCGGCGGTCCAGGATGAAGACGGTCGCCTTGAAGCGCTCGTTCGGCACCTGCGGATTGACGTACCAGTCATAATTGACCACGCCACCCCATGGGTCGGCGCTGCCCAAAGGCATGAAGGACAGGGTGTCCAGGGTAGCGCGCCACAGATAGGCGTTGACGCCAATGCCCTGCTGCACGTCCTGCTTGGGAGCCTTGTCCGAAGACCCGACGAAAGGCAGGCTGGAGCAGCCGCCCAGCAGCAGACCCGAGGTGATCAGGGCGAACGCAGCGCCGCGAACAAAAGCCATTTGCGAGAAACTCCGTAAGGGTTCAGGTCGAAACGCAGCCAACTGCCTGCGTCTGCGCCGCATGAAAAGCTCTATAACACGGTGCGAAGGGGCGATGACAAGGCGCTGAAATTCTGTCGCCGGATATCGAAGCGCTTTCGTGGGGCGACCGGCCTAGGCGTGGTGTCACAGCCACAGGCTCTGGTCAGAGTCACCCGGAACCGCCGAAACGACACAGCGTTGCGTTGACCGTGTGGATAACCAGTGTCTAATCGGCTCCCGAACCAGCGGACGAACTGGTGGTTTGATGGTGGGCGGCAGAAATAGCCGCGACAAGGGTTGGAAGATGCGTCTCGTTGCGATCATCGCTGCGACTGTGGGCAGCCTGGCTCTGGCCGGGATGGCCAATGACGCCTCGGCCCAGTCGCGCAACCGCGCGCCCTCGGTCTCGCTAGCTGAAACCGCTGCCGCTTCGTCACCGACCGTGCCCTCGCAACGCCGCGCCCTGCGCTGGAACGACAGCGGCCGGTGGGGCCTGAACTTCAACCTCAAGGAACCCGTGGGTCGCGAGACCGAATGGGGTGACGTTGAAGCCGGTGCCTATTACCGCCTCAGCCCGCGCCTGCGCGTCGGGGCTGCTGCCAACCTGGCCACGCCGGATGTCGACCCGGCCCGCGCCACCGAATCCGACCGTCGCGCCCAGCCCCGCGTGCGTCTGGAAACCATCTTCAAGTTCTAAGAGACCCTTCAGGTCCCGAAGGCTGCCTGAAAGGCATCGACGCCCGCAATTCCGCATATGCCTGTGCCTATAAGCTGATCAACATTGGCCGGGGTAATGCCGCCCAGGCCATAGACCGGACAGGGGGCGCGGCGGCACATTGCGGCAAGGCGCGCCAGTCCCAGCTCCGGCCTGGAGGCTGAGGCACCGCCCGCCCGGAACACGGGCGAGACGATCGCTGCATCCAGTCCGGTGGCACCGAGGAGGGCGTCTTCGCCATGCGCAGCTCCGGTGATCAACCAGCCGGGATGGGGACGTCGCAAATCGCGGGCCCGGTGCAGATCGCGTTCCGGCAGGTGCACGCCGTCGGCTCCGACCTGTTCGGCCAGGCCCGCATCGCGGCCGATCAGCAGACGGACGCCCGTCTCGCGCGTGGCGATCCTCAGAGCCTGGGCGACTTCCGTCGCGTTGTCGGCTCCGAAATGGCGATAGACCACCCCAGCGCCGGTCGGGAGGCACGCTGCCGTGGCCAAGGGATCCGGCGACCGGGCCGGGTCGGTGAAGAACAACAGGGGAGGCAGGGGCCGGGCTGATGGGCTGACAGCCAGCGCCTTAAGGGCTAGAGCCTCAGCGGTCTGCCACAGTGTGCGCGCATCCTCGGACAGGGTCATGACTGCCACTAATCCCGCTTCGGCCTCTGCGTCCATCTCTGAACGGTTTGCCGCAGTAAGGCACCGGATTGACCAGGCCTGCCTGACCAGCGGCCGTGACCCTGCCAGTGTCTGTCTGACCGCCGTGTCCAAGACCCAGCCGATGCAGGCCCTGTCCGAGGCCCTGGCCGCTGGCCAGCGCGTCTTCGGCGAGAACCGGGTGCAGGAGGCCTGGCAGCACTGGGGCGACCTGCGGGCTGACGTCCCCGACCTGGAGCTGCGCCTGATCGGCCCGCTGCAGACCAACAAGGCAGCCGAGGCGGTGGCCCTGTTCGACGTCATCGAGACCCTGGACCGCGAGAAGATGGCCGCCGCCCTCGCGCGTGAGATCGACCGCCAGGGCCGCCATCCGCGCCTGCTGGTCCAGGTCAACACCGGGGCCGAACCGCAAAAGGCCGGGATCCTGCCGGACGAGGCCGAGGCCCTGGTGGAGCGGATGCGCGAAACTCATGGCCTGAGGGTCGAGGGCCTGATGGCCATTCCGCCGGTCGACGAGGACCCCGGTCCTCACTTTGACAGACTGGCGTCTCTGGCCCGGCAGCTGGGCCTGAGCGTCCTCTCCATGGGCATGAGTGGGGATTTCGAAGCCGCGATTGCGGCAGGCTCCACCCACGTCCGTGTGGGATCAGCCCTGTTTGGGGAACGAAATCGTCCCCATATGCCCTCTTAGAGCGACATAATCACGGAGTGCTATTGGCGAAGCTGCCCGCTGCCGCCATTGTCTACCTATGCCGACGCCCAAAACCATTCTGATCATTGATGACGACGACGACCTGCGCGAGGCCCTGGCCGAGCAACTGGCCCTCCATGAGGAGTTTCGGCCGGTCCAGGCGTCCACCGCCACCGACGGCGTACGCCAGGCGCGCGA
>DLIT01000186.1:0-1969 GCA_002483865.1 Brevundimonas sp. UBA7635
CACGACCGGCATCGCGGTCGGCCAGGCGGCTGACCTGGTGGCGCTGGATACCCAGGATTTGGCCTTTGCCGGCCGCGAGGGTGATGCGGTGCTGGACACCCTGGTCTTTGCGCCGCCGCGCCAGGCGGTGCGCACCGTCTGGCGTCGGGGCCAGGCCCTGGTCGTCGAGGGTCACCATGTCGCGCGTGAGGCGATCGAGGCCCGCTATCGCAAGGCGCTCAAGGGCCTTCTATGACCCGCAAGTCCGACCCCCTGCATCGCCGTATCGGTGCCGACATCGAGCAGCGCATCCACTCGGGGGAGTGGGCACCGGGCCACCGCGTGCCGACCGAGGCCGAGCTTATGGCCCAGTATGACTGTGCCCGCATGACCGTATCGCGCGCCCTGTCCGATCTTGCGGGGCGGGGCCTGGTGGTGCGGCGCAAGCGGGCGGGCACCGTGGTGGCCCATCCGCCGGTTCATTCGTCCGCGGTGGTCGATATTCCCGACATCCAGGCCGAGGTGACGGGGCGAGGCCTGCTCTATCGTCACCGCCTGCTGAACCGCGTCCAGCGCCCGGCGACAGAGGCCGAGGACTGGATGGCCACGGATGGCGGCCAGGTGCTGGAGCTGGAGACCCTGCACTATGCCGATGATGAGCCCTTTGTCCTTGAGCGGCGCCTGATTTCGCTGGCGGCGGCACCGGAGGCCGGCACGGCCGACTTTGCCGTCACGCCGCCCGGCAGCTGGCTTCTGGCCCAGGTGCCGTGGACGGGGGCCGAGCACAGGATTGCGGCCGTGGCGGCCGATCATGATACAGCGCGGCGACTGGAGCTTGATCCGGGTGCCGCCTGCCTGAGACTGGAACGCAGGACCTGGCGGGAGGGGCGCGGCGTGACCTGGGCCAGCCAGACCTTTCCCGGTGCAGCCTATGAACTGGTTGCGCGCTTTTCTCCTGCAAGGAGCCGAAGCCTATGAGCCTGATCGCGGATCGCCTGCTGATTGACTGCCGGGTCGCCACCATGGCCGAGACCGGCGTGCCCTATGGAGCCATCGAGGACGGCGCTGTCTTGATCAAGGATGGTCGCATCGCATGGGTCGGCCCACGTGCCGATTTGCCAGAATACAAGGCTGAAAAGATCGAGACTCTGGAAGGGCGATGGGTCACGCCGGGCCTGATCGATTGCCACACCCACCTGGTCTTTGGCGGCGACCGCTCGGGCGAGTTCGAGCAGCGGCTGTCGGGCGTCAGCTATGAAGACATCGCCCGCGCGGGCGGCGGCATCGTCGCCTCGGTCAGCGCCACCCGCGAGGCAAGCGAGGACGAGCTTTACAACCTGGCCGTCAAGCGGCTGGCGGGCCTGAAGGAGACCGGCGTCACCACGGTCGAGATCAAGTCCGGCTATGGCCTGGATCGCGACAGTGAGCTGAAGATGCTGCGCGTTGCGCGCCGGATTGGTCGCAATGCCGGGGTGCGGGTCAGCACCAGCTATCTGGGGCTTCATGCCCTGCCGCCCGAGCACAGGGACGATCGCGCGGCCTATGTGGATAAGGCTGTGGATGATATCCTGCCCGCCGCCCATGCCGAGGGCCTGGTGGATGCGGTGGATGCCTATTGCGAGCCCATCGCCTTTAACACGGATGAAGTCGCGCGCCTGTTCGATAAGGCCGCCGCCCTGGGGCTGCCGGTCAGGCTGCATGCGGATCAGTTGTCGGACAGTGGCGGGGCGGCCCTGGCGGCGCGCTATCGGGCCCTGTCTGCCGACCATATCGAATATACGAGCGAGGCCGGGGTCGCGGCCATGGCCGAGGCGGGCGTGGTGGCGGTGCTGCTGCCCGGTGCCTTTCTGATGTTGCGTGAGACCCGGATGCCGCCGGTCGAATTGCTGCGGGGCAGGGGCGCGGCAATGGCCGTGGCGACTGACTGCAACCCGGGAACCTCACCGGTGCTCAGCATGACGGCGGCCCTGAACCTGGCCTGTGTCCAGTT
>DLIT01000186.1:2060-13182 GCA_002483865.1 Brevundimonas sp. UBA7635
GCCCCCCTGTTGCACCGACGCTATCTCGGCGGCGAAATCTCTTAGAAGTTGTAATTTCTCAATCCATACGATTTAAGGTTGTGGCCTGGGAGGGCTGCAATCCATGGACGTGGAAGACTTCATCCGTCGCTGGTCCGACGCGCCGATCAGCGAACGGGCGCATTATCAGACCTTTATCGGGCAGCTTTGTCGCCTGATCGGGGTCGGGGCCCCTGACGACGACAGGGCGGGCGACATGGACTACTGCTTCGAGCGGCCGGTCCGGTTTCTGCATGAGGATGGCAGCAGCCATCCCGGCTATATCGACTGCTATCGACGCGGGGCCTTTGTCCTGGAGGCCAAGCAGTCGGGCAAGCGGGCGGCGGGCGGGGCCCTGGACCCCCAGCCGCAACTGGCCCTGTTCGGTCATCGCGTGCGCCGGTCGGGCGGGCAGAGGCCCGAAACCCTGCCGACCCTGATGCGCAATGCCAAGCGCCAGGCGGAGGCCTATGCCAAGGCGCTGGACGAATGGCCGCCGTTTCTGGTCGTTGTCGATGTTGGCCGGGCGATCGAGTTGTGGTCGGACTTTGGTCGCCAGGGCAAGGCCTATGTGCCCTTTCCCGACCGCGCCCGCTACCGCATCGAAATGGCCCAGCTGAGGGATGAGGCGGTGCGCGAGCGCCTGCGCCGGGTCTGGCTGGAGCCGATGAGCCTGGACCCCGCTGCGCGGGTGGCCGAGGTCACGACCGACATCGCCGGGCGGCTGGCCTGGCTGGTGCGCTCGATCGGATCGCGCGTGCCGCTGGGACCGGACGGGCGACCCGATGCCATAGCCCGCTCGGCGCGGGCCAATCAGACGGCCCTGTTCGTCATGCAGTGCATCTTTGCCATGTTTGCCGACAGCGTGAACCTGATAGAGGATCATGGCTTTCGGCGGTTCCTGGAATCCTATCGCGGTCACGCCGACCAGTTCCATCTTGGAGCCGGGGATTTCTTTCGTCGTATGGACGAGGGCGGGCATTGTTCGGCCATTCGCCAGACGCTGCGGCGGTTCAACGGCGGCCTGTTCCAGCACGTGGCGGCCCTGCCGATTACCGAGGCCGAGCTGGAGGCGTTGATTGCAGCGGCGCAGAGGGACTGGGCCTCGGTGGAGCCAGCCATCTTCGGCAGTTTGCTGGAGCAGGCCCTGCACCCGGACGAGCGATCCGAGCTGGGGGCTCATTATACGCCGCGGGCCTTTGTCGAGCGGCTGGTCGAGCCGGTGATCATGGAGCCCCTGCGGGCCGACTGGGAGGCGGTCGAGGCCAGCGCCATCGGCCTCTATATGGCGGGCGACGAGACCGGGGCGCGCGCCCTGGTGCGGGCCTTCCACCGGGACCTGTGCCGTATCCGCGTGCTGGACCCGGCATGTGGCACAGGCAACTTCCTCTATGTCGCCATGGGCATGATGAAGGAGCTGGAGGGCGAGGTGGTCGCTGTTCTGGCCGAGTTGGGCGAGCGACAGGGCTCCCTGGCCCTGGATGGCCATACGGTCAGTCCCGAGCAGTTCTGGGGCCTGGAGAAAAACGCCTATGCAGCCTGGATCGCCGAGATGGTGATGTGGATTGGCTATCTGCAGTGGCACTTCCGGGTCTATGGCGATGCTCAGCCCAGCGAGCCGATCCTGCGCAACTTCAACAAGATTCGTCAGACCGATGCTCTCCTGACCTGGTCGCGTCAGGAGCTGGTGCGCGATGGCGCGGGGCGGGTGGTGACGCGGCACGGCTCCCGTCGCAGGGGTGAGTTGCCTGATCTGTTCAAGGCCGATGAAGGCCGGGAAGTAGTGCGGCTGATCGATCCGTGCCGGACGCCATGGCCTGATGTGCATTTCATCATCGGCAATCCGCCCTTCATCGGGGCCAAGGATCAGAGACGCGAGCTGGGCGACGGCTATGTCGATGCCCTATGGCAGGTCCGGCAAGGCCGGTTTCGATCGGCCGATCTGGTTACTGCCTGGTGGGATCGGGCTGCGGAGATCCTGACTACCAGAGGTTCAAGCCTGCGCCGGTTCGGTTTCATCACCACCAATTCGATCACCCAGACCTTTTCGCGTCGGGTGTTGGAACATCATCTGAAGGGGGAACCCCCCATGCGGCTGGTGTTTGCTATTCCGGACCACCCGTGGATCAAGGGCCAGGACCGCGCAAACGTCCGCATCGCCATGACCGTGGCCGAACGTGGGGAACCGGATGGACAGGGGCGGCTCTTGCGCGTGGTATGTGAAAACGGTCTGAACACCGACGCCCCCGAGGTCCTGTGTCAGGACGTCCGTGGCGTCATCGCCGTGGATTTGACGGTTCACAGTGGGATGTCAGAGGCCATGCCTTTGAAGTCGAATGCTCTGCTGGCCTCACGCGGCGTCCAGTTGATGGGGGCGGGCTTCATGTTGGACCCTGAGAGGGCCCGGGCCTTGCTGGATGCCTCCTCCGCCGAGGTGGCCTCACCCCTCAGGCCCTACCGCAATGGCAGGGATCTGGCCGATCGCTCTCGCGGGGCGCAGGTGATCGATCTGTTCGGCTGGGATGAAGGCGAAGCACGGAGGCAGCACCCAGCCCTGTTCCAGCATCTTCTGGAAACGGTGAAGCCCGAGCGTGACCGTAACAAGCGAGCCAGCTATCGCAACAACTGGTGGATTTTCGGCGAGCCGCGGCGCGAGCTTCGTTCCGCTCTGTCCGGACTGGATCGCTATATCGTCACGGTCGAGACGGCCAAGCACAGGTGGTTCCGCTTCCTGGATGCCGACATCCTGCCTGACAACAAGCTGGTGGTTGTGGCCAGCCAGGATTCGGCCGTGCTAGGCGTCCTGTCTTCATGGGCGCATCACCAGTGGTATCTGGCCAACTCAGGCCGGATCGGCGTCTATGACGAGGATGCCGTCTATGTGAAAGGGCGCTGCTTTGACAGCTTTCCCTTTCCTGACATGACCCAGGGCCAAGCGCGTGAGATTGCGATCTTGGCGGAGGAAATCGACGGTTTGCGTCAGCGGGTACTGGCCCGCCACGATTTCCTGACCATGACAGGGCTCTATAATGCCCGGACTTTGTTGCAGACCGGCGGGCCTCGCACACCGCTCGAGCACGAGGTCCATCAGGCAGGATGCATCGGTCTGCTGGACCATCTGCATCAACGGCTGGATCAGGCGGTGAATCATGCCTATGGCTGGCCAAAGGACGTATCAGCCCAGGCTGCCGTCCAGGCCTTGGTTATTCTGAACCGCCAGCGTCGGTCGGAGGAGGAGGTCGGACAGTTCCGCTTCCTTCGTCCCGACTACCAGGCCAGTCGTATCGGCGTGGCGCACCGGCCGCGCCAAGCTGAGGCTGACTTGAGCGTGGAAGCCAGCCTTCCGATCCTGCCAGACGCGCCGGGCCCCCTGGCGGTGGCCCTGCTGCAGGCTCTGCGCAGCGAAGGCTTGCCTGTGGGGCCGGCGGCCCTGGCCTCTCGGTTTAGCGGGCGTAGCGGACGGCGGACAGAAGATCGTATCGCTCAGACCCTGGCGGTTTTGGCGGTGGCGGGCACGGTCCAGCGGACCGAACACGGCTGGTTCGCCCCGCGTCGGTCCTGATGATTACGGTTCAGGCGGGCGCAATGGCCCGCAGCAGGGCATCGCGGATAGTGTTTTCGGTAAAAGGCTTCTGGATGGTCGGGCGACCGCGCCATTGTTCAGGCAGACCGCTTTCCCCATAGCCGGTCGAGAAGACAACTGGCACGTTGCGGGCCAGCAGGGCTTCGGCCACCGGAAACACCTCGCGCCCGGCGACATTCACGTCCAGCAGGGCGGCATCAAGTTTGGGGGTGTTGGACGCAGCCTGCAAACCGTCATCAATATTGGATTCCGGGCCGATTACTTCGCAGCCCATGTCCTCAAGGATGGTTTCGAGCAGCATGGCCACCAGGGATTCGTCTTCGATGACCAGAACTCGTCGGCCTTCCAGGGCGGTTGTCATTATGCGTCCTTCGAAAGTGGTATCGAAAACTCTGCCTTGAATCCGCTCGAGGTGTAAAAGGTTTCCACCTTGCCAGCGAGATCGTGGCGTACATTGCGTTCAATCAGGCGGCTGCCAAAGCCGCGGCGTCGCGGGGGCGCGGTGGGCGGGCCGCCGTCCTCGATCCAGGTCAGGTCAAGGCGGCTGCCCTCATTGGCCAGGCACCAGTCAACGAAAACACGGCCCCCGCCGGACGACAGGGCACCATATTTGGCCGCATTGGTCGCCAACTCGTGGAAGATCATGCCCATGGAAACGGCGGTGGCGGGATCCAGCGCCACCTTTGGGCCATTGAGTGACAAACGCGACGAGCCATAGGCGGCGATCTCATGCTCAATGACCGCGCGCAATTCGGCCCCTTCCCACAGGCTTTGGGTCAAAAGGTCGTGGGTGTGTGACAGAGCCAGGATACGGGCCTGGAAAGTCTCGGCAAAGCTGGAGGGATCCTGATGCGACCGCGCCGTCTGCATGGCAATGGACTGGACGGTCGCGAGGGTGTTCTTCACCCGGTGGTTCAGTTCGTCGATCATCAGCTTCTGGCGCTGGGCGGCAAGAACGGATTCCGTCACATCATGACCCTGGACAAAGACGCCGGAGATCTGGCCGTCCGGTTCGCGCAGCGGCTGGAACATGAAGTCGATGTAGCGGGTCTCCCAGACGTCGCGCGACGGATAACTGAGCATGATGGGGCTCTGCCGGCCTTGGAATGGTTCACCGGTGGCGTAAACCGCGTCCATTGCGTCGTGATACCCTTGGGTGGCCAGTTCGGGCAGGGCTTCGCGGGCGGGTATGCCGACGATGTCGCGGTGCCCTAGCAGTTCGGCACAGGCGACATTCATTCGCTGCAGGCGGTGTTCCGGCCCGGTCAGAATGGCCACGAAGCCGGGAGCCTGGGCGAACATTTCCAGCAGTTGGGTGCGTTCCCTGGCCAAGCGCCGGTTGTCGGCCTGGATCGTGGCGGCCCGCCGATAGCTGCCATCGCCCATAATGTCGTGAATCGCATCCACCAGGTCGCCGGTGCCAAGGGCCGAAGCCAGATGGCGAAGATTCAGGGATTCAGTAACATCCTGGGTATGCTGGAGGATATGGGTGACGCGGCCCTCGGAATCCTTGATCGGCGTGTGGGTCGCGCTCCAGTAGCGGTCCTGGATCGCGGGCTTGCCACTGGCATCGATAAGGGTCAGCGGATAGTGGACCAAGGGCATCAGATGAGGCTCTCCCGTCGTGATGACCTCATTCAGAGAATGGCGCAATTCCTCGACGCCGGGACTGCCCGCCCCGTCGAAAACCTCAAAAAGGTTGCGGCCTATCAGATCCTCTCGACGAGATTGGGTCGCATCCAGATAGGCAGAATTCATCCCGGCATACCGGAATTGGGCATCCAGAATCATATAGGGATTTGGCGAGGCATTGAATGCTGTGACCAAATCGACGGTTTCAGCCACTTTAAGCACACGAACTCCTTGGCATTGGCCCCCTAACGCCGCTGACATGGGATGGTGCCTGGTCTTTTGCAGATATGATGATTTCTGACCCAATGGTCATTTAAATAACACTGCCACCCCATTACCGGCTCAATCGCCTACGGCAAAGGTGGTTCCATTCCTGTTTCATTTCGAAACGTGAAAGCTGGTTTCAGGCGACTTCCTGCAGGCTGTCGTGATAGCCAAGTCCGGACAAAGGCTCCAGGATATGGCGGGCCAGATGCTTGACGACCGGAGCCACGACCCCGTCACCCGTCAGATGATAGGCGTCGTTATAATGACGGGGCAGGACATAGTTGTCGCTGAGTCCCATCAGCCGGGCCGTCTCGCGCGCAGAAATCAGACGTGACCGCACCTTGCGGCCGTCGACCACCAGCAGAACCTGACGGCTTGAACCACCCGAGGGCGTGCGCAGGCAGCCAGCCACGTCATCAAAGCGGACCTCGGCGCGCTGGATTTTGTTGCCGTCCGCATCGCGCCGGGTGCGACGATAAACGCCGCCGACCATGCGCCGACCGGCCCGTTTGGCCGCTGCAACCTTGGCCAGATGCAGCGGAGACATCATGTCCAGCAGCTTGCGCGTTTCGGCATAGGGGTGCCAGGCGACGCTTTTGGGCTTTTCCTCGATGATGTCGGCAAAGGTGGTGATCCGGCGTTCAGGCGTCGGGATGTTCCACCACAGCAAGGCTTCGGTCACATCGAGCGGCAGGCGCGCCACCGCGCGGCGCAGGGCGCGGGTGTGGAACGGCTCCATCGGCTCGGGAGAGAGAAGTTCCGGTGCGATCACGACGTCGGGGCTGACCCCGATGACGAACAGGCGCGGGCGCGACTGGGGCACGAACAGGTCGGCATTGATGACCACGGCCCCATAACGATAGCCCGCCTGGGCAAAGGTCCGGCAGATGGCCTCGAAATCCTGCCCCCCCTTGGACGTCAGGGCCCCACAGACATTTTCGACCGCCACAACGCGTGGAGCGCGACCTTCCTCGATCAGGCCATGGATCAACTGCCAAAAGGCATAGAAGGTGCCCGACCGCTCGCCCCTGAGGCCGCCACCCCGTCCCGCAAGCGAGAGGTCCTGACAGGGGAAGCTGCCCCAGGCCATGTCGGCTTGACCCGGCAGTTGGGCGGTCTGCAGGTCGCGGATGTCGGCCACGGTAAATTCGCCGCCAGTGCCCCAGTTGGCCTGGTAGGAAAATCCCTTCTTGACGTCGAAGTCATTGGCGAACAGGCAGGTCCAGTTCGGCCCCAGACCGGCGCGCACCATCCCGCCACCGGCGAAGAACTCATAGAAGCTGGGCGATGTGGTGCGAGACTCGGACATTCGCGGCCACTGTGTCCGAGTCGGCCACCGGGGTCTATTTCTGCGGTAAACTCATCCACCGCCTTGACCTGAGCGGGCAGGGGACTAGGAACCCGCCTCCTTCTGCTCCCCCAGGTCCCGTCATGACTTCCGCCACCCCCGCCACCATCGGCATCGACTTTGGCACCACCAATACGGTGGTCTCGATGACCTGGGATGATGGTCCGTCCCAGCTGGTGCGGTTCCAGGCCGGTGACAGAGACCTGTTTGCCTTCCGCTCGGCGCTCAGCTTCCAGTTGCATGAAAGCGATGACGGCGGCGCGCCAGAGCGGGTGATCGAGGCGGGGCCCTTTGCCATCGAGGCCTATGTCGAGGATCCGCTGGAGACCCGCTTTATCCAGTCCTTCAAGACCTTTGCCGCAAGCGCCGCCTTTACCGAGACGCGCATCGACAACAAGCGCTATCGTTTCGAAGACCTGCTGTCGGTTTTCCTATTGCGGGTGAAGCGCCATGCGGGCGAGGCGATGCAGAGCTTGCCGCCACGCATCATTGTGGGGCGGCCTGTGACCTTTGCGGGCAATAACCCCAATGAAGACCTGGCGATGGCGCGGTATGAAGAGGCTTTCCGCCGTCTGGGCTTTACCGATATCCGCTATGCCTATGAGCCGGTCGGTGCGGCCTTTTTCTTTGCCCGCCAGTTGACGCGCGACGCCAATGTCCTGGTGGCCGACTTTGGCGGGGGCACCAGTGACTTCTCCATCGTCCGGTTTGAGCAGAAGGACGGGCACCTGACCTCGACGCCGCTGGCGCGCTCTGGTGTGGGCGTGGCGGGGGATGCCTTTGACTATCGCATTATCGACCACCTGGTCTCGCCCGAACTGGGCAAGGGCAGTCTGTACCGTGCCTTTGACAACCAGCTGCCGGTGCCGCAGCGTTATTACAGCGCCTTTGCCCGCTGGGACCAGTTGGCCCTGCTGCGTGCGTCCAAGGATATGCGCGACATCCGCGCCCTGGCCTCGACCGCTCTGGAGCCGGAAAAGATCGAGCGACTGATCGAGGTGCTGGACGACAATCACGGCTATGAGCTCTACCAGGCCGTGTCAGGCCTGAAGGAGGCGCTGTCTGATCAGGATGAGGCTCTGTTCAGCTTCCGGGCCGGATCGGTGACGATCGAAAAGCCGGTAAAGCGCGCCGAGTTCGAAGCCTGGATCGGGCCCGAACTGGCGGCCATGCAGGTGGCCGTGGACCAGGCCATCGAACAGTCGGGCCTGGACGCCAGCCAGATCGACCGCGTCTTCCTGACCGGCGGCACCAGCTTTGTGCCTGCCGTGCGGGACATCTTCATCCGCCGCTTTGGCGCTGAGCGCATCGAGACAGGCGGCGAGTTCGAGTCCATCGCTTCGGGCCTGGCCCTTATCGCGCGTGAAGACGACCTCGACCTGTGGAGCCGGAAGGCCGGGGGCTGATCTGTCCGCTGGATCATCCCCAGGCCCAGGATGACAGAAGCATGTAGATCCAGATCAACTGCAGGGCGATCAGCCCAAGATACTGAGCCCATTTGCGACGGACCAGCCAGAGGAAGATCAGGCAGGTCCACCAGATGATGGTGACGGTGCTGGCAGCCATAGCAGAGGCCAGGCTGCGCCAGGTCTGGTTGGTGTGGGCCTCGATCATTATCAGGCCAAGGCTGGCCAGGATGACACCGCCAATGACCCAGCGGTAATGGGCCATGTAGTAGTCATCGAGGCTCTGCCAGTCGCTGGCTTCCTTGGGAAAGACCATGGCCGCCGCGAAGAAATAGATGCTCGCCACGACGCTGGCCGCGACAAAGGGACCGTAAGAGACCTCGATCGCTGACAGGCCACCCCAGGCGTTGACCCAGACGCTGGACAGATCGATCAGCACAAAGACCGCCAGCATGGGCGTCAGCAGCCCGATCCTGATCCGGTCCCGATCGCGCAGGACGTCCGACAGGCCGCCGATCACCTTGGCAATCGCCAAGCCCAGGATGAGGCCAAACAGGCTGAAAAACAGTTCAAAGGCGTTCATCCGGCCGTCCCCGATTATCCGTCAGGCCACGCCCGTGACGACCCCCGCCGCTCGCCAGCCCTGTCTGGCGGCATGATAGATATCATTGTTCGTCTTGGCGAGGGGGCCTGGACTTTCACGCCAACCGGGCTTTGAACCTGCCCTGTGAATGACCGCGACGGCTGGAAACTTCCATAGTCGTCAGCAGCTCGTGATGACGACTATCAACAGAACCGCCAGACTATCTGCCGGTCAAACGCGGCGATCCTTGCCTCCGTCTCATCCCTTTTCCCAAGGGGTGACCCGCATCCCGCCGAACATCATCTCGCTTGGGAGATTGAAGATAAAATAGGGGTTGAGCGATGGCAGCGTGCTCACCGCGTCGAGGCGGTTGCGCTGCTCGTCGCTCAGTGACAGGGACAAGGCAGCAAGGTTGCCCTTCAGCTGCTCGGGTCGGCTGGCACCCAGGAGAAGCGAGCCCATGCCACGCTGACCCAGGACCCAGGCCAGCGCGATCTGCACCATGGGCACGCCAAGCTCCGTTGCTAGCTCGCGCACCGTATCGACAATGTCGAAGTTCTTCGGTGAACAGCATCCCGCCATAGGGGTTAGCGCCGTTCAAGCGTTCGCGAGGTTGGTCGTGGGTCTTTTCGATGCTGTTCGGCACCTGAGCGCTACGCGCCGCATCGGCCAACTTTTCGCGACCGTATTTTCCGGTTAACAGACCGCCCCCGAGAGGGCTCCAGCGCATCATTCCCAAGCCGAATTCTTGCGCCATGGGAAGCAGGTCCAATTCCACGCCGCGCTCCACCAGGGACCATGCGTATTGTAGGCCAACCGGTCTCGGCAGACCGTGCGCGGCGGCCAGCGTCGCCACCTTGGCCACGTACCATGACGGCGTGTTGGAGAAGCCATAGTAGAGGATCTCGCCTCGCGCCGTCGCGTCGGCCAGCGTGCGCAGAACTTCTTCCGCAGGCGTCGTCCGGTCCCAGACATGCACCCAATAAAGGTCGATCCGGTCGGTCCCGAGCCGCTTCAGCGAACCTTCAATCCCAGCTCGGATGTTGAAGGCACCGTTGCCGCCATGCATGGGCGTCCCTTCCGACCGTGGAAACCCCGACTTGGTCGAGATCGCCAGCCGGTCCCGCAACCCGCTGTCCGAGAGGAAACGGCCCAGCATCTTTTCGCTCTCGCCGCCGCTGTAGACGTCAGCCGTGTCGATCAGGTTGCCTCCGGCCTCGACGTAGATGTCAAAAATCGTCCGCGCGGTTGCCTCGTCTGTGCCCCAGCGACCTGCGCCAAAGGTCATCGTGCCAAGCGCCATCGGGCTGACAATCAGGCCGGAGCGCCCGAAGCTACGATAGTCTGTCATCTGCATCTCTTGTCACCTTCATCGCTGTTGACGCGAAAAGATAAGAGGATGCCTAGCTGGGGATTAGCTGCTATCGACGCCATGAGCCTGTGAGGAATATTCATCAATGCCGCGTCAGCCACTCAACGATTTGGCCGCGTTCGCGACGATCGCCCGGGCGCGCAGTTTCACAGCCGCTGCAGCGGAGATCGGCGTGTCGCCCTCCGCTCTGAGCCACACCGTGCGTGGATTGGAAGAGCGTCTGGGCGTGCGGCTCCTGGCCCGTTCCACCCGATCGGTTGCCCCAACAGAGGCCGGTGACGCATTGCTGGAACGCCTGGGCCCTGCGCTATCGGAGATCGAAGCGGGTCTCGCCGCCCTGTCCGAATGGCGGTACGAACCTGAAGGCGTCGTACGGTTGACGACCTTTCATTGGCTCGCATCCACCTATCTTGCAAAGCGGCTCCCGGCGTTTCTTGCTGCGCATCCTGGCATCACGGTGCAGGTCACCGTCGATGATGGCTTCCAGGATATCGTGGCGAACGGGTTCGATGCAGGGCTACGCTTCGGCGACGATGTAGAGAAAGACATGATTGCCGTGCGCATCGGCCCGCCGCTGCGCCATATCGTGGTCGCCACACCAGACTACTGGGCCCGGCATGGCCGACCAAAAAATCCACGTGACCTGCGGCAGCATCGCTGTGTCAACTATCACAACCTGAGCGGTGGGACGGTTAGCCCTTGGGAGTTCGAGAAGGACGGCAAGGAGGTGCGCCAGCGGGTGGATGGGCCCTTGATCTGCAATTCCACGGACCTGGCCCTGGCGGTCGTACGGTCGGGCACCTGCATAAGCCTCCACATGGAGCAGGACGTGGCCGAAGATTTGAGGTCCGGTGTCCTCGAACAGGTTTTGGCGGATTGGTGTCCGCCGTTTGATGGGGTGTTTCTTTATCAT
>DLIT01000186.1:13339-38134 GCA_002483865.1 Brevundimonas sp. UBA7635
CCGTATTTGACCCGTCAGTCATTCGATGCGACAGCCGCGCTTTCCAGGCAATTCGGGAGCGCATCATGTCCATCACCCTCTATGGCATCAAAGCCTGTGACACGATGAAGAAGGCGCGGGCCTGGCTGGATGCGAAGGGCGTGGCCTATGACTTCCACGACTACAAGGTGAAGGGCGCGGACCGGGGCGAGCTGGAGAAATGGGTGGCCGAGCATGGGTGGGAGAAGGTGCTGAACCGCGCCGGGACTACCTTCCGCAAGCTGCCGGATGAGGCCAGGTCCGATCTGGATGCCGAAAAGGCCATGGCCCTGATGATGGCGCAGCCGTCGATGATCAAGCGCCCGGTGCTGGACCTGGGCACGGGCCAAACCGTGCTGGGTTTCAAGCCCGAGGTCTATGAGGCGGCGTTGGCCTGACCAGAGCAGGGGAGCGCAAACCTTACAAAGACTTCATCCTGGTCCCTGCATCTGTTTGTTGCCTTGGGAGGCTCTTGCTGATCAGAAGGGTGGAGCGTCACGCTACCGCCGGTTTTTGAAGAAAAGGCACAGTCCCATGGAGATCCTGATCCCTCTGGCTCCGTTTATCATGGTCGTTGCGATCGTCGTGATTCCGGCCTGGCTGAAGAGCCGTGAACGCAAGGAAATGCAGGAGACCCTGCGGGCCGCCATCCGCGAGGGCCAGTCGCTGCCGCCGGAACTGGTCGAGAAGCTGACGCGTCAGGAAATCAAGGAACCTGCCACGGCCGCCAAGGACATGCGCGTCGGCGTCATCCTGCTGTCGGTCAGCATCGGTATCGCCCTGCTGGGCTATTCGATCGGCCTGATGGACTCCGATGCCTTCTATCCGATCGCCGGGGCCGGGGCCATTCCGGGCATGATCGGCCTGGCCTTTGTGATCCTGAGCTTCTTCAACAAGAACAAGGGGTAGGCGGGGGGACGCGAGGGGAACCGCCATGACCAGGATCCTTCGTGATCTGCATGATGTCGAGCTGGCTGCCCTGGCGGCGGCGGGCGGGCGTCATGAGTTCGGCGAGTTGGTCCGTCGGCACAGCCCGGCGGTGCGCGGCCTGCTGCGCCGGATGGGTGCCCAACCGGCCCTGGCCGACGACGTGGCCCAGGACGCCTTCCTGCTGGCATTTGAAAAATGCGCCGAATTCAGGGGGGAGGGGACGTTTTCAGCCTGGGTGCGACGGATTGCGGCGCGCCTCTATATCAAGCGATGCGCCTATGACGCCCGCTTCGTCGCGGAGTCTGCGGTCGAGGAAGAAGCGCGGCCCGTCGATGCCCATGGCCGGATGGACCTGGATGAGGCCCTGAAGACCCTGGGCGAGGCAGAGCGGCTCTGCGTCTCTCTGTGCCACGGGGCAGGCCTGTCTCATCCCGAGATCGCCACCGCCCTAAATTTGCCGCTCGGAACGGTGAAATCCCATGTCAAGCGTGGTCTGGATAAACTTCGGCTCCGGCTCGCCCCGGAAGCCGTCGCTCACAGGAGCGTGTCGAATGTCGGCTGACGATTTTGATCCCGCGATCGAGCGTCTGTTTGCACGCGCGCCCGAGTTCAATGATTCGGCCCAGTTCAACGGCCGCGTGCTGAATCGCCTCAACAAGTCCTCGCGTATCCGCAGCCTGGCCCTGGGCGCGGCGGGCCTTGTCGGCGGTGTGGTTGCGGTCAACGAGATGGTCGGGGTCAACCTGACCCTGGGCCAGGGCTCGCTGACGGCAGAATCAGGAAGCCCCCGATCGACGGGCCTTTCCGATGCCGCCCGCGAAGGCGGCGTGGCCCTGCAAACCCTGGCGGACAGCGTGGGGCTGGGCGGATTCGACTATGGATCCATAGGCCAGACGCAGGTCTTCCTGGTCGCTGCGGGGCTGATCATGGCGCTTCTGACGGTCGGGGCGATCAAGCTCTACCAGCACGTCTGATCGCCGTTTTCCTGACGTAGTGGTGGCCTAGATCGGAAAAAGAGACAGGTTGCACATTGCCTGCGTTGCGGCTTGAGCGCCGACCCTCTAGGGTCGCGGCGGTTTTGTGACCGGTCTTGGCAGCGATTTTTGGGGCGAGGTTTCGTGGTAGACGTCTTCGAACAGGTCGAGGAGGAGCTTCGCTCCGATCGATACAAGCGAATGGCCAGGACCTGGCTGCCGGTGCTCGGCGGTGTCCTGGTGCTGGCGCTTGTCGCCGCTCTGGCCTGGTGGGGGTGGCAGTCGTGGCAGACCAATCAGGCCGAGAAGGCCTCTGCCGCCTATGATCGCGGCATGGTGGCGCTGGAAGCCAACGACGCCAGAACCGCCGACGAAGCCTTTGCCGAGGCGGTTGAAGTGGGCAATGGCGCATACAAGGCCTTGGGCCTGATGCAGCGCGCCGGCATCGCCGTCAGTGCCAACAAGACCGACGATGCTGTGGCCCTGTTCGACGAAGCCGCCAAGGCATCGCGCCAGCCGATGCTGTCGGACGTCGCGGCCTTCAAGGCTGCGCTCCTGCTGATGGATACGGCCCCCCTGGCGGACATCCAGACGCGCCTGGAGCCGCTGGTCGCCGAGAAGCGTCCGCTGCGCGCCTATGCCCAGGAAGCCCAGGCCATGGCCCTGCTTCAGCACGGCCAGACAGCCGATGCGCGCGCGATCTTTGTCCAGCTACAACTTGGCCAGGAGGTCTCGGACGACGTGCGCGCGCGCGCTCAGGCAGCCGTTCAGGTGATTGACTCTGGCACGGCTGTGGCCCTGCCCAATATCGTTAAGGCCGCATTGGCTCTGCCGACCCCGCCGGTGACCGCCGCAGCGGCCGCAGAAGAACGCCCGTAATCGACGCTTCAGGACGACCTTGCATGAATCGCCTTCCTAAAATTGTCTTGATGTGCGGCCTGGCTCTGACGGTCGCGTCCTGTGGCACAATCCAGAGGGTCCTGCCTTTTGGGCTGGGCGGGGATAAGGAAGAAGTGGCGCGGGCCTCGGAAGGACAGCGGGTATCCATCCTGGAGTTTGAACAAGGTCTCCAGCCGTCTGCGGCTCTGTCGGGCCGGGACTTTTTCCTGCCTGGCCCCCAGGCCGCGACGGCTTGGACCCAGCCGGGGGGCAATGCTGACAATGCGGTTGAGCATGTGATCGCCGCGCCTGAACTGGCGATTGCCTGGCGTCGTGACATCGGTGCCGGTTCCTCGCGGACCCGCCAGGTGATGTCGCCGGTAGTGGCCAACAATGGCCACATCTTCGTCATGGATGGGGAATCGACCGTGACCGCCGTGGATGCGGGCACCGGTGCTGTTGTCTGGAAAGCTGACGTCAAGGTTGCCGATAATGAGCGCGGCAACCGCTTCCTCGGCCTTGGCCTGGGCGGCGGGGCCACCGGCGGCGGCTTTGGCGGTGGCGTGGCCGTCGGCGCGGGCAAGGTTTTTGTCTCGTCGGGCTATCGCAGTGTGACGGCTCTGGACGCTGCAACGGGCGCAGTCGCCTGGACCACCAAGGTTGATCTTCCGATCCATGGTGCCCCTACGGTGTCGGGCCAGCGTGTCTTTGTGATCGATGTCGACAACCAGCTGATGGCATTCAACGTCAACACTGGTGTGCAGGAATGGTCCTATCGCGGGATCACCGAGCCGGCCCGCATCATGCGCGCCTCTAGCCCGGCGGTCAGCGGCGAGACGGTTCTGGCTCCCTTCTCATCCGGTGAACTGGTTGCCCTGCGGGCCAGTAATGGCCAGCCGGTCTGGCAGGAAGTCCTGTCGCGCACCAGCCGTACCAGCGCCCTGTCGGAATTGCGCGATATCGCCGGTCGCCCGGTGGTCAGCCGCGGCTTCGTCTATGCCATCAGCCAGTCGGGCGTGATGCAGGCCATGGACCTGCGCACCGGCCAGTCGCGCTGGTCGCTGCCGGTTGCTGGCGTCAACGCGCCCCTGCCAGTCGGTGACGTAGTCTATGTGGTGTCCAAGTCCGGTGAACTGACCGTGGTCAACCGTGACAGCGGCCAGGTTTACTGGACCCGTGACCTGAACGAGGGCCGGGTCCGCACCGAAGGCGGCATTTTTGGTATTGGCTCCAAGACGGTCCGCCCGGTCTGGTCGGGTCCGATCCTGGCTTCAAACCGCCTGGTTCTGGTCAATTCTGACGGTGAGCTGGTCGCCTTTGATCCCAAGACCGGGGTTTTGCAGTCCACGCTGAAGCTGGGAGCTGCGGCCTTTATTGCGCCAGCCGCCTATAACGGTGCCCTCTATGTCCTGACGGACAAGGGCCAACTGATCAGCATCCGCTGACCTTAGTCTGTTTTTGAGTTAGAAGGCCTGCATGGCTCTGAAGATCGCCATTGTTGGCCGGCCCAATGTGGGCAAATCGACTCTGTTCAACCGTCTCGTCGGTAAGCGCCTTGCGCTGGTCGACGACCGGCCGGGGGTTACCCGTGACCGTCGCTATGCCGACGGTAACATCGGGGACATGGATCTGACCCTGATCGATACCGCAGGGTATGAGGACGTCACCGACGAAAGCCTGGAAGCGCGAATGCGCGAGCAGACCGAGGCCGCCATCGATGACGCCGACGTCATCCTGTTCACAATGGACGCCCGCGAAGGCGTGACCCAGCTGGACCGCATCTTTGCCGACCGCCTGCGCAAGGTGCACAAGCCCATCATCCTGCTGGCCAACAAGTCTGAAAGCCGCGAGAGCACGGGCGGAATTGGCGAGGCCCACTCTCTGGGCTTTGGCGAGCCGGTGGCCATCTCGGCCGAGCACGGCGAAGGTATGGCGGACCTGTACCAGGCCCTGCTGGTCGCCTCGCAGGATGTCTTCATCGAGGAAGAGGACGAGCCGGAAAAGCCAATTCGCATCGCCATCATCGGCCGTCCCAATGCCGGCAAGTCGACCCTGATCAACCGTCTGCTGGGCGAAGACCGTCTGCTGACCGGACCGGAGGCGGGCATTACCCGCGATTCCATCTCGGTCGACTGGGAATATGAAGGCCGCCCGATCCGCTTTGTCGATACCGCCGGGATGCGCCGCAAGGCCCGCGTCCAGGAGAAGTTGGAAAAGCTGTCGGTGGCGGACACCATCCGCGCCCTGACCTTTGCCGAGGTCGTGGTCCTGGTCATGGACAAGGACGACGCCTTCGACACCCAGGACCTGCAGCTGGCCGACCTGGTGGAGCGCGAAGGCCGGGCCCTGGTCTATGTCGCCTCCAAATGGGACCTGGAAGAAGAACCCCAGGCCCGCATGGCCGAGCTGAAGCGCAAGGCCGAGGACAAGCTGCCCCAGCTGAAGGGCTCGCCCTTCGTGGCCCTGTCGTCGCACAATGGTCGTGGCGTCGAGCGTCTGATGCCCGCCATTATCCAGGCCTATGAGACCTGGTCGGTGAAGGTGAAGACCAAGGATCTGAACACCTGGCTGGCCATGGCGACCCAGAGACATCCGCCGCCTGCTGTCGATGGCAAGCGGGTGAAGCCCAAGTACATGGCCCAGATCAAGTCGCGTCCGCCGACGTTCGTTCTGAACGCCAACCGTGCGTCCGAAATGCCGGACCACTACAAGCGCTACCTGATCAACTCCCTGCGCGAGAGCTTTGACCTGCCGGGCACTCCGATCCGCCTGGCTGTCAAGTCGGGTTCGGAGAACCCCTATGTTGCAGGTGGGGCCAAGTCAGGTCCTGAACGTTTCAAAGGCGCGGCCAAGACGGCCCCTCGCAAAGTACAGAAGGCCGAAAAGGAAGAGCAGCTGTCGAACCTGCCCGGCAAGGCGCTGGAGCAGAAGAAGTCCGGCATCAAGCCCAAGACCAAGGCCCTGGGCGGGCTGAAAGCCAGCGCCTCGAAAAAGGCGGGCCAGAGCATCGCGGTCCAGAAGGGGGCCCGTGGCGGTGCCCGCCAGGTCTCTCGCTCAGGCCGGGTCCGTACCGGTCAGAAGCAGGGCTCGCGCAAGTAGATCGAAAGGGAGGCTCTGCATCAGGGCCTCCCTTTTTTCTTGAAGGCGTGGTTGCGGCCTAGAGGGGCTGGCGGCGACGGCGGATGCGGGTCACGTGGCGCACCACCCTCGGAGCCACGTCGCTCTCTCCCAGCGCGGCCTTGAGGGCCAGGGTCACAAACAGGACCCAGCGCAGGTTATGCCAGACCATGGTGATGCTCTCGGTCATCATGGTCAGGGTATAGGCCGTCATCATCGGCACCAGAAGCCAGCCGGCGGGGCGGGCATAGGCCGACCACAGCGCGCGGCCCCACATCTCTATGAACCACAGGCCAAAGATGATGACCCCGACCAGGCCGACGCCCAGATAGACCTCCAGCCAGCCATTGTGGGCGTGGGCGGCGCTGAAGCGGGCCTCATGGGCGATCCAGGCGGCCGGGCCGCTGATGGACTCGTCGTCCCAGGCGACGCCATAGCCAAGGCCGGTCCAGACATGGTCCTGCATCTGGCGCAGGATGGCCCCCCAGATCTCGGTGCGTCCGGTTAGAGTGGCGTCCTTGCCCAGCAGCTCAAAGAACTGGTCGGTGAAAAGGGCGATGAACAGGGCACCGGCGGCCACCACCATGACCGACAGCCAGGTGCCGACGATGGCCTGCTTGGGGCCGCTCTTGACCAAGGCGACGAAGACCAGGCTGCAGATGCTGAGGATCAGCACCACCAGGGATGTCTTTGACGTCGACAGGATCACCAGCCCGGCGGCCACAACCGCCAAGGCCAGCCACAACAGTCGACGACGCGGGACCAGGATGGCAGCGGCCAGCATGAAGATGGTGGCCAGGCCCATATTCTCGCCCAGGGCATTCTTTTCCAGCCATAGACCGCGCCAGGCCCCCGGAAATATCTCCTGCATCCGTCCCATGTCGGGCAAGAGCGCTCCCAGGACCAGCGAGGCGATGGCCATCAGGGCAAAGGCGGTGGCAAACAGCTCTGTCAGGGTGGCCCATCGCCAGCGGGTGGCCAAGGCCACGCCGCCCATGGTGGTAAAGACCAGGGCCATCACCCGCCTGGAGGTCATCTCCGGGGCAATCGACCACATGATCGAGGCGGCGGTCAGACTCAGTAGCAGGATCAGCAGCGGGGCCCGCATCACGGCCTTGAAGCTGTAGCCGGGCCTGATCAGCACCATGGCCAGCGCCAAGGCATAGGCGGGATAGTAGAAGTTCCTGAGGAAATCGGCCGAGCGCTGACCATAGCCCGTCATCGGAGCGGCCCAGGACTGGGAATAGATCAGGATAATGGCCAGAGAGGCCCCAAAGGCGACCACGTCGGTCCAGGGCGTGGCGCGGACAGCGGGACCCCGTGGCCTGCGCACAGCCGTCCGCAGGCCTTGGTAGGGTGTCGGTCCGGCTAGTCGTCCCCCCGGCGACTGGATCGACATGCCCGGCTCCCTATGCGGCGTCGGTGGCCGGCCGCTGCTTCCATTCCTTGAAGCTGACCGTCAGGGGCGGGGTCCGGTCGGGGCGGGCCAGGTCAAGGACCAATTCGCCGATCTCGGACGGGTGGGGCAGGGTCGTCGGGTCTTCGCCCGGATAGGCCTGACCTCGCAGCTGGGTACGCATCCGGCCTGGATCGACAATGCTGACCCGCACCGGCGTGCTCTCGATCTCGTCGGCCCAGCACTTCATCAGCGCCTCGGCACCGGCCTTGGTCGCCGCATACATGCCCCAGAAGGCCCGTGGAGCGGTGGCAACGCTGGTGGTGAAGTGGATGACGCGCCCCGCATCAGAGGCCATCAGCAGCGGTTCCAGCGAGCGGATCAGGCGATAGACGCCGGTGAAATTGATCTTCTCGACCTTGGCGAACTCACGCGGTTCGGCGTGGGAGACAGGCGTCAGGCCCGACTGGCCCATGATGGCGGCGGACTGGACCCAGATGTCGATCCGGCCAAACCGCTCGAAGATTGCGCCGCCCAGTCGGTCGATGGCCCCGCCGTCCACGAGGTCGAAGGGGATCAGGGTCGCGTGTTTGCCCGTGGCGGCATAGATGGCGTCATCCAGCTCTTCCAGCCCCCCCTGGGTGCGCGCACAGGCAATGACGTGGGCACCGGCCTTGGCCAGGGCCAAGGCGGATTCATGGCCAATGCCGCGCGAGGCCCCGATGACCAGGGCAATGCGGTTGGCGAGGGGAAGCGAAGCGTGATCAACCATGGTCACGCTGATAGCGCGCCCGGGCTGAGGTTAAAAGCCATCTCAGCACCCGGACGGAACGGGATCAGGCGGTCACCAGCAGGGACAGCTGAGCGGGGTTGCCACTGCGACCACCTTCCTCAATTTCACGATCCAGCAGGCGGGTCGGATAGTCGCCGGTGAAGTAGTGGTCCGTGAACTGCGGGCTGGCGGCATTGCGCTTGCCTGCCCCCGTCGCCTCATAGAGACCGTCGATCGACAGGAAGCCCAGTGAATCGACTTCCAGAATGGTGCGCATCTCTTCCATCGAGTGGGTCGCGGCCATCAAGTGCGCCCGCTCGGGCATGTCGATGCCGTAGAAGTCGGGATAGAGGATCTGTGGGCTGGCCGAGCGCAGGTGGACCTCCTTGGCCCCGGCGGCGCGGACGGCGCGCACCAGCTTCAACGAGGTGGTGCCGCGCACGATGGAGTCGTCGATCAGGACGACGCGCTTGCCCGCCAGCACAGCCTTGTTAGGGCTGTGCTTCATACGCACGCCCTTCTGGCGCGAAGCCTGGGAGGGCTGGATGAAGGTGCGGCCCAGATAGTGGCTGCGGATGATGCCCATCTCGAACGGGATACCCGCTTCCTGGGCATAGCCAAGCGCGGCTGGCACGCCCGAATCGGGCACCGGCACAACGATGTCAGCGTCGATATCGAACTCGCGCGCCAGGCGGCGGCCCATCTCCTTGCGGACCTCGTAGACCGAACGGCCGTTCACGATGGAGTCCGGGCGGGCGAAATAGACGTATTCGAACAGGCAGGGACGGGCAGGTTTTTCGGGGAAGGGCTTGATCGAGGTCAGGCCTTCTTCGTCGATCACGACGACTTCGCCGTGTTCGACGTCGCGGATGAAGGTCGCGCCCATGGTGTCCAGGGCGCAGGTTTCCGAAGCCAGGACCCAGGCCTTGCCCAGCTTGCCCAGGACCAGGGGGCGGATGCCCAGCGGGTCACGGGCACCAATCATCTTGAAGCGGGTCTGGGCGACCAGGGCATAGCCGCCTTCGATCCGGCCGAGGGCGTCGATGAAGCGCTCAACGATCTTGGCTTTGCGGCTGCGGGCGATCAGGTGAAGGATGGCCTCGGAATCCGAGGTGGACTGGAAGATGGCCCCTTCCGACACCAGCTGGCTGCGCAGGTATTTGAAATTGGTCAGGTTGCCGTTGTGGGCAATGGCGATACCGCCCTGGTCCAGGTCGGCGAACATCGGCTGGATATTACGCAGGAAGCTGCCACCGGCGGTGGAATAGCGGGTGTGACCGACTGCGGCTGCGCCGGGCAGGCGGTTGGGCAGGTCGGCATTGCCGAACGCTTCGCCCACAAGGCCCTGATGGCGTTCGGTATGGAAGCGTTCCTCGGCAACGCTGGCGATGCCGCAGGCTTCCTGGCCCCGGTGCTGCAGGGCATGGAGGCCCAGGGCAACGATCGAGGAGGCTTCGTTGTCCGGAGCTCCCCAGACGCCGCAGACGCCACATTCCAGACGAAGCTGATCGTCATCCGGCTCGCGCCAGTGCTCATGGTGAACGACAGGGTCAGCGATAAGATGGCGCATCGTCAGGCTCCGATGTCCGAACAAGGTAACTCAGGCGGCTGCGCCGCGCACGTAGTCCTCTATTGCCCCGGGGGCAAGGCTATTGATCGGAAAAGCCTTCGCGCACGGAGCTTTTCACGACAGGTGTGATGGCATCGGCCCCCTTGCCGAGCGCGGGCAGGACCGTCTGGATCGTCCGGGCAGACCCTTCGCTGACCGCAAACAGCCGGGCCTGGGTCAGCCACAGGGGGGGATTGTCGGTCATCACCCCCATCAGGGTCAGGTGCGCCGCGCCGATCAGGACCAGGGCGCGCACCAGACCGATCCCCAGCCCCAGCGTCTGATCAAGCACACCCAGTGCATGACCCCGGAACCCCTTGGACAGGCTGGAGGCCAGGATCCGCAGGCCGAAATAGAAAATCAGGAAGGTCAGGCCGACGGCCAGGATCGATCCAGCCCAGTCGGGGTTCACCAGCGAACGACCAACCGGTGCCGTCCAGGGGAGAGTGATCAGGGCAATCAGGGCCGCGACCATGAAGCTGAACAGGGCGGTCAGCTCGCGCAGGCCGCCCCGGAACCAACCCGCCGCCCCCGAGCCCAGCAGGGCCAGAATGATGAAGACGTCATAGCCGGTCACGCGTGCAGGGCCCTCGGAAAAATCAAATGGTCCGCCAGGGGCGGGCCTGACTTAGTAGCGGTTCTGGTCGATCCGCTGAACCACTTCGTTCAAAAGGTTAGCCGTGGTCAGGGCGACGGCACCCTTCTTGACCTTGCCATTGGCCTGTGGCGGGGCCAGGGCGCGTTCAAAGCCCAGCTTCTGGGCCTCGCGCAGCCGAGCCTCGGCCCGGCCCACGGCGCGGATTTCGCCCGACAGACCGATCTCGCCAAAGACGACGCAGGCCGGAGGCAGGGGCTTGTCCAACGCCGAGGAGATCAGAGCGGCCGCCGCGGCCAGGTCGGCAGCCGGTTCATTGATCCGCAGGCCACCGGCGACGTTCAGATAGACGTCCTTGTCACCAAAGCCGAGCCCGCAGCGAGCCTCCAACACCGCCAGCAGCATGGCCAGACGCCCGGAATCCCAGCCCACGACGGCGCGGCGCGGCGTGCCATAGGCGGAAGGGGCGACCAGGGCCTGGATCTCGACCAGCACCGGGCGCGAACCTTCGATCCCGGCAAAGACGGCGGCACCGGGGGCCCGGTCCTTGCCCTCGCCCAGGAAAAGAGCAGAGGGGTTGTTGACCTCACGCAGGCCTGCATCGCCCATCTCGAACACGCCGATCTCATCGGTCGCGCCAAAGCGGTTCTTGCCCGCGCGCAGGATGCGGAAGGGATAGCCGCGCTCGCCCTCGAAGCTGAGGACCGCATCGACCATGTGCTCAACCACGCGGGGACCAGCGATCTGGCCATCCTTGGTCACGTGGCCGACCAGGATGATGGCCGGACCGCCAGCCTTGGCCAGGCGCACCAGTTCGGCGGCGCAGGCGCGGACCTGGGTGACCGAACCCGGCCCGGCTTCGTGGGCGTCGGACCACAGGGTCTGGATGGAGTCGATGATGACGATGTCGAACTGGTCGCGCTTCAGCGTCGTCAGGATTTCGCGCAGGGCTGTGGCCGAGGCCAGTGAAACCGGCGCATCGGCGACGCCCATGCGTTTGGCCCGCGCGCGGATCTGCTCGATGGCTTCCTCGCCCGAGATATAGGCAACCTTGGCCCCGTTACGCGCGGCTTTTGCGGTTACTTCCAGCAACAGGGTGGACTTGCCCACACCAGGGTCACCGCCCAGCAGGATGGCCGAGCCGGGCACGACCCCGCCACCGCAGACACGATCAAACTCGGTCACGCCGGTGACGATGCGCGGGGGCTCGGGTGTGTCAGATTGCAGAGTCTCGAACTGCAGCCCGCGTCCGCGCGCCGTGGTCGTGGGTTTCATTGCGCCCGGCGGGGCCGAGCGGGATTCCTCGGCCAGAGTGTTCCACTCGCCACAGCCGGTGCATTGGCCCGACCACTTGGCATGAACGGCCCCGCAGGACTGACAGATATAGACTTGGGTATCGCGCGCCATGAGCCTGACCTAGCAGGAATCGGGGTGAAGGCGAGGGGGGCAATCAGGATCTGCGACCGTTAATGACGCAGGGTGCCGCAATGGCTTGCCACAGACGGCGACTGGGGGTCATTCTAGATTGAATATCGTTGATACGACTTCGGGAGGGAACCCCATGTCACAGGACTTACCGCCATCGGGCAATACGTCGTTGGTAGAGCGCGTAAAGAACATTCTGATACAGCCCAAGCTGGAGTGGCCGGTCATCGAGGCCGAGGCGGCGACGGTTCGCTCTGTCTTCGTGCCCTATGCCGTGCTGCTGACGGCGATCGGACCGGTCGCCACCCTGATCGGGCACCAGTTGATGCCGATCCGTGTGTTCGGCTCGGTCTATCGGGTCAATCTGTTCGGCGGGATGATCTCGGCTCTGGTGACCTGGGGGCTGAGCCTGCTCGCCGTCTATCTGCTGGCTTTGATTATCGAGGCGCTGGCCCCGAGCTTTGACGGCGTCAAGGATCGCCTGCGCGCCGTCAAGGTGGCGGTCTATGCGTCCACCGCAGCCTGGGTGGCGGGCATTTTTGGCCTGATACCTGCCCTGTCGTGGCTGGGCGGACTGCTGGGTCTTTACAGTCTCTACCTGCTCTATCTGGGTCTTGGTCGCCTGATGCGAGTGCCCGAGGCCAAGACCATTGGCTATACCGTGGTCGTGGTGCTGGCCGCCATCGTCCTGTGGGCGATCGTGGGGGCGGTTGTCGGCTCTATAATGGGGGCTGGCATCCTGTCGGCGGCCGCCTTCAGCTACTAGCCGACATAGAGACGCGGCACGCGCGGCGTGATCGAGGTCAGCATCTCATAGCTGATGGTCCCCGCCGCCGTGGCCGCGTCATCGACCATTCGATTAGCTCCAAAGATTTCGACTGTATCACCGGCCTGGACCGCCAGGCCGGTGACATCCACCGCCAGGACATCCATCGAGATACGACCGATGATCGGGCGCAGCTGGCCCGCGATCCAGACCTGACCACCCGGGCTGTTCGAGCGCATGATGCCGTCCGCATACCCGGCCCCGCAGGTGGCGACGGTGATTTCCGTGTCAGCCCTGTAGCCCTGGGAATAGCCAACGGTTTCGCCGACCGGGACCGGACGCACCTGCATGACCTGGGCGTGCAGGGTGGCGACGGGGGCGATGCGGGCATCCGGCTTGCCCTCGGGCCCGCCGCCGTAAAGGCAGATGCCGGGGCGCACCACGTCAAAGCCAAAGTCGGGGCCCAGGAAACAGCCGCCGGAGTTGGCAAAGCTGCGGGTCGCGCCGGGATATTTCTGGCTGACAGCATCAAAGGCGTCGCGCTGCTGGCGGTTCAGTGGATTGGACGGTTCGTCGGCGCAGGCCAGGTGCGTCATGACCAACTCCAGTCCCTCGAATGGCTCAGGCGCATTTTCGACGCGATAGCCCAGGCGGTTCATGGCCGTATCGATCTGCAAGCCACAGGCTCCGCCGCCCGACTGGTGCCAGGCTTCAAGCTGTGCCGGCTGGTTGATCACCGGCCGCAGGTTGGCCGCACGGATTGCGCGAATGTTATCGCCGTGGGCACCGTCCAGGACATAGATGGGGGGCTCGCTGCCCAGGGCTTCGCGCAGGACCATCCCTTCCAGGGCGCGGGCCACGAAGAAGGTGCGCGCACCCTCGTCCATCAGGCGACGGGCCACCTGAACCGCGCCCAGGCCATAGGCGTCCGCCTTGACCACCGGATTGACCGGCCGCCCGGTCAGGGTGCCAAGGAAATGGTAGTTTCGCGCCAGCGCTCCAAGATCGACCGTGAGCGAGGCGGGCAGGGATGCAGGCAGGGAGGACATGATAGCCTTCTACGCCGCCCGCCACGACCCGCAACACCCCATTGGATTATTCTTCCTCAGCTTGAGCGCCCTGTCCTCGCCCCTGTGGCGAGGACACAGATCCACAGCGGTCTATTTTTCGGCTCTCACGCGTCAGTCTGCACAGGTTGAGTTTCTGGATCCTCGCCACAGGGGCAAGGATGACGCCAGACCCAGTTCCTGGTCACGTCCCCGACGGCCTATTCGTAGGAATGATCCTCGTAGCGGGCGTCCTTGGCCAGGTTGCCAAAGCGGGTGGTGTTGGCGTCGAACGCCAGCTTGACGATGCCGATGGGGCCGTGACGCTGTTTGCCGATGACGACCTCGGCCTGGTGCTGCAGGCGATCCATGTCTTCCTGCCACTTCAGGTGTTCTTCGGTGCCTTCGCGTGGCTCGGCCCGACCCAGATAATAGCTCTCGCGATAGACGAACATGACGCAGTCGGCGTCCTGCTCGATCGAGCCGGATTCACGAAGGTCGGACAGCTGCGGGCGCTTGTCGTCGCGTTGCTCGACCTGACGCGACAGCTGCGACAGGGCGATGATGGGGACGTTCAGTTCCTTGGCCAGGGCCTTCAGACCCCCGGTGATTTCCGAGACTTCCTGCACGCGGTTCTTCTGACCGCCGCCGTCGCCGGTGGTAACCAACTGCAGGTAGTCGACGACAATCAGGTCGAGGCCATGCTCCATTCGCTTCAGGCGACGTGCGCGAGCGGCCAGCTTGGAAATGGAGATACCGCCGGTGGCGTCGATGTAGAGGGGGCTTTCGCCGATCTCGACCGCCGCGTCGCGCAGCTTTGAAAAGTCGCTGGCGTCGATCTCACCCTTACGCAGCTTGTCCGATGACACACCCGACGCATCGGCCAGGATACGCATGGCCAACTGTTCGGCGCTCATTTCCAGCGAGTAGAAGGCGACGACGCCGCCATCGACGGTCTTGCGCGTCCCGTCGGGCTGGATCTCGTACTGATAGTTGCGCGCCACGTTGAAGGCGACGTTGGTCGCCAGCGCCGTCTTGCCCATGGACGGACGACCGGCCAGGATCAGAAGGTCAGAGGGGTGCAGGCCACCCAGTTTCTGGTCCAGGTCATCAAGACGGGTCGCCAGGCCAGCCAACTTGCCTTCGCGCTGATAGGCTTCACCGGCCATTTCGACCGCACCCGACAGGGCGTGAGAGAAGCTCACAAATCCCGACGACGGCTTGCCGGTCTCGGCCAGGGAATAGAGGGTCTGCTCCGCCTGTTCGATCTGGTCATCGGCGGGAACCTCGGGATTTGGGGCTTCCTTGATGATCTCGCCGCCGATACGGATCAGGTCGCGGCGCAGGGCCAGGTCATAGACCACACGGGCATAGTCAGGTGCGTTGGCCGCTGGCGGGGCACGGTCCACCAGATCGGCCAGATAGCGCAGGCCGCCGAATTCCTGGAAGGCGGGATCCTGCTTGAACCGCTCCATCAGGATGGTGGGTTCGGCCAGCATACCCTGACGGATATGGTCTTCGATGGCGTCGAACAGGCGCTGGTGAAAGGGTTCGTGGAAATGATGCCCGCGCAGTCGGTCGCTAAGCCGCTCGAAAACCGAGTTGTCGAACATCAACGAACCGAGCAGGGCCTGCTCCGCCTCAAGGTTGTGAGGCATGGAGGAAACCGGGACACTATCCGGGTTTCCGAAGGGCGCAGGAGCAAAGGCGTTCATCAGGTCACTAAAGCAGATCGCGCCCCGTCACTGGATGGCGAGAGGGCGCAAACAACAGATTGTCCCCACAGGGGTTTTTCCACAGCCTGTGAACTGCGGGGAGAAGCCCTTAGCCGCCGCAGGGATAGCGTTCAACCATCCAGTCACGAATAGCTTGGGTCACTGAGACGCGACGACGCGCCTCGGGCATGGTTTCAAAGCGGGCCACGAGGGCCTCTGGCGTGATGCCGGTGCCAGAGGCGGGTATGCAGTGGCGCGGCGTGCGACCTGCGTTCTCAGCGGCGGCCTGTTCGCTTTTGACTGTGCGGACCGAGGAGGTGACCTCGCCAATCAGGCGACGGGTCTCAGGTTTGAGCATGGCAGCAGCGCGGTTGCGCGGGATGTTCTGGCCCAGGGTCAGAAACTGCTGAACCGTCATGTCGGACGCCATGGCCGTTTGAGGCAGGCCGGACAGGCAGATGAAGCCGGTCAGAGCGCCCGCTACGGCGACGGATTTCAAGGTCAGTTTTGGCATGGCGGGTTAGATGCGCTTTCGCGGCTGCGTCTTCAAGGTGGCCCGGCCTATCAATTGGTGCAGGGATAGTCGGCGGCCATCCATTCCTGCACCGCCTGCTTAACGCTTATGTTGCGGCGAGCCGGAGGGATGGCGTTGAACTTGGCTAAAAGCAGGTCGGGCGAGACACGGACCCGTTGCCCCTCGGGCACGCAGGTCGCTGGGCGGCGTCCCGCAGCCTGAGCCGCCTTCTGCTCGTCGCCCACAGCTTTGAATGCGGCATTGATCTCGTTCATCAGGCGTCGGGTATCGGAACGCAACAGGGCAGTGGGATTGCGCGGAATGCGACTGGCCTGTGTCAGGAATTCTTGCACCGTCATGGCTTGAACGGGACTGGCCCACAGGGGCGTCAGTAAAAGCGCTAGAGCGAGTAGTCTCTTCATCATGGCCTCCCTGCCTCACGGGTAAGGTGGAACAGGGAGGATGAACTCTTGATGAACCTTGTTAGGCTTCGAGCGGAATGGTCGGGATATTGTTCGGATGGATACGCTCGATGTCACCACCCGCCGCCGTGGCCGAGCGGGCCATGCGATAGGCATTTACCGGCTGGGTGTCGCCGATCCACAGGGCATTGATCAGATGGTCGGCATAGGGGTCATCCGTATTGGGATGGATCAGGATCTTCAGTCCCAGATGGTTCAGCATCAGCCATGGAATGACCGTGGGCACCTGGTCAGTGGCAAAGCCGAAGTAGAAGCTGGGCGTCGTGTGAGGGCCGCGCGGCCCTTCGTTCCATTCACCTAGCTCGATGCGGAAGCGTTCGATAACCCATTCGCGCAACTGGGCGGCACGATAGGCCGTGTCCTCGTTGAAATAGATGTGGGCGTGATAGCTGCTGATCTCGGTATAGGCGCGCGGATCGGCTGGCAGGTCTATGCCGCGGGGCAGGGGGCTGGGCGCCCCTTGGGATTTGGGCCCCAGGGACTGAGAGTGGATTTGTCGCCCAGCTCTACCGCTGCGGCCTTGGCGGAACGCGAGGCGGAAACCGTCGCTACGGTTGCAGCGGCTGCGGCCACGCCGCTCCCCAGCAGGAGGGAGCGACGTGACGCAGAGACTTCAGGTACTTCTGGGCTCATGAAGGGTTACCACTTCACCGCCAGACGCCCGTAAACATAGCGGCCGTTGAAGCCATAGGGCGAGAAGTTGGAGAAGGGGAAGGCCCCGGAGGTGTTGTTCTCGCGCAGGCTCTGACGAGGATACTGGTCCAGGACATTGTCAGCCCCGATCGAGACGATGACATTGTCGGTCACGCGATAGCGGGCCTCGACATCCGCGACCAGGGCGTCGCCCAGCTGCAGGTCAGTGGCTTCGGTCGAGCCTGCTGCCAGCACATCGCCATAGCCGGTCAGGCGCACGGTGCCGCCCAGGCGACGGGCTTCCCAGTCGGTCTGGAAGACGATCTTCCATGGCGGGGTGCCTTCCTCGAAGCGATAGGTGGCCTGGCGTCCGAACAGGGTGGTCGGCTGGGGCAGGACGCCGGATTGGGTCACCGGCGTCTTGGTGACATCAAAGTCGTTGACGTTGCCCGCCAGGGTGAAGTCCAGGCGGTGTCCGGCGGCTGTCTCGGCGCGGTAGCGCGCGACCACATCCAAACCTGTCGTCTCAGTGTCCACGCCATTGATGAAGAAGCGGGCCGCGGAGGCACCATAGGGGGCCAGCAGGTCAAAGATGGTGCGGGCATTGGTTCCTTCAGCCGCCGTGGCGCTGCCGGTCAAGGTTTCGGACAGGATGATCCGGTCAGTGATATCGATGCGATAGGCATCGGCGGTCAGTTCAAACGGCCCCTCACGGAAGACAAAGCCCAGTGAGTAGTTGACCGATTCCTCGGCTTCCAGCGGCGTGCCGCCCAGCGCCACGCCGACCTCGCTGACCGACGGATAGGTGCCGGTCTCATAGGGGATGTTGTTGATGTAGAGGATGGAGGTCTGGGTATAGTATTGTTGCTGCAGGCTGGGCGCGCGGAAGCCGGTCGAGACGGCCCCGCGGATGGCGAAGTTCGGGTTGAAGTCATAGCGGCCTGCCAGCTTGCCCGAGACATTGTCGCCAAAGTCGGAATAGTTCTCGTAACGCACAGCTCCGGACAGGGTCAGGCCCTCGATGACCTCGCCCTCCAGGTCCAGATAGACGCCGACATTGCTGCGGTCTTCGTCGATTTCATTGGCAGGGGTGAAGCCGGTGAAGCCGCGCGAGCCGAAGGTAAGGGTGTTTCCACTAGCGATCAGGATCGGCCCACGAGCATAGGAGGCTTCCTCGCCCGCCTCGATCTGATAGTTCTCGCTGCGGGCCTCCAGGCCCACGGCGACGTTCAGGGGACCGGCCCAGCCCAGGTCATATTCACGCGCGGCATCAACGCCCAGGACCAGCTGGCTGTATTTCAGGGACCCCGCATAGAAGCTGGTCGGACCGTCGAGGCCATAGGTCGGGTTCATCGTGTTCTCGGCCCCGAACTCGATCTCGTTTGAGCCATAGCCCAGGTTGAGGTCCAGGTTCCATGCGCCGGCCTGACCCCGAAGGCCGCCGGCGGCGGTCCAGTCGGTGGTGTCGGTCAGGATGAAGGGCAGGTAGCCGTCAGGATACTTGCGGCTCGTGCCATAGTCCGGGTTCTGGGTATTGTCGGTAGGGGTGCGATAGAAGGCGGCGGCAGAACCTTCGCGGTTCTGGTAGCCTGCCCAGCCATAGGCTTCCCAGTTAGCACTGATCGGAGCCCCGGCATTGAGGTAGAGGGTCAGGTCCTCGGTCTGGGCATCACCCTGGCCCCCGGTGATGCGGCCCAGGGTCGGGTTGATGTCGGAGCGGTTGGTGCGCTCGCGGTCGCGGTATTCGACCGAGGCGGTCAGGAAGCCTTCATCGCCCAGGGCAAAGCCCTGCCAGCCTGACACGGTCAGGGTGTCGCCGTCGCGGATATCGTCATCGCGGCCATAGAAGCCGGTGTAGTCGGTCACATACTGGCCATAGGTGAAGGTCGCGCCACCGCCTTCGCGCGCCTCGCGCAGGCGCAGGTTCAGCACGCCCGCGATGGCGTCAGAGCCATACTGGGCCGCCGCGCCGTCGCGCAGCACCTCGATCCGCTCGATGGCCGAGGAGGGAAGGGCATTGAGGTCGGCCGCCGAGGAGCCCCTGCCGACCGAACCGTTCAGGTTGACCAGGGCCGTGTGGTGACGGCGCACACCATTGACCAGGACCAGGGTCTGGTCCGGGCCCTGGCCGCGTAGGGTGGCAGGACGGATGGAGTCGGTGCCGTCGGTCGCAGACGGACGGGGGAAGTTCAGCGCGGGCACGCTGGCGGCCAACTGGGCAGCCAGTTCGGTAGTTCCGCGTTGCTCTAGAGCTTCTGCCGTCACCACATCAACCGGTGCCACGGTATCTAGGCGCGAGCGGTTGGCGACGCGGGTGCCGGTCACGACGATGTCGTCGACGGCGGCAGCAGTGGGCTCTGGCGTTTCCTGTGCCAGGGCCGAGCCAGAGGCGATCAGGACAGAACCGGAGGCGGCGGCCAGCAACACGGAACGGTAGGCGGGGGTCTTCATGGGAGAGGCAAGCTTTTCTTTTTAGGCGCAGGTATCCGTTCGGCCTCGCCAGGGGCAGGGTCGGGATTTGCGTCGGGTTCTTTTGAAATCAGGGGTGGCCGGCGGCCGGAACGCGGGCCGGGGCCCATCAGGTCATCGCCAGGCTGGACATCGTCGAGTCCGTCGAACCGGACGATGCAGGGCAGAATGAAAGCGCATTCGCATCCTCAGAATACCGCCGGGGAAAAAGGCGGAAGCCGGAGCATAGTGCGGCGCAAAAAGGGCGCAGAATATCGAGATTATCTAAACTGATGCGTAGGTTTGCTGCGTCTTCAACGAAGGGTGGCGACCAAGAAAAAAGGGGCGCTGCGCGTAGGCAGCACCCCTTGATCCTTAGGTCTGATCGACAATCAGGCTTCGTCGCCGAAGCCTTCCTGTTGGCCAGCGCCGCCTTCGATGAGCTCTTGAGCGGCCTGTTCGGCAGCTTCACGCTCGTCGTTGAACTGCGCACGGATCACGTCTTCACCGCGAGCCTGACGCTCGGCTTCTTCAGCCGAACGGGCGATGTTGACCTTGACCGTGGCGGTCACTTCCGGATGCAGACGAACCAGAACTTCATGAACGCCCAGCGACTTGATGGCGGTGTTCAGGACAACCTGCGAACGCTCAACCTTGCCACCTTCAGCCTGGACGGCTTCGGCAACATCGCGACCAGCGACCGAACCGTACAGGTGACCGGTTTCGCCGGCCTGACGGATCATGACGTAGGTCTGGCCGTCGATCTTGTCGGCGACCTTCTGGGCTTCAGCCTTGTTCTTCTCGTTGCGGGCCTCAATGGCGGCGCGGTCGAGTTCGAAGGCCTTCAGGTTGGCTTCCGTAGCACGACGAGCCTTGTCGCGCGGCAGGAGGTAGTTGCGAGCGAAGCCGTCCTTGACAGTGACGACGTCGCCGATGGCGCCGAGGTTCTCGACGCGTTCCAGCAGAACGACCTTCATCTTACTTCACCACGTACGGCAGCAGGGCCAGGTAGCGAGCGCGCTTGATGGCCTTGGCCAGTTCGCGTTGCTTCTTGGCGGAAACGGCGGTGATGCGCGAAGGCACGATCTTGCCGCGTTCGGAAANNGTCCTTGTAGTCGATCTTCGGAGCGTTCGCGCCCGAGAAGGGGCAAACCTTACGGCGACGGTAGAAGGGACGGCGGCCAGCCGAACCCGAACCAGCCGGTGCGCCGGGGATCGGAGCATTGGTGTCGGTCATGAATCTGTTCCTTATTCCGAAGCCGCAGCGTCTTCGTTACGCGGAGCGCGATCACGATCGCGTTCACGCTCACGGCGAGCCAGCAGGGGCGACAGTTCCAGGTCCAGCTCTTCGACGCGGACGGTCAGCCAGCGCAGGACGTCTTCGTTGATCGACAGCTGGCGCTCAACTTCGGCCATGGCGGCCGGCGGTGCGTCAACGGCGAGCAGCGAATAGTGAGCCTTGCGGTTCTTCTTCACGCGGTAGGTGAGGTTGCGCAGACCCCAGTACTCGATCTTGGCGACAGAGCCGCCGTTTTCTTCGATCAGAGCCTTGATGGTGTCGTTCAGCGCTTCGGCCTGTTGCGCCGAGATATCCTGGCGCGTCATGACCGTGTGCTCGTAAAGAGCCATGCGGTGTTCTCCCTTGGCGGGCATCGGCGCACACGAACCGGGTAGTTCGCCTACGATGGCTCCTGCAGTGGCGGACGGGAGTTTCCCGACCCTTTGACATTCCACGACAGGACCGAAACCCTGGAAAGGCCGGGCCTATAGGCGATTGCCGCCAAAAGGGCAAGGCTTATCCACACCTGGCGGGCGGGCGCGGAGCCTTTCGTTCCCGAAAAACGGGCAGGGCCCGGGATCGGGTTGGCACCCCGGGCCAAAGCGTGTCAGCAACAGCGCAAGAGACAGGAGGGGACCCCCATGACGCAAGGCACGCCGGAACGCGCAGCTCAGCCCAGGAACAGATGGTCCCTGATCGGGCCGGGCATTGTGGTGGCCGCCACCGGGGTGGGGGCAGGGGACCTGGTGGCCACCCTGATCGCCGGGTCAAAGTTCGGCTATGCGCTTTTGTGGGCGGCGGTGGTCGGGACCATCCTCAAGATCGCCCTGGCCGAGGCCGTGGGGCGCTTTACCCTTGCGAGCGAGAAGACGATTTTCGAGGGCTGGAGCAGCCTGGGCAAGGGTCTGTTTGGTTCAAGGGTGAACTGGGCAGGGCTTTATTTCGGCATCTATGTCGTGGTCTGGGGCTTCGTCTATGGCGCGGCGGCCATGACGTCGACCGCCCTGCCGATGGCGGCACTTTTTCCTGTTTTGGGCCTGAAAGCGTGGGGGGTGCTGGCCGCCATTGCTGGACTGATCTTTGTCTGGTTCGGAGGTTACGGCCTGTTTGAAAAGGTCATGACAGCGGCTGTGGGGGTGATGTTTGTCACCGTCATTGGCCTGGCCATTATTGTGTCTCCAGACATTCCCCGACTGCTGACGGGGTTGTGGCCGACCCTGCCACAGGGGTCAGTCTTCTATACGCTTGGTCTGATCGGCGGGGTGGGGGGCACCATCACCATGGCCGCCTATGGCTATTGGCTGAATGCCAAGGGCTGGCACGGTCCGGCCTGGATCAGGGTGATGAGGCTGGACAATCAGATCGGCTATATTGTTACCGGCGTCTTTGTCGTCGCCATGCTGATCGTCGGGGCCGAGTTGCTCCATGCCGCGGGCATTGCCTTACAGAGCGGTGATCGTGGTCTGCTGGACCTGTCCAGCGTCCTGAGTGATCGCTTCAATCCCTTCGTGGCAACCCTGTTCCTGGTCGGTTTCTGGGCGACCAGCTTCTCATCCCTGTTGGGTGTCTGGCAGGGTGTCAGTCTGATGTTCGCGGACTTTACGGCCCATGTGCGTGGCAAGAGCGACGATCCGGCGGCGCGGGGCGACAAGTCGATAGCTTTTCGCCTGTTTGCGCTGTGGCTGACGTTCCCGCCCATCATCCTGTTGTTCATGAATAATCCGTTCGGGCTGATCGTGGCCTATGGCGTGCTGGGCAGCCTGTTCATGCCCTTCCTGGCGGGGACCCTGCTGTGGCTGCTGAACAGCTCTCGCGTACCAAGGGAATGGCGCAGCCGCTGGCTGTCCAACCTGATGCTGAGCGCTGCGGCCGTCCTGTTCGGCGTACTGGCCGTGCGCGAGATCGTCACACAGATCGGCAAACTTGTTCAGTGATCGGCGGGTTTTTTCACCAGAATGTAGGCAGAACGGCGAAGACTTGTCGCAAAAGCCACGTCGGGGCGTTGCATTGGCGTCCTATGCGCGGATCAGACGATCTGGTCCGGGGACTGAAGATGAAGCCTTCGCTTGCACTGCTTGCCGTAGTCGGCCTGCTGGTGGCCATGCCTGCCGTGGCACAGGTGCCGGGGCCGCCGGATCCCGATCCGGTCCCGCCGCCGCTTCATGCGCCGAACGGCCGTTATGCCGCCAAGGGATGGGCCGACCGTATTGTCCTGAGCCCGGCGGCCGATGCCGCACGCGGGGCAGCCGTTGCCTGGCGCACCAGCACCGCTCAGGCCGTTGCCGAAGCCGAGATCGCCGAGGAAATCGATGGCCCGCTGCTGGGCTATGCCGCCGTGACGGTTCAGGGCGACACCCATCCGATCGAGAACGAAAACGGCCAGGCCCACTATCATCAGGTGCGTTTCAACGACCTGAAGCCGGACACCCGCTATGTCTATCGCGTCAAGGCTGCCGACAGCTGGAGCGAATGGCTGCCCTTCCGCACGGCCAAGGAAGGCTTTGCGCCGTTCCGCTTCGTCTATCTGGGCGACACCCAGAACGATATCCTGGAAATCGGCTCGCGCGTGATCCGTTCGGCGTTGAAGGAGGCGGGTCCGGCGGCGCTGGTGCTGCACGCCGGTGATCTGGTCGCCCAGCGCGAGGTCAAGGTCCACGACGACGAGTGGGGCGAATGGACCGAGGCCGGTGGCCGCGCCTTTGCCATGACGCCGCAGATCCCGGCACCGGGCAACCACGAATACGTCGACCACATCCTGCCGGACGGCGAAGAATCGCGCCTGCTTGGCCCGCACTGGTCGCGCCAGTTCGCCCTACCGGACAATGGTGCCGACAAGGCCAGGGACACGACCTATTTCGTCGACTATCAGGGCGTGCGCTTCATCGTTCTGGACGGCACGGCAGCGATTGATCTGGGCGCATCGGAAAGCCAGACGGCGTGGCTGGACAATGTCCTGGCCACCAGCCCGGCCAGGTGGAACATCGCGGTCTTCCACCAGCCCATCTTTACCTGCGCCCGTCCTGACGACACCGAGGAACTGAAGGCGGCCTGGAAGCCGATCTTTGACGCCCGCAACATCGATCTGGTGCTTCAGGGCCACGACCACTGCTATGGCCGCGTCTCGCATCCGGACGGTGCCGAGGCCTCGCGCGCCAACAGCGATGAGGGCCTGCCGCAGGGACCGGTCTATGTGGTCTCGGTCACCGGCTCGAAAATGTACGGGCTGAACGACCGCGCCGACACCCAGCCGGTGCGCGCCGCCGAAAACACCGAGCTGTACCAGCTGGTTGATGTCGAGGAAGGCAAGCTGGAGTTCCGCGCCTATACGGCGACGGGCCGCCTGTATGACGCCTTTACCCTGATCAAGGGCGATGACGGTCGCAACCGCCTGATCGAAAGCAGCGAAAGCCTGCTGGCACTGCGTCGTTGTGACGGTGCCGCAGGACCGGACGACCGTCCCTGCACCGCCGAGATCAAGGACTGATCGCCCGCGCTCGCTCTTGCCGCAGGGGAGGCTTTCGCCTACCCCTCGCGGTTCGAGTTAATGAGAATAACGGACGAAACGCTGATGAGCCTCGCGCTTCTTTTCCCCGGTCAGGGCAGCCAGTCGGTCGGCATGGGTGTCGCCCTTGCCGACGCCTTTGCCAGCGCCCGCGACGTGTTTGCCGAGGTCGATGACGCGCTGAACCAGAAGCTGTTCGCGCTGATGAAGGACGGCCCCGAGGACCAACTGACCCTGACGGAAAACGCCCAGCCGGCCCTGATGGCCGTCTCGGTCGCCACCGCCCGCGCCTTGAAAGCTGAGTTCGGCACCGATGTGTCCAGCGCCGCCTTTGTGGCCGGTCACTCCCTGGGTGAATATTCGGCTCTGGCGGCTGCCGGTTCGATATCGCTGGCCGACACGGCCCGCCTGCTGAAGCTGCGCGGTCAGGCCATGCAGCGCGCCGTGCCGGTGGGCAAGGGCGCGATGGCCTCGCTGATCGGCCCGAAGACCGATCTGGCCCTGGCCGAAGAAGCTGCCAAGGCGGGTTCGGCTGCGGGTGTCTGTGTCGTCGCCAATGACAACAACAAGGGCAATGTTGTCATCTCGGGCGACAAGGCCGCCGTGGATCTGGCCATCGAAAAGGCCAAGGAACTGGGCGCGCGCGCCATTCCGCTGAACGTCTCGGCCCCGTTCCACTGCCCGCTGATGCAGCC
>DLIT01000021.1:0-660 GCA_002483865.1 Brevundimonas sp. UBA7635
CGTCAGTTCGGGCGTGGACCAGGGGTTGGGCACCTGTTCGTGCGGCAAGGTGACGTTGAATCCGATGGAGGGCGCGCCCACCTCGCTTGCGCCCTGGTTGGCTGCCTGCATGATGCCCGGGCCGCCGCCCGTGCAGATCACATTGTCACGGATGTCGCCCGGCTTGCCGCGGATGGCACCCCCGCGCTCTGACGCAATACGGCCGAACTGGCGCGCCTGCTCATACCAGTGACTGTGACGCCCCACGCCATCGGCCCCTACCCGGGCGCTGCCAAAGACCACCAGGGTCGAGCGCACGCCCCAGGCCTTCAATGCCTCTTCAGCCTTGGCATATTCCATGAGGAACCGGACGCCCCGCATGGATTCCCCCAGCAGAAAGTCCTGGTCCCGGGCGGCCAGTCGATAAGAGGGCGACGCCAGCTGGGCTGCGTTGGCCAATTGGATCTGTTCGGGGGTCATTGATCTGCCTTCACAATGTCGCCGTGCAGGGTCAGCCGCGCGCGCGATCCACGGCATCCACCGCCGGATTGGCTCGAAGACCCGCGATGATCATGGTCGCGTGGCGCGCATCCTTGACCTCGACGTCCGCCTCGAAATCAAAGAAGTCCTGCTGTCGGTGCGTGAGCGAAAGGCTGATGATATTGCCGCCCGCATCGCCGA
>DLIT01000021.1:769-1084 GCA_002483865.1 Brevundimonas sp. UBA7635
ACCGAATCGTCATCGGCGAAGTCTGCCAGGCTCTGGCAGTCGATGGTGTGAACCGAAAGCCCCTTGTCCGGCTCCAGGATGCCTACGATGCGGTCGCCAGGCACTGGCGTGCAGCATTGGCCGAAGTGAATGCTGACACCGGGCGTAAGCCCGCCTCCGCGCACGAACAGGCGCGCGTGCTCATTGCCGATACGCTTGCGTTCGGGCCCGGCTTTCCACTGGCCCTCAAGGGCCGGGAACAGGGTTTCTGCCACCCGTGTCGAAGCCAGACGGCCGCGACCGATATTGTCGAACAAGTCCTCTTCGGTGGCTATG
>DLIT01000021.1:1233-7317 GCA_002483865.1 Brevundimonas sp. UBA7635
ATGATCTCGACCACGTCGCCGTTCTGAAGCGCCGTACGCATCGGCTTAAGTTCGCCATTGATCTTGACGCCCACGGCCGTGTCCCCGATCTCGGTGTGGACCGCATAGGCAAAGTCCAGCGGCATCCCCCCGCGCGGCAGGGTGATCAGAGCCCCCTTGGGCGTGAATACGAACACCTGGTCCAGATACATCTCGAGCTTGGCGTGCTCGACCCAGTCCTCGCCGCCCTCGCCGTGCTCGATCACCTGGACCAGGTGGCGCAGGTTCAGCAGCGGGTCGCGCCCGCCGTCGGCCTCCATGGCCTCGCGGTCAAAGCCATAGGACTGGTTCTTGTAGGCCCAGTGCGCGGCCACCCCGTCCTCGGCCACGCGATCCATGTTCTCGGTGCGGATCTGCATCTCGATGCGCAGGCCGCCCGGCCCGACCACGGTCGTATGCAGCGAGCGATAGTTGTTCGACTTGGGCGTCGAGATGAAGTCCTTGAACCGCTCGGGCACCATGGGCCAGGCCCGGTGGATCACGCCCAGGGCGCGATAGCAGTCGTCCTCGCTGTCCACGATGACGCGGAAGCCATAGATGTCCGACAGGGACGAAAAGCCCACCGACTTGCGCTGCAGCTTGCGCCAGATCGAATAGGGCGTCTTCTCGCGGCCCTTGACCCGGGCCTGGATCCCCGCCTCGCTCAGCACCTTCTCGATCTCGGGCGAGACCGCCTCGATGGCGCGGCCGTTCTCCAGCTTCAGGGCTTCCAGGCGGCGCTGGATGGCGATGCGGGCGGTGGCGTTCAGGTGCTCGAACGCCAGTTCTTCCAGCTCGGATGCAATCGAATGAATGCCGATCGAGCGGCCCAGCGGCGCATAGACCTCCAGCGTTTCGCGGCTGATCCGCTCGCGCTTCTCCGGCTTCACGAAATGCAGGGTGCGCATGTTGTGCAGGCGGTCCGCCAGCTTGACCAGCAGCACCCGCACATCGCGCGAAATGGCCAGGATGAACTTGCGAAGGTTCTCAGCCTGACGTGTATGCTCGGCCTGGAGTTCCAGCCGCGAAAGCTTGGTCACGCCCTCAACAAGAACGGCGACCTCCTCGCCGAACATATCCGCGATGTCGTCCCGGGTGGCCGAGGTATCCTCGACCACATCGTGCAGCAGGGCGGTGACGATCGTCGCTGTATCCAGCCGATAATGCGTCAGGATGCCTGCCACCTGGATCGGATGGGCAAAATAGGGATCGCCCGAGGCCCGCAGCTGCGAGCCATGCATCTTCATCGCATAGACATAGGCCTTGTTCAGCAGGGCCTCGTCCGCCGTCGGGTCATAGGCCCTGACCGCCTCGATCAGCTCGAACTGGCGCATGATCGACGCGCCTTTGGTTTCGGTCCGGAAGGCCGAGGCAGGAGTATTCAACACAACAGAAGGCACAGCGGGAAGCGACTCGGACGCGGACGGTGAAGAGGTTTCAGGCTCTGGATACGACAACGGCGCCGCCCCGTCAGGGTGCGACGCCGTTGTGATTGTATGATTCGCAGCTTTAACTGCCGGCTTTTCGGCTTTTCGCCGTGCCGTTTTCTTGGGTTCGCCAGTGACAGGCAATGCCGTCAGTAGCGTTCCTCCTGACCACCGTCGCGATCGCTTTGCAGGGCGCGGATCAGTTCGGCCTCAGCCATGTTCATGTGCTGCGGCTCGGCCAGCAGTGCCACGACTTCGGCTTCGTCTTCAGCCTCGGTCCGCTCATCAACGCGTTGCAGGGTGGTGATGATGTTTTCGCGCAGTTCATCCGGCACGACGGTCTCGTCAGCCAGTTCGCGCAGGGCAACGACGGGGTTCTTGTCGTTGTCGCGGTCCAGGGTCAGCGGTGCGCCGTTCGCGATGTTACGGGCGCGGTGACCAGCCAGCAGAACCAGACCAAAGCGGTTCGGCACCTTTTCGATGCAGTCTTCGACAGTGACGCGGGCCATGAAATTCCTCAGGCGGCAGGGAGAACCGCACAAAATATAGGGTTAGGCGTGCTTGTGCAACGCCGCAAAGGCATCGGCAGACAGGGTCTGTGCCGTATTATGCGCCAGATACCGCATCTATCGACTGCGGTCCACCTCAGCCGAGCGGCCGGGCATCCTGTCCGACAGTAGCCAGGGCTGCAAGTGCCGCCGCTGTCTGGCCCGCCACCGGGTGAATCCAGTGCGGCGCTATATCTGCCAGGGGCCCCATGACGAATCGTCGATCCGCCGATCTGGGATGGGGCAAGTGCAGACCGTTCAGATCGCCGGACAACCGACCATAGGCAATCAGGTCCAGGTCTAGCGTGCGCGGGGCATTGGGTGCGCTACGCTCGCGACCAAAGTGGTTCTCGATCCGGGACAGCCGCTGCATCAACGGCTCTGGCTCATCCCCCGTCTCGACAGCCACCACGCCGTTGATGAAGGCCGGGTCCTGTGGATTAGGCCAGGCTCGGGACGCCCACCACCGCGACTTCGCGACGATCTTCAGATCCTCGGTGGCGAAATGAACCAGAACGGCCTCAAGACATTCAACGCACGACCCCCAGACGCCCTTGTCATTGCAACCAAGGGCGACGATGACTGCGGAATCCGCGTCGAGTCGCTGTAACGGCTGAGAGGCGGAGTTCATTTTCCTGACCCATTATCCGAGGCGCATATTATGACCGGCCAATCCACGAACCGTATGGCCCTGTTTATCGACGGGGCAAACCTCTATTCCGCCGCTCGCGCCCTGAACGTCGATCTCGACTTCAAGAAGATGTCGGACTGGTTCGCCCAGAAGGGTCAACTGGTCCGCGCCTACTACTATACCGCCATTATCGAGGGCGAAGAGTTCTCCCCCGTTCGTCCGCTGGTCGACTGGCTCGACTACAATGGCTTTACCGTGGCTACCAAGCCGGTAAAGCGCTTTACCGATGCCCAGGGCCACAGCCGCATCAAGGGCAATATGGATATCGAGATTGCCGTCGATATGCTGCAACTGGTTCCGCGCGTGGACCACATGGTCCTGTTTTCGGGCGATGGGGACTTCCGTCGCCTGGTCGAGGCGCTTCAGGCACAGGGCGTGCGCGTGACCGTGGTCTCGACGACCCGCAGCCAGCCGCCACAGATCGCCGACGAACTGCGCCGCCAGGCCGATGAATTCGTCGACCTGTCCGACGTGATGCAAAACTTCAGCAAGCCGCGCGCGGCGATGAACCAGGGCGTTACCCGCACTCTGGATCGTAGCGACCGGGCCTGAGCGGACACTTTACCCCCTCGCTGCTGCGGCGTCTGATCGGCGGGCGCATCAGCTCTCGACGCCAGGCCTCAGCCGTTTGGTTCAGAACCCAGGGCCATCCGCACGGGAGCCGAAGGCTCCCGGAAATAACGGTCGATCCCTTCAGCCACGCTGCGCATCAGGCGCTTGCGCGATCGCTCGTTGGTCAGGACCGCCTCGTCATCCGGATTGGTGACAAAGCCCATCTCCAACAGAATAGCTGGAACGTCCGGGGCCAGCAGGACCGCCAGGCCACCATCGCGATGGCTGCGGCGCAGCAGCGGATGGTTGTCGCCTTCCAGATGGGCCAGCAAAATCCGCGCGAACTGTGCGGAACGGTTCTGGGTCGCCCTTTGGGTCAGATCAAGCAGGATGCGGTCCACGGATGGATCACGGCCCGGCAGGCGCAACTCGCGCTGCCAGTCGTCGTTGCGAGTGAACTCACGCACCGCGCGTCCGGCCCCTTGTTCAGACAAGGTATAGACACTGGCCCCACGCAATGAGGGTTCGGACCCCGCGTCGGCGTGAAGTGAGATGAACAGATCGGCCCCTGCATCGCGGGCGATCTGAACGCGGCGTCCATGAATCAGATAGACATCCGTACTGCGGGTCAACCGGACCCGATAACGACCGGAGCGTTCCAGCGCTTCTTTCAGATCCTTGGCCGCAGCCAGGGTAATGGTCTTTTCCTGGGCGGCCTGCCCCTGGGCTCCCGGGTCACGCCCCCCGTGGCCAGCGTCGATCACGATCAGGGGCTTTTCCTTGCGAACCTGCTCGCGACGAGCCGTCGCTGGCCGCGCTGCGGCCGGGGCTCCGGTCGTCTTCAGGTCGATGACATAGCGATAATGACTGACGCCATCGGCCGGCGGCAAAAGGAAACGGCGCTCGATCTCGGCACCCCGCGCCAGGTCCAGTTGCACCCGTGAATTATTGCCGCTGGCACTAACCTGGTAGCTGCGGACCAGACCTGATCCAGAGCCGTCCAGCGCCTGGCGCGGAGAAACATCGGAAAGGGAGACAATCACGCGGCCGGTCGTGCCGTCCTCGACGACCTGACCCCGTGTGGTCTTGCCCATGTCGAGGACCACGCGGGTCCGCTGGGCGTCGCCGCCAAAGCGGATGTTGGAGATGCCGCCATCCGACCCGAAGGCCAGGCCGCGCCCAGCCGTCAGCACAACGCTGGCAACCAACGCCACCGTCGCCGCGGCGGTCGCCCATTCGCGCACGCCCCACCGCTTCAGATCTTTACGCAACCGGCCATACATGGACGGACATCACCCCTATGGTAGGCGGATATTCTATCACTGCCCGGCCAAGGAAATCGTTAACCGACAGCAGGTGCCCGGGTTCTTTTATTTTGCACAACTTGTGCCTATGCTGAACGGGCACGCGATTGATCGCGTCCCCTGTGAACTGTCGCAGGCTGGACCCGCCCTCATCGCGACGCTGAACTTTCACCTCTTTCCGAGGATCGCGCGGCCTGGCCGACGATTTGACGAACGGGTTCGGCACGAGGCCCTTGATCGGCACGTGAGAGCCCAGGATCGATAGAACCCTATGGGCCGATACGCCTGCGCACCCGACCGGCAGTTTTTCTTGCCGCTTTCGCATCCTGCGAAGGGATGACGCGCGCCATGGCCCCCCAATCCATTAGGCGAGCCGCCTCTATTCCCGCGGGAGTTTCCGCAGGGCCCGGCCTGGCGCGCCAGAGAGAGACACTTCATGGCAAGAACAATGCTGATCGATGCGGCGCACGCGGAAGAAACCCGCGTCGCCATCGTGGACGGACGTCAGGTTGACGAATTCGATTTTGAATCGACTGCCCGCCGCCAGCTTCGCGGCAACATCTATCTGGCCAAGGTCACCCGCGTAGAGCCCAGCCTCCAGGCGGCCTTCGTTGAATATGGCGGCAACCGCCACGGCTTTTTGGCCTTCAACGAAATCCACCCGGACTACTACCAGATTCCGGTTGCCGATCGCGAAGCCATCATGGCAGAGGCCTCGTCGGACGACGACGACCAGGACGAGCTGGCGCGTGACAGCGACGATGGCGAATCCGAAGGCGGTCTGGCCGACGAGGAGCGCCTGAAACGCCGCCTGATGCGTCGCTACAAGATCCAGGACGTCATCAAGCGCCGCCAGATCCTGCTGGTTCAGGTCGTCAAGGACGAGCGCGGTGCCAAGGGCGCGGCCCTGACCACCTGGCTGTCGCTGGCCGGCCGCTACTGCGTCCTGATGCCCAACACGGGCAAGGGCGGCGGCATCAGCCGCAAGATCACCAACACCTCGGACCGTCGCCGCCTGAAGTCGGCTGCGGCGTCGCTNNACCAAGGCCGAGATCAAGCGCGATTATGAATACCTGCTGCGGATGTGGGAGACGATCCGCGAGACGACGCTGAAGTCGAACGCCCCTGCCCTGATCTACGAAGAAGAGAACCTTGTCCGCCGCGCCGTGCGCGACATGTACGACAAGGACTTTGACGGGATCCAGGTCGAGGGCATCGAAGGCTTCAAGGAAGCGCGCGATTTCATGCGCGTGCTGATGCCGTCTCAGGCCAGGAAGATCCATCTGTACCAGGGCTCCAAACCCCTGTTCGCGGCCCAGGGCATAGAAGAAGTCCTGACCCAGATCCACCAGCCGGTCGTGCCGCTGAAATCGGGTGGCTATCTGGTCATCAACCAGACCGAAGCCCTGGTCGCCATCGACGTCAACTCGGGTCGCTCGACCAAGGAACGCAATGTCGAGGCGACAGCGACCAAGACCAATCTGGAAGCCGCTGTCGAGGCTGCCCGCCAGCTGCGCCTGCGTGACCTGGCCGGTCTGATCGTC
>DLIT01000099.1:0-29226 GCA_002483865.1 Brevundimonas sp. UBA7635
GCTTATGAGTCCAGAACCTAGCCCCTTCGGGATCCGGGAAGAGTACCGCGGCAAAGGCCTTCATCGATATGGTCGAAGCGCGTCGACCCCGGACGGCGGAGTATGTGCCGGTCATCAAAATCGATCTCGAACGGCACACGACGTCGAAAAAGCTGATGATCCTGATCCTTGAGGCGTTTCGGGATCCATATGCCTCTTACGGCAATGAGCTGACGCTCAAGCGGCGGGTCCTAAGCTGCTTCGAACGGTTCGGGACGGAGTTGCTCATCGTCGATGAGGTGCAGCATCTCAACTATCGGAATGGCTTGCGGAACGACGTAACCGACACCCTCAAGGGGATGCTGGATACAGGCCTTGTCCCTATCGCCTTTCTGGGCACGGACGAAGCGCTTCCGATGTTCAAGAGAAACCTTCAACTGAACGGCCGACTGCTGCCCCCTTGTGACCTTCATCCGTTGAACGTCCGCAGTGGGCGGGATCAGAAGCTGTTCGCAGGCTACGTCGCTCGGCTCGATCAAGTCCTGGTCGACCAAGGCGTCTTCCGCCAACCATCAGGCCTCAACGAAGCGGAGATACTGGCCGGGCTGTTTGATGTGTCAAAGGGCGTAGTCGGGCGGGTTAACCGCCTCATGCATGCGGCGATCGAGGTCGCTGTTCGTCGAGGCGCTACGCGGCTTGAGATCGCCGACCTTTCCTGGGCGGTCGATGCTTGGGCGGTGGAGCAGTCGTTCACCGACCGTAACCCGTTCAGGAAGCGGCGCCATGGCTGATGCTTCGACTGTGGCTCCGTATGAGGCTCAGTCTTACGCGGGGAAGAGCTTGCTCTTCCCCGTTGAGCCTGCAGCCGGCGAAACGCTTCTGAGCTACCTCGTCAGGTGCGTCGAGCGAAACCATCTCCAGTCTCCTGTGAAGTTCCTCCGACAGATAGACATCGATCTTTCAATCTCCGGGGATTTTCTAGGGCGGCTGCAACGGTCGCTCCCGGCGATCGGAATGCTTCTTGGAGTGCCTCCACACGCGCTTGCCAAACTCTGGGGCGCCGAGGCTCTGGATCAGCTCGGCCGTCGCCGGCTGGGCGGTGTGTTCCTGCGGCCCCACCTCATTGACCAGGCACGTCGGCGCGTCAGGCCTGGCCTGGCCAAATCGGACGGAGACCAAGCCGTCTGGATGCTCCGGCATTTCGACTTCTGCCCGATCAGCTGGGATATTCTGATCCGTTCTTGCCCAAACAGGTTCTGCGGCAAGCCGCTGACCTGGCCGCGGGCCGACAGCTTACGGGAGTGCCGGCACTGTCGAGAGCCGTTGGTCTTGGTGGGCTCACACAAGGTCGCCAAGCACTACCGGCGGAATCTTCGTTGGCTCGCGGACCTGTTCGACGATCGGGAGGAGGTCAGGCTGGCTGCGATGTGTCGCGTGCCGGCAGCTCTGCCATTGCACTGTGAGACGGACGTCTACGAGTTTGTTCTCGCGATCGTTCGGGTTCTACATCTCGCATCAGATGGCAGACTGGACACAGATGATACGTCGGTCGGCCACGAAGCCCTCCACGAAGCGGTGAGCTACGTCCTGGACTATCCAAAATCGAGATGGGACCTGCTTCAGCGGGCGCCCGGAGAGCGCGATAGGCTCTATGGTGTCATGGCTCGTGTTTCTCGCGACACTGCCGTGCCCGTTGTCCGACAGGCGCTTACCGAGATCCTCGTTGATTGCCCGCTTATGCTGGTGAAGCAGGACCGGCGTCCGCCGCCAGGCGAGCTGAATTCCCGAGGCGCTGCTTCAGTCCTTGGCGTGCCCCCGGGCGACGTGCGGCGCCTTGTCGAAGCAGGCTTTCTCACACCGCTGTCGAGCTCGGGCACGCAGCGTAAACAGTATCTTTTCGACGCCCGCATTGTGGAGGACATGCGGGTGGAGTTGTCAGCCGGGATGAGCGTACGTCGTGCCGCGCAGCTTTTAGGCCTGCCTCTTTACGCGATCCCGCAACTGCTTGCGCTCAACATGCTGGAGCCGCAGCCAAGTGCTCTCTCGATGTTCTTACGAGGGGATCGTCGGGTGCGCACAGAGGGGGTTGAGGGGATGGCGGATTGGCTAGCAGCTTTGCCTCTTGTTCCGCCATCACGAGAATGGGTTTCGCTCAGTGAAGCCTTTACGGCCGTCGGGGGGAGGGAGAAGCCGTGGGCTACAGTTTTGCAAGCCGCACTCGCGCGGGAACTGCCCGGCGGTCTCGTCTTCACCGGCTCCTATCACGAACGCGGTACCCTCTCGATGGCGCGCCTGTCAGCCCGCGAGTTCGTCGCCGGCGGGCCGCGATTTCAGTCCCCCTTGGCATTCGACTATGCCGCCAAGACGAGCGCTGCGCCGCCTGTCATGACGCCAGGTGAGGTCGTCGATTATCTTAACTGTTCCGCCGTGGAGCTGCCGTGGCTGCGGGAGCGCGAGCTGCTGACGCCTCAGAAATGGATTTCGCCAGCAAACTACGACCGCGCAGAGGTCGAGGCTTTTGGCAGCCAATGGATGAGTACGCGGGAAGCGGCGGCGAGGCTTGAGGTCGAGCCTCGCGGCCTATGGCGCCTCGTCGAGACCTACCCAATCGAGCCGGGGCTTGGTCGGGGTTTCTACCGTCGGAGCGAACTTGAATCTGTGGTTCAGGTCATCGCTTCAGGGAATGGGCCGCCGTCTGGCTGTCTGGTTGAGGAGTGGCTATGAAGCATTCTCACTCAATTAACGCGCCGGTGGCGCGAGCGCGGCGTCTGGTCCAACTGATCGAACGCCAGGTCGTCGGGTCTCGGTGCAGGGAGACAATCGCGGACCTCGATGACTATGACCTCGTAACTTATCGGCTTTCCGAGCTGTGCCATCTAAACGGCCTTCCGAAGAAGCTTGAAGAGGACCTGCGGACGCGTTGGTCAGGCATCTCAGTCGGCTTGCACAGCAGGCGCTCAACCCTTTCAGACGCCATGGGGCTCATAGCTGCGGCCAAGGGCGTGTTGAAGGAAATCGGCGCTGATCCGAATGATCATCGTCTGGACGAGCGCGTTCATCGTTTCCAAAGGGTGCAGGACGCTGCCATCGCATTGTTCCCGCAGCTTCAAGCTCGTGGCGTCGCAGCGGCCTATGTCTTCGGCTCCGTAGCGAGAGACGAAGATGGGCCAGACTCCGACGTCGATATTGCGTTGGAGGTGTCACCAGATTGGGATGGGTTCAGCGCTCTGGACTTGGGCTGGGCCTTAATGGCGTTTCAGGAAATCCTAGAGACCAAGGTTGATGTCGTTGAACTCTCGAGCCTGTCGGAGCGTATGAGAGAACGCATCGAGCCAGATCTTAGGAGGCTCACGAGCGCCAAGCTGGGAAACCGGTGACCATTACTGACTCCTAAGGCTGGGAAAATCCGCTGCTGGTCAGGGCCAGGGTTAGCCGGCGCGCCAGGGACTGTCATCGCTCGCTTACGGCTGGTTCGGCGCTGTCATCCACGAGGCGATCAACATTCCCCAGGCTCAGGGAAAGCATGGGCTCCCGATTGCTAGAAGGATATAGGCCTTCGACGAGCTCGACGGCGGCTGTTTTCAAGCCGTACAGCTTGAAAACAGCCGCATCCAGTTCTGCCCGGAGCGCCGCTTCGGTGCCGGATTTCGACGAGCCCGGATCGATAGCTCTGATTTCGTCGCCTATTTGCGCGAGCCGGCGGAGCATTTCCGTACAATCCGCAGGATTTGGAAGCGGAAACTGACGAATGTCGTCGATGAGAATCTTGGGAAACTCGCCCCTCGTAGCTTTAGGAGAAGTATTGGAGTGGTAGAACATGGCTAGCTTCGAGTTCAGAATCGCCTCGAGCGCCTTCAAATCGAAGCGACCCTCGTCCGCTGACAATATGTTGATAACAGCAGGGTCGTTGTACACTTCGTCTTCGGTGTAAGCAGCGAAAATTGTAGGATTTGTTATTTCCCTAACAAGTACTCTGGGCTGCGTAAAATACTTTCTGTGACGTGGGTTCGCTAGATGCGTTCCGTATTCAACGTAGTCTCTGCCATTCCACTTCATGCGGAATGGACGAACATCCTCGCCGTTGATCCAAGGCGAGGTTCGATCGGTGGGGTGGTCTTTGTGGTAGATGCGGTTCTTGATCGTAGCCTCATCCTGACCTTGATGCGCGTCGTATGCGATCAGGCCTTGAGACAGGTCTGGGAAGAGCTCCGTCAGGGGAATCGTGTTCATCTGAATTTCAGCAAGGACCTTGGCCACTTCCGGATCCAGGCGAAACACCAGCGCCCAATTTCGAGCCTGTTCTCTCAGTATGGCAGGTGAAACCTCCGTCTGGTCGCTGGACAAATAATCCAAAATTGTCCCCGATTGGCCGGTTTTTCTAAAATGTACTGAACTCGAGCCGGTCCCCTTTCGAGCGGTGATTATAATGTTCCTGACCACAGCATCAGTAAATACGCGAAACTCTGTAAGATCGTCGAATTCTATCTCGGACCATTCTGCGAGCAGATTCAGCCTGTAAGCCTTGGCAAATACATTGAAGAGCAATCCATGGGGGATAATGAACGACAGATGTCCATCGACCTTCAACAGGCGCCGGGCTTGGTTTAAGAACAGGTAGTAGATCTCGTAGTCTGGAACCTTGCCGAGAAGCTTTGAGAGAATTGCTCGGCGCTCTCCGCGTACGGGTACGCCATAGGGCGGGTTACCGATGACAATGTCGAAGCCCTCAAAGTCCCCCTTGGGTGAAAGGACCTCCGGAAATTCGAAACGCCATTCCAGCGCATCAAGGAAGGTTCTTCGTCGGGCCTCGATGTCGCGACGCTCTTCTAGGCGAGCGATCGAGACTCTCGCCTTTTCCAGTTCCCGTTGCCGCTTCTCGTCGTCCGCTCCGCTGTCAAAGAGGTTGAGTTGCGCCTCACGAGCACGCAGTGTGGCAATCTCGGCATTTATGGAGCGGCTGAGCCTGTCGAGCGCTTCGGCCTGAAAACGCTGCTTGACCTCACCAATCCGACTTTCCAAGGCTCGCTTCGCGTCCTTGTTACGCGCAGCCTTGTATGCCTCCACAAGGTCTCTGTACTCGCGCACCGTAAGGCCGGCAGACCTGAACGCGCTCGATAGGCTTTGGTCCAGCCCGAAGCGCGAAAGCAATGAATCGCCGTGCTTAATATTTATGTCAATATTCGGCAGGGTCTCAAGCGGACCGCGACCGTGGTCCCGGTAATAGGCGCTCTTCAAAAGTTCGATCCACAGGCGAAGCTGACAGATCTTGACGGAGTTTCGGTTAATATCGACGCCGAAAAGGCAGTTCTCAATCAGCTTTCTTTTTTCTGCGAATAGCGTCTCTTGGATTTGCTGGCTATCCTGTGAAATACCAGCTTCCGATATTTGGTAAGCGAAGACCTCGTTCGTTGCTGTTCGCGTGACGATTAGCTCGTCGTTATCCACCTCGACTAGAAATTCTGTGATCCGGAGGCCTTCCTGATCCGCGAGGATTCCGAGGCGCGACTTCAGCGCGATCAGTTCATTCAAGCACGAAACCAGAAAATGTCCTGACCCCACAGCCGGGTCGCATACCGTCAATCGGTCGATGACGCGATTATATCGCAACAAGGCCGCTGATGATCGGTCCAATAGGTGGTTTTTGATGTCTGCGATTGAATTGAGCGTCCATTCGGGAAACTCCCGCTTGAAAGCGTCAAGCGCCGCTCGCTCGATTGCGCGCCGGCTCATATGCATGGTGATCGAGCCAGGGGTGAACACGGCACCGTCTGCGTGCCCATTGATCTTTTCGAAGATCAGCCCGAGCACGGCCGCGTTTATTAGACCTTTGCTGCTGTCTCGTAGCTCGCCGCCAGCGGCCGCGCCGAAATCGTAGGCCCCCAAAAATCTGAAGAGATATGTGAGGGTGGAAATTGGCTGGTTGAGCCTTTGTCCCGCGGCGTTTCTCAACACCGTTTTGGAAAATGGCAGGATTTTTTGGCGGTTGGGTAGCGCGCTTATATCGAGGGCGCGCTCTAAAGGAGTGCGCTCAAAGAGCGAGCTATTGAGATAGGGCACCTTTTCGAACCGCTCCATGAGCGGCGTTCTTTCATTCTGCTCAACAGCCAAGACTTGGAAAAACAAGCCCGAGAGCTCGGAAAAATCGGCGATCAGTTCATCCCGCAAGAACTCGAGATCCGATCTCCCCCCATGAAATCGAACTAGTTGAGCTTCCAGCAATTTCAGAAACAGAAGACGGTTAATCCACGTGAGGCAGAGCTCCAGCGCGATGGAATACGCTCGCGTTTCGTTGTCTGCCCCGTACCGCAGGATCAGGTCGGCGTCGTTGAGTGCGTCCGAGTGCTTCAGCTCGGCGAGTGTCATTTCCAGCAATGAGCCTTCTGAGCGCTTTGCGGGCGGCCGTCTTCGGATGACGCGCTTAGCTCCCGCAGCTTCCTCCAGGCCAATTATGAAAAGTAGCTCGTCGTAGAATGACCTGTTGAGGGTGTTGCTGTCGTTGGCGACAAAGGCCCGTGTAATGTGGTGTGGGCCTAATGCCTTGAAGAGCAGGATACGGTCACGCTCGGACCGAGCCTCACGAATATCAAAGTATGTCGCGGCCAATTGCGCAGTCGACGAGGCTATAAATGGCTGAGCGATATGTCGGTAAAAAAAGTCAGTTGTGGAATCGGCAGTCCGCCCATGAGACCAATCCATAAACTGCTTTTTGAATTCAGCATTTCCAAAGAAGTGTCTTTCAAACTCCCTCGCCTGGAATATGTAAAACTCGTAGGTCGAACATATGACTACGTTTTGCAGAGATATATTTCCGCGAGCGCGCTCCCTCATATAATAGAGTACGGCCTCTTGGAACGACTTGCGATTTATATCATTAGTCGAAATCATCTCGCCGCGGTTGCGCTGCGTTTTGACCTCAAATAGTACAACAGGGTCTGTGTCCTTGCCACGCTCGCGTATAACGAGATCAATTCGCTCGTGTTGCTCGATGAGAACGTCCACGGGGTGCAGTTTTTTTATGACGTCCATGAGATGAGTTTTGTGGTTCTCCTCAAACTCTTTCTCATTGATACGCTTCAGATACCTCTCCAGCGCTTGGGAGAACTGCCGAAATTCCTCCTGCGTGGGGCGGAGGGCCTTCACGGCAGGGGACAACGAGGCCGCTATCGATCGTAGGGTTAGATCCAACGTAAATTTCCCCGGGCCCCAGAGCCCTATCTACCCAACCGATCTTTCTACGCTATGGTCAGATGCCGCAGCGTCGGTGAATCGGTTCCAAACTGCGATCCGTAGCACAAACGAAGCTGGTTCGAGGCACGAAGTCTTGCTTGCTCGCCTTTAACCGACGGCGGGCAAGGTTGCTGTCAACCGAGTCAAAAGTAGAGTTCTGGACGCGTAACATTCCAAACAATTACAAGTGCGCGACGGAAAGCCGAGCTGCGTTCGGGCGGGACCTCACGTACAGCCAAGGTTAGGTCTGCTTTGGCGTCGGCAACTTAAAACCAGCTTGTGGCCTGCTTCCAACCATAGCCGCCAGCCGGAGAGAGCGGTGTTCGCGCTCGATCTCCGGCTGGCGGCTTCGGCGGACCAGATGTCGGCCAGCCTGGCGGGCTCCGAACGGGATCGCCGTCATCCCCGCCACCGTCCTTGATCCGCCCCACACGACGGCTTCTCCGACGGTCCCGGCGCTTATCGGGTCCCGGTCCCCAAACGCACGTCAGGCCGCTTGAGCTGTCTGGTCGAGCGAAGCCGCAGCCACGACAGACCTGAAAGTTTGCAGCATCTCGGGGTGAGCATCCGTCAGATAGGCCTCGATGGCAGGCCGGCCGAGGATGCGCTCCAGAAAGCCTGCGGCGATGACCAGCACGAGGGTGTCGTCGCCAAAGGATGTCTCCAACTCGCGGTAATCGTGGGACACCGCGGCAAGCTCGCGCTCCAGCTTCTCGATCTGTTCGCTATTCAGACCGGCCTTCACCTTGGACTCCGGCTTCACCAGATCAGCGGGCTTTGTGGTCATGAGCAGCGCCCGAGCATAGCTGGCGCTGTAGTTGTTTGCGGAGACCATGAGCTCCGCGACCTCCAACTGCCGGATCGGCTTCATCTGGCGTAGCTTCTGGAAGGCATGGATGCCGACCGGCTTGTCCTTGAGGAGTTCGGCGACGTCGTCGTTGATGCCATTGAGCAGGTGACGCCTACGCCGGATCGCGGCGATGTCCGCGTTCAGAGCCTTTGCCAGCTTGTCCTCGGAAACTCCGCGCTCGATGGCGCGGACGATCATGTAGTGCTCCTGGATCGTGGCCAAGCGGTTGACCCGCTTGTTGTAGGTGAAACCCTCGTCGTCTGAAGACACCAGACAGCGTGCGTTCTCTACGCCCTGCTCCTTCAGGATGCTCAGCCGGACATGGCCGTCCAAGAGCGGGTAGGCATCGCCAACCTTCATCGGCCCGATCACCAGCGGTTCGACAAGTCCTACCTCTGCCAGCGAGGCAGCGATGCGTTTGTACTTGGCGGACTCGATCACAGCCGCCGAGAGCATTTTTGACGGCAAGATCTGATCCAGCGGGAGGAGCCGGATCGTCGGTTCAAAGGCGACTTTCACCCGATCCATTTCAGGTCTCCGGCCCTATCCGCGCGGCCAGCGCCGTCGGCAGGTTGTGAATGCCCTCAGCCTTCATCAGTAGGGTGAAGCGATCATCGGCCAGAAGGTGCCGGAAGGCGTTCACGACGAAGCGCAGGCGCGACTGGGTTATGGAGGCGCGCCTGACGAATGACCTTTGGCGTTCCGTCTCGCGCTGTAGCGACCGAATGAGATTGTCTGGTGTCGCAGGCCTCTGCACGCGGCCGGCCCAATGCCGGGCGTGATGGATGCCCTTACCGCTGCTGTTCCGCTGCTCGATGATCTTGCGGATTGCGAGCACCTGATTGCCGGGGATCGACTTCTCTTCGTAGGCCTGAGCCAGCGCCTGCTGAACATCGCCGTCCTTGGCCCGAGCGATCTCCATGGCGATGGTGTGAGGGATCACGCCGAGTTCGACTGCCGAAATCAGCTTCTCTTCGCCGTTCTCAAGCAGGTAGCAGATGGCGCTGACGTACTCGTGGCTGAAATCGACCTTCGCCGCGACCTCGGTGATCGTGTAGCCCCGCTCACGAAGCGCGCCGATTGCGCGCACGAGTTCCAGGTTTCCGGGCTGCATGCGCACTGCGATCGTGATGTCCGGACGCAAGCCCTGGTCGAGCCGGATCTTCCACCTCAGTCCGCCCGCTGGCGTTTCTTGACAGCGAGCGATCACGATCGACGCGGTGAACTCGTCGTTGATGGTGACGAGCCCGTCCTCTTCCGACGCCACGACATCGTCGATGTCACTGAAGCCCGCCAGAACGGCTGCCATGATGTCCGGGTGCATTGCCCGGATCGCCCGGTTCGCCTCGATGTAGCGGTAGTCCCGATCGGGGGAGTAACCGATCAACTGGTAGGCTTGCAGCAGGCTGCCAAACCGATGCCGGTAGACCGAGCTCGAAGGCATGTCCTCGAACTCGTCGATGATCACTCCGGACAGCGCGCCTTTGCTCTGGAGGACCTGGGCCAGTTTGGCCAGCAACTCATCGTCAGTGAAGCGCGCCGACCTCGCCCGGATGATCCGCTGGGCGGCTTCGAAGAAGTCGGCATCGACGATGCCGGGGAAGGCGCTGTTCTTTCGAACCCACATGTCCGGGGTGTTGGTCACCCGCTTCGTCTTCAGCTTGAATGATGAGCGGTTGAAGACGTTGTTGCCGATGTACTTCTCGTTGGTGAGAACCTGATGGACCGTCGCCCGCGTCCACGGCTGCCCGCGATCAGTCACCAAGCCTTCGGCATTCAGCTGCGCCGCAATCTCGGTCTCCGATCGCTGTTGAAGCACGAAGAGGCGATAGAGGCGCCGGACGACTTCCACCTCTTCGGGAGGGCCCGGTGTCAGGACCACGCGGTCGGTCTAGAAACTCTTGTGCTCACCGCGAGACAGGATCGCCTTCGGCACGCCGTGCTCGTCCACCAACTGGCGACGCAGGCCATATCCGGCAGGTCCGCCTTGACGGTATCCGAGGGTAATCAGGCGGCATTGGCCAGCGAAGACCTTGGCGGAAAGCTCACGGCTGTACTCGCCGGCCATCGCGCGCTTCATGCTTTTGATGACGGTCGCGCTCAGGCTGCCGTCGTTCTCGAACTGCTCCGCGCAGTAGTGGACCGCAATGCCGGCTTCGCGGCAGATGAACTCGTAGTAGGCGCTCTCGTCCGAGTCCTGGAAGCGGCCCCAGCGGCTGATGTCGTAGACGAGGATGGCCTCGAAGTCGGCCGCCCCATCCTTCACGTCCGCGATCAGCTTTTGAAGTCCCGCCCTGCCATCCAACCGCAGGCCGCTTTTGCCGGCGTCCTCGTAGGTCCTGACAATCTCGAAGCCGCGGCGAGCGGCATAGGCGGCGATCGCTTCAGCCTGGTTCTCTGTAGAGTATTTCTGGTGCTCGGTGGACATGCGCACGTACTGCGCAGCGCGCATGACGCGCTTCTTTTCGCCTTCGTGCTGAACGCGTCCTCGGTCCATATCGCACGCCAACTATCCGCACGGTCATGATGCGGTCAGCCAACGGGCGTAAGGACGGTGGCGGTGAAAGTCTTTTCCGAAGTTGGCCTGAAAACTTCGGTCCAGAACCGGAAAATAGTTTCCGGTGCGTGAGGTGTATGATGGACGCCTTCCCCAAGCTCATCGCCGACGCCCTGCATCACGAATGGGGTTCGACGTTATCGTCGCGCAAGATCGTGAGCCGCATCACCAACGCCAACGAGCGGGCAGTGAAGAACTGGTTCGAGGCTCGAAACGGACCAAGTGGCGACAACCTGGTTGAGTTGATGCGACATTCGGATGCTGTGCTCGACGCCATGCTGTCAGCGGCAGGGCGTCAGACTCACCTTCGGACGCTCAAGCTGGACGCCGTGGAGAGACAAATCCGGGAGTTGCTCGCGCTCATCGAGCAGGAGCGCGGGACGCCGGGCTTGCACTGAACGGGCGGGGAGCTGATGCTTCCCGCCCGCAGTGAGCCGGTCTTAAGTGGTTTGACGCCAGATTGAGCCGCTCTTAAGTGGTCGGCTTAAGTGGTCGGATTTATCAAATCCAGCAGGCGCGGGATTTGTCTGAGCCGGTCTTAAGTGGTCCGGATACTTGTTGTCGAAACCAATCCACCCTTGCTCAATACCAAGCTAAGGCTGCTCACTGAGCATCATCGGCAGGGACCACAATACGGCTCATATGCGCCAAAAGCGGACATCAGAGCGAGGTCGGAAAGCAGTCACCCACACATGCCGATGCCACAGCGCGTCCACCAAGATGTGGAGGACCTTCTGTGGGATCGGCTGTTAGGCTAGGGGTGAGCAAAGCTTTAGCGTACAACGGTACTTGAGGCGATGCCGTCTCGATTCGCTCAAACAGAGCTGATCGCCGCGAGCCCATAGAAGGCCTGCTGCATGTGTTTAGCGAGAAGGCATGGGTCACAACTACAAGCCGACTACCATTACCAGAGTCGGGTTCGAGTATCAGGATCTCGTGGCCATCGAGACCCTTCTCGCGTTTTACCGGGACCCTGCGCGCTACCAGTGGGTGGAGATTGATGCGCCAGATCCATCCTACAAGGCCGTGGACGACGTGGTTGCCTGCCTCGCTGACGGTCGCTATGAACTGACCCAGGTCAAGTTTGCCGCCGATCCCGATAATCCCGACACGGCCCTCGATTGGGACTGGCTTCTCGCCAAGAAGCCGAGAGGCAAATCACTCCTTCAGCGCTGGTCGAACGGGGTCTCTCCCCACGTCGCCTCTGGGAAGCTAGCCACCGCGCAGCTGAAAACCGATCGCAAGCCAGACCCGGCGTTCAATCGCTGCCTAGCCGGCCAACGGGTCGACTACGCAAAGGTCCCTGCGGACATCCGGGACAAGATCAAAACGCAACTCGGTTCGGACGCGGTGGCCCGAGCTTTCTTTGATCATTTCGATTTCGTGCACTCCCAACCGGTTGTGGAGAACCTCGAGGCCGCGCTTTGGGCACGCATTTCGTCGGATACAGACCGAGCCGGCTTTGCGCTGTTTCAGAGACAGGTGCAGCTGTGGGCGACACAGAAGAACCAGCCCCATCCGGACGGCAAGATCCGCCATGTCCATCTGCAGCAAGCGTTCTCCACTGAGAGAGCAAAACCCTTGCCGCAGGGGTTCCAGGTACCTGCTGACTACCGCGCGCCTGACGCAGATTTCGCCAACCACTTCTCATCCCGCGTGCGCGGTGAAGATGGAATCACAGTTCTTTGGGCCCCGCCAGGTCGAGGCAAAAGCACATTCCTGAGCCATTTCACGTCGACCCTTAATTCAGAAGAGGTCGTTTGTATCCGTCACCACTACTTCCTCAGTCTGGACGACCGATCCGAGGGACGTTTTCACGTGCAGGCCATTGCCCGCTCCTTGGAAGCCCAACTCGAGGAAGCCGTTCCCGGCATGACAATCCGACGCCGTAGCGTCGGCGAGATCATCGAACAGGCGGCGAAACAAATTGCCAGTGAAGGCAAACGCCTCATCGTCATCATCGACGGGCTGGATCATGTCTGGCGTGAGGGTCGATCTCAGGAGCACACTGAGGAACTGTTCAACGCGCTAATTCCGGCCGTGCCGGGCCTACATTTGGTTGTTGGCACCCAGAAGATTGCTGAAGCCCATCTTCCAGCCCGTTTACTCGCCGCCGCCCCGATGTCGGACTGGCAGGAACTGCCTCTGATGAACCGCGCTGCCGTTCACGCGTGGGTCCAGTGCCAACACAACGCGGGACGGCTAAACCTTTTCATATGGCCGCATCAGATCGAGGCGAACGCACTTGCGGACGTTTCCAAAGCCTTCGCCGACATTTCGGCCGGCCTACCCTTGCATCTTATTTACTCGTTTGAGGCAGCCGCCCGCTCTGGAGACGCAGTGACGCCCGAAATAGTCCGGTCGCTTCCTGCCTGCCCGACTGGCGACATCCGGGACTATTACGTAACCTTCCTCTTGAAGCTGTCGGCGCGCGGCAAGGCCATCCTTCATGTCTTAGCTGGACTGAACTTCGCGCCGCCCCCATTCGCCCTGAACAGCTGTTTTGGGGTGGATGATCAGAGCATACTAGGCCTGTCGGAGATCGGGCATCTTCTCGATTATCGCGAGACGGAAGCGTATAAGAGCTGTGAACTCTTCGATTTCTATGTAGCGTAGCTTTGGGTTTGAACCATCAATTTCCATGATCAAAACTCGACGCCAGCTTGTGCTTTTACGCCAGATCGGAATGGGTGCTTGACTAGGCTCATCTCGGTCACGAGGTCAGCTACCGCGATCAGTTCTTCCCTGGCATTTCGCCCCGTAATCACGACATGGGTGTCCTCGGGTTTGTTGGCCAAGACCTCTAGAACCTCTTCGATAGGCAGATAGTCGTAGCGTAGGGCGATGTTCAGTTCATCGCAGATCACCATCTTCCATTCAGGGTCCATGATCCTTGATTTGCACACCTCCCAGGCGGCGCGGACATTGGCCATGTCTGCGGCTCGATCCTGTGTGTCCCAGGTAAAACCTTCGCCCATGGGACGCATTTCAACTAGGTCCGGTAAGGCGTCGAAGACTGCCTGTTCGCCGGTGTCCATTGCCCCCTTGATGAACTGGATAATCGATACCTTCATGCCGTGACCGATCATCCGGATAGCCATGCCAAGGGCCGCAGTTGTCTTGCCTTTACCGGCTCCTGTATGGACAATCACCAAGCCCTTTTCGACTGTCTTCTTGGCCATAATTTTAGCCTTAATGATCTGAATTCTTTTCATTTTTTCTTTATGCTTCAGATCGATATTGGCATTTTCGAGGGTCATGTGACTATCCTGAACAGGCTCCGATACAGAATCGGAAACGGGGAAAATGGAGCCGTCTAACTTCGTCCCCATGCCTCAGGATCATCTGTAATGTCGATATTGCGTCCGTCTGAAAACGGCACCTCTCTGGTGGTTTGTTCAACCTGCAAATTCAAATCAGGCGAACCCAATCTGCCCTCGGGAGAGCGAGGCGGAAGTGCCTTGGCGGGCCGCATCCAACAGGTCCTGAAAACCGCAAATGAGAGCCGGATTAGCGTCGAGCCTATGGCCTGTTTGTTCGCCTGTTCGCAGCACTGCACCGTCCACCTTAGGGCAGCAGACAAGATCGGTTATGTCATGGGCAGTTTCGAGCCGACCCAAGAGGCGGCTGAAGCTCTGGTTGAGTTTGCGAAACACTATGACGACAGCCCAGAAGGCGTCGTGCCCTACAAGCTGTGGCCCGAGGGGGTTAAGGGCCATTTCCTCGTCCGCGTGCCACCACAGGGCATGATAACGGTCGACTAAAACCGCGCTAAATCCAGCTTCATCCCGGCGACGATCAGGACGGCCTGTTCAGAGGCTTCGGCCAATTTCTGGTTCAGGCGTCCTGCCTCGTCCCTGAAGCGGCGAGCGAGCGCATTATCGGGCACAATGCCCCAGCCCACCTCATTGGTGACGATCCAGATCATGGCGGGACTAGCCGTCAGGGAAGCCAGCAATCGGTCGATTTCAACGGCAAGATCTGCTTCTGCCAAGAGGATGTTGGTGAGCCACAATGTCATGCAGTCGATGACCGCGACATCGCCCGATTTCAGGCGGTTAATTGCCCCGCACAGGTCAAGCGGAGCTTCCATGGTTTCCCATGCATCCCCACGGTCATGCTTGTGCAGGGCCACGCGCTGGGCCATCTCTTCATCATAGACTTGGGCGGTGACGATGGCGATGGGGCGGGTGCAGCAATCCTGTGCCGCCGCCTCTGCCATGGTCTGCGCATAGCGGCTTTTGCCCGAACGTGCTCCGCCCAGAACCAGCGTAAAGCCCATCAAAAATCTCCGATTGACCTGTGCGGCTGTCGGGCTTACTGCCGACCTTGCGTCAGGTTCCCCTTAACGGGGATTAAAAGGGAACGGAGTTTCAAGCTCCGGCTGTTCCCGCAACTGTAAGCGGCTAGCCCGCACGTCATATGCCACTGGAGACGGACTTGGCTACGGCCAGATGTCACTGGGAAGGCGACGTGCACCGGCGTTGATCCGTGAGCCAGGAGACCTACCTGCCGCCGTCGTTCTCCACGCGGCCGGGAAGAGCCAAGTGGTCGAGGTAACTCGTGTGACGACATCGTTTTCAACCGCGTTCAGCGGGCGATTGCGTATGTCTGTATGTCATATGTGGTCTGCCTTGCTGCGCGCCTCCATTTGGGGATGTCACAGTGAACAGGCTTCTTCTCTCGGCCGCTGGCCTTGCTCTTATTGCCGCTAATCCGGCCCTTGCCGAAACCGTCGACCAACAGGCGGCTGCACCTTCGGTTGCGGACCGCACCGCCGCCACTGCGCTCAGCGACATCGTGGTCACGGCCAACCGCTCGGCACAAGCGATCGACCGCGTCGGTGCCTCGGTCACGGTTCTGACGAAGGCGGTTCTTGAAGCCAGTCAGGCCACCGCCCTGTCCGATACTCTGGCCCGCACGCCTGGCGTCAGCTTCACCCGCAATGGCGGTGTGGGCACCTCGACGACCGTCAACATCCGTGGTGCCGAAGGCCACCACACCGTCGTCCTGATCGACGGCGTGAAAATGAATGACCCGTCCTCGACGCAGGGCGGTGCCAACTTCAGCAACCTTCTGGTTGGTGACATTGGCCGGATCGAAATCCTGCGCGGTGCCCAATCCGCCCTGTGGGGCAGCCAAGCCATCGGCGGCGTCGTCAACATCATCACCGCAGAGCCAACGGAAAGCTTCCAAGGCGGCTTCAGTGCCGAGGCCGGTTCGTTCGGCACCACCTATTTCCGCGGCTCCATTGGTGGGGTGAATAACCGTTTGAGCTGGCGTCTGGCGGCCAACCGTTATGACACGGACGGCTTCTCGGCCTATGCCACGGGCACCGAAGATGACGGCTATGAAAACACCAGCCTGTCTGGTCGCCTGAACTACAAGCTGTCGGATGCCGCATCGATCGATTTGCGTGCAGTCTATTCGGACAGCACCAATGACTTCGATGCTTATAACGGCGACAGCCGTGAATACGGCAACACCGAAGAACTGGTCACCTATGCCGGTGTGAACTTCGACCTTCTGGGCGGACGCCTGCGTAACCGCGTGGGCTATTCCTATACCGATACCCAGCGCAACAACACCAATCCGGCACGCACTATCGAGACCTCGACCTTCGAGGCTCAAGGCGAAAACAAGCGCTTTGACTATCAGGGTGTCTTTGCCTTCACGTCGGACCTTAGCGCGACCTTTGGTCTTGAAAACGAACGCGCTGAAATGCGCACCCGCTCGCCATACGACAGTGCTATCAAGCCGGACTTCGCTACCGGCCGTGCCGATCAGGACAGCGCCTACGTGCAGTTCCAGTGGGCGGCGCTTGCGAACCTGAACTTCACGGCAGGTCTGCGTTATGACGACCACGCCCAGTATGGCGACAAGACCTTGGGGCAGGTCGCAGCCGCTTGGTCGTTGAACGACGGAGACACGGTCATCCGTGCGAGCTGGGGTCAAGGTTTCCGCGCACCAGGCCTGTATGAGCTTTACAGCGAATACGGCAACCTGACCCTGCAGCCGGAAGAGTTCGACGCTTGGGAAGTCGGTATACAGCAGGCCTTTGGCGATAAGGCCAGCATCGGTGTCACCTATTTCAACCGCGTGGCCGATAATGAAATCCGTTACTTCGGTTGTACCGGTGCTCCCGATCCTCTGTGCAGCGTTAACGGCGTCGCACGCTGGGGCTATTACACCAACGTCCAGAAGACCGAGGCCCAAGGCATCGAGGTCAGCGGCAAGATCGCTATCACGCCCGCCTTCCAGATCGCGGCCAACTACACCTGGACTGAAGCTCTCAACGCTTCGGGTGCCAACAAGGGTAAACACCTGACCCGTCGTCCCGAGCACATGGCCAACCTCTCGGCCGACTATGCCTTCTCCAGCGGTCTGACGACGGGTGTTGCGGTGCGCTATGCAGGTGAGGCCTTCACCAATGACGGCAACACCGCCGCTCTGGAGGAATACACCCTGGTGGACCTGCGAGTGTCCTATCCGGTCAACGACAATCTCGAAGTCTATGCCCGCGTCGAGAACCTGTTCGACGAGGAATATCAGATCGTTCCGAACTACGGCACGGCTGAGCGCGGCGTCTACGGCGGCGTACGCGTCAAATTCTGATCCATGATGCGCCACTTCACACCCCATGAAGCGGCAGTCAGGCACGGCGGCGGCCTTCGGGCCGCCGCCTATGCCTATCCGGACGCGCCAAGGCCGTGGCTGGACCTGTCGACCGGCGTCAATCCTGTGCCTTGGACGGGTGTTCGCGCGCCTGACGAAAGCCTCAATGCCCTGCCTGATCCGGTAGACATACTGGAACTGGAGCGTCTTGCCGGAGGCACATTTGGCGTGGGGCCAGAGCGCGTCTGTGCGGTATCGGGTGCCGAGACTGCCATCCGCATGATGCCCCTTATTCTGGGACCTTCGACGGTTGATATCGTCGAGCCCACCTATGGTGCCCACAAGGAATCCTGGCGGGTGTCGTCCATGGCCCCCCATTCCATTTCCAAGTATCAGGCCCTGAATTCGGGGGCTGGCGTTCTAGTGATCGTCAATCCCAACAATCCCGACGGACATCTGTTTGATCGCGACACCCTGATCAAGCTGGCACGAAAGCGCGACCGTCAGGGTCAGTGGCTGATTGTCGATGAATCCTTCATCGGCTGCGCGCTTCACGCCTCCATTGCCGACCAAGACATCGAGCATCTGATCGTCCTGCGCTCGTTCGGAAAGTTCTTCGGACTGGCCGGATTGCGACTGGGCTTTATGGTCGCCGATCCAAGGCTTAAGGCCAAAATGCGGGGCCTGACCGGTGACTGGCCCATCAGCACCGAAGCCATGGTCATCGGACGGGCAGCCTATTCCGACAAGGCTTGGCAAACCCAGACCGCCCTTCGCCTGAAGCAGGACAGTCAGGCCCTCGACCAAGCCCTGATAACTGCCGGGTTCGAAATCATCGGCGGGACCACGCTCTTTAGGCTCGTGCGCTCAGATAACGCCCACGTCTGGTTCGAGCATCTTTGCCAGCACGGCATCCTGACCCGTCCCTTCGACTATGCGCCAGAGACCTTACGCTTCGGCGTCCCCACCTCGGAGACTCTGCCGCGTCTGGTCAATGCTCTAGAGGCTGGTCCATGTCGCTGAACCGCAGAGCGGCCATAGGGGGATTGGTGCTGGCAGGGGGGCTTCCCCTCTCGGCTCATGCCCGCTCGCGGCCCCAGCGAATCGTGTCGCTGAACCCGTGTCTGGACGCCATACTCGTCGAGGTCGCCGACCGCCAGCAGATCAAGGCCCTGAGCCATTATTCGCGCATTCGCCAGCAGTCGAACCTCTATGATCTGGCTCTGACCTTCCCCCAGACGCACGGCACGGCTGAAGAGATCATCAGCCTGCGCCCCGATCTGGTTTTAGGTAGCCTTCATGGCGAGCGGGCAACCCGCAATGCCCTCAACCGGATGGGCATTACCCCATCTATTTTCGGCGTTCCGGCCAGTATTGTACAAAGCCAGCAACAGGTTCGCGACATCGCCCGGCTAGCCGGACATCCAGCCCGTGGCGAGGCCCTGATTGGACGGATCAATGCTGCCCTGTCTGCCTCGCGCCCGCACCATCCGCGTCGCCTGCGCGCCCTCATTTACCAGCCCAATGGCTTTGCCGCCGGCCAAGGCACTTTGATGAGCGAGATGATGAAAATCGCAGGCTTCGAAAATGTTGCTGGTGAATATGGCGTCGGCAAATGGGGCAATGTTTCCCTCGAAAGCCTGCTGGCCAATCCGCCTGAAGTCCTGCTTAGCGGCACAGCCCGAAACCAAGCCCGAAGCTGGGCCGAGCGGATCATGCACCATCCGGCTCTGGCCTCGCTGAGAGACCGAATGGTTCAGGCTCCCTTTGACGAACGCCTGCTTTATTGCGGAGGCCCAGTCCTTGTCCGCACGGCACAGGCCCTAAGTCGCGCCCGCGATCTGGCGCTGGAACAGTTGTCATGAGCACCATCAGACGGTCCCTTATTTATGTGGGCCTGATGGCCCTTATCGCCGTTCTAGCCGTGGCCAGCCTCAGCGCGGGCAAGGTGTGGATTCCTTGGTCAGGATGGTTGGCCAACAAGGGTGATCCCGCATGGGCGATCCTGTTCGAACTGCGCCTGCCACGGACCCTTCTGGCCCTGATGGTGGGGGCTGTGCTGGGTCTCACGGGTGCGGCCCTACAGGGCTATACCCGCAACCCGCTGGCCGACCCGGGAATGCTGGGCGTCTCCAGCATGGCGGCCTTGGGGGCCGTGCTCACCTTCTATATGGGCACGGTCGCCGCCGCGATCTGGGTCCTGCCTGCCGCAGCTATGGTCGGGGCAGGCTTGGGCGTGGTGCTCCTTCTGCTCATGGCCGGAGCCACCTCCAGCATCGTGACCTTTATTCTGGCCGGTGTGGTGATCCAGACCATCTCCGGGGCCGGTGTCGCTCTTGCCCTCAATCTCGCGCCCAACCCTTGGGCGGTGAACGAGATTGTCACCTGGCTGATGGGCTCGTTGAGCGATCGCAGCTTTGACGAGATCAAGATTGCTGCACCCGGAATGGCCTTGGGCAGTCTTCTTCTTCTTACACAGGGGCGCACCCTTGATGCCCTATCGCTGGGCGAAAACGGGGCCAAGACATTGGGGGTCAATCTGGGACGTGGCCGCCTGATGCTGGCGATCGGCAGCGCTCTGGCGGTGGGTTCGGCGGTCGCGGTCACGGGCGTCATCGGCTTTGTCGGCCTGGTCACGCCCCACATTTTGCGCCCCCTTGTGGGGGCACGTCCCTCGGCGCTTTTACTGCCCTCTGCATTGGGCGGAGCCGTCATCACCTTGGCAGCCGACATAGTGGTGCGCCTGATGCCCGCAGCCTCCGAGATCAAGCTCGGCGTCGCCATGGCCATTATCGGCGGCCCCTTCTTCCTCGCCCTTCTGATCTCTATGCGGCGCAAACTGGCATGACCGATTTTGAAGCCCGCGACATCGCGGTCCGCATCGCCAATCGCGACATCCTCAAGGGCGTGTCCGCCCGTTTCGAACGCGGCAAGGTCACCGCCATTGTCGGCCCCAATGGCGCGGGCAAGTCAACCTTCCTCGACTGCCTAGCCCAGCTTCGTAGCCCTCAATCAGGGACCGTTACCCTTGGCTGCAAGGACCTTGGCCGGATGCCCAGCCGACAGCGCGCCCGCCAGATCGGCTATCTGCCCCAGAATGCCGAGATCGCGTGGGCCGTAGATGGCGAAACCTTCGTCGGCTTGGGCCGCACCGCCTATCAGAGCGCGTGGGGACTGAGCCACGACGACCGCGCCCATGTCGAAGCCGCCATGGCCCTGACGGGCACAACCGATTTCAGGCATCGTGTTGTCTCAAGCCTGTCAGGCGGCGAGCGTGCCCGTGTCCTGATCGCCCGCGCCTTAGCCGGACAGCCGGACTGGCTGCTGGCAGATGAGCCTCTGGCGGGCCTTGACCCCGGTCATGTTCTGGATGTGGGCGACCTGTTCCAAGAACTGGCCCACCAGCAGGGCTATGGCATCATCCTTACCCTGCATGATTTAACCGCCGCCATTCGCATAGCCGACCGTGTGATGGTTCTGGCCGATGGGCAGATCATAGCGGATGGCCTGCCGCTGGAGGCACTGTCGCCAGAAGTTTTGCGACGGGCCTATGGGGTTGAAAGCCGACTGCTGGACGGAGCCTCAGGTCCAGTCCTGGAGATTATCGGTCGTGACCGCTGAGGCGTGGTGGATCGTGGCCGCCGCTCTAGTCGTCGAAGCCTTGATCCGCTGGCCCCAAGGACTGCCGCACCCCGTCGTCTGGATTGGACGGCTGATCGCGGCCTTGGAACGGGATTGGAACAAGGCTGAGCGCAGCCAAGGCTGGAAACGAGCCATGGGTGTTCTCAGCGTCCTGATCCTGTTGTTCGTGACAATCGGTATTGGCTTATTGATCACAAGCCTTAGTCAGATATTGCCGAAGCCGTGGTCCTTCGTGGTGATGGTGGCCTGCGGGGCCTGTGGTTTGGCGGCGGGTAGTCTGTGGCACCACATCAGGGCCATCGAAGCCCCGCTTTATAGGTGGGATACGGCCTCGGCCCGCACGGCGGTCGGCATGGTTGTCGGGCGCGATACCCACGACATGGACGAGCGCGACATCGCAACGGCCGCTATCGAAAGTCTGGCCGAAAGCTTTAATGACGGGGTGGTGGCACCGGTCTTCTGGTTCCTGCTTGCCGGTTTGCCGGGACTGTTCGCATATAAGGCCATCAATACGGCGGACAGTATGATCGGCCATATGGAACCGCGCTGGCGGGCCTTTGGCTGGGCGGCGGCCAGGACCGACGACCTGATGAACTGGATACCAGCCCGTATCGCGGGGGTCCTGATTGCACTTGCGGGAATGATCGCTGGGAGGGGACTTAAGGGCTTGCAGGTGATGGGACGCGATGCCCGTAAACACGCATCCCCGAATGCCGGTTGGACCGAGGCTGCCATGGCTGGAGCCTTGGGCGTCAGACTGGGGGGCGAGGTCCGCTATGATGGCCAAAACGCTATGCGGCCTGTGCTGGGAGAAGGGGAAGCCCCCAAGGCACACCATCTAAAACAGGCTCTGCGCCTCTATCTTCTAGCCTGTGGCGGCTTGCTGACCCTCATACTGATCGGAGGCTTTGCATGGCTGCGATAATGATTCAGGGCTGCGGCTCGGACGTGGGCAAGTCGGTTCTAGTGGCAGGGCTCTGCCGATTGTTCACACGCCACGGGTTAAGGGTTCGCCCGTTTAAGCCACAGAACATGTCCAATAATGCTGCGGTTACTGCCCCCGATAGCCAAGGTCGCACGGGCGAGATCGGCCGTGCACAAGCACTGCAAGCCATGGCTTGCCGCACGCCGCCCACGGTCGATATGAACCCTGTCCTTCTGAAACCTCAGAGCGACACAGGTACCCTGCTTGTCGTGCGTGGACAGGTCCAAGGCTCATGGAAGGCCAGCGGTTATCAGGCCCATAAGGCGACCCTGCTAGATGTGGTGCTTGAGAGCTTTGAAGTCTTAAAAGCTGAATCCGATCTGGTCATAGTCGAGGGAGCGGGCAGTCCTGCCGAGATCAATCTACGCGCAGGCGACATTGCCAATATGGGCTTTGCGCTGGCGGCTGATGTCCCTGTCATTTTGGTTGGCGATATCGACCGCGGCCATGTCATCGCGGCTCTGGCAGGGGCGCACACGGTTTTGAACGCGGCCGATCGCGGGGCCATCAAGGGCTTCATGATCAACAAATTTCGTGGTGATCCCGCCCTGTTCGACGAAGGACGCCAGCAGATCCAAAACCTGACAGGATGGCCCGACATGGGCATGGTCCCATGGCTAAAGGACACCGCCTTCCTGCCCGCCGAAGACGCTGTCGTGTTGCAATCTCCCCTCCAGTCTTGCGAGGGAAAGCGGTTGAAGATCGCCGTGCCCTTGCTGTCACGCATCGCTAACTTCGACGATTTTGATCCTCTGCGGTTAGAGCCTCAGATTGATCTGTCTTTCGTACCGCCCGGTCAGGTGATCAGTGCCGATACGGACGTCATCATCATCCCCGGCACCAAATCCACCTTGTCGGACCTTGCCTTCCTGCGGGCGCAGGGATGGGACATCGACATCCTGTCCCATGTCCGGCGCGGCGGTCGCGTCATCGGCATCTGCGGGGGCTATCAGATACTGGGCCGCATTGTGCATGACCTTAAGGGCCTTGAAGGGTCTGCTGGCTCTGCCGAGGGCCTCGGCCTACTAGATGTCGAAACCCGTTTAGAGGGCCAAAAAACCTTAAAGAAGGTCCAAGGTCTTTTGACGCTAAGCGACGCCCCCTTTACCGGCTATGAAATCCACATCGGCCAAACGACAGGGCCAGATACGGCGCAACCCGTCGGCTTCATTGATGGGCTGCCGCAAGGGGCCGTAAGCTCTGATGGCAAGGTCATGGGCCTCTATGTCCACGGGCTGTTTGATCAGTCTGAAGCCCGTGCCGCCCTTTTTCCGGAGCTGTACGGTCATATCACCCCGACCGATCACAGCCAGCGCATCCATGAGGCTCTGGACCGGATCGCCGACATCCTCGAAGCCCACCTCGATATTCCCACCCTCAGTAAGATTGCCGGCCTGTGATGCAGACGCTCAACGACCTTATCTCCATTCCTGCGCTCGACCGTTCAGAACAGTCAAAGTTCCAAGCCATAGTGGATGGCAAGGCTAAGCCCCCACAGGCTCTGGGCCGCATTGAAGAACTAGCGGTGCAACTGGCCCTGATCCAGAAAACCGCCACCCCACTTATCACCCAGCCTGAGCTATTAGTCTTTGCTGGCGATCATGGCCTAACCCGTTCTGGCGTTGCGGCCTTTCCGGCAGCGGTCACGGTCTCGATGGTGGATACCCTGTTGGCGGGCAAGGCCAGCGCAAATGCCTTTGCTGGTGTGGTCGGGGCCAAGGTCAGTGTGGTGGATGCCGGTGTGGCCGCAGACCTGGCCGACCGCCAAGACCTGGTCCATGCTAAGATCGCCATGGGCACCGCCGATGCCTCTGTGGCTCCTGCCATGACGCGTGAACAGGCGGTTGAAGCCCTGCTAGCCGGGGCGCGCCTTACCGCAGACGCTATCCGCAAAGGCGCTGACCTTATCTGCCTAGGCGAAATGGGCATCGGCAACAGCTCATCTGCGGCCCTGATCATATCGCGTCTTGCTCCTGCCCCGCTTGAAACCTGCGTCGGTCCGGGGGCAGGCCATTCTCCTGAGGGCTTGGATCGCAAAAAGGCCGTCCTCGCCAAGGCCGCAGCCCGCAGTGATACGACCGATCCTCTGGAGGTTCTGTCCCAGTTCGGTGGCTATGAGATCGCCATGATCGCAGGCGCAGTACTAGCCTGTGCCAAGGCTGGTGTGGCCGTCATCATCGACGGTGTAATCTGTTCGGCAGCGGCGTTGATTGCCCTGCGCCTCGTTCCTCAAGCACAGGACTACTGCGTCTTTGCTCATGCCTCGGTCGAACCGGGTCATCGCGTAATCATGCAAGCGCTCAACGCCAAGCCTCTACTCGATTTGGATCTTCGTCTTGGTGAAGGCACTGGTGCACTTTTGGCCGTTCCTCTCATCAAGGCGGGCTGTGCGATCATCAGCGAGGTTGCCTGTCTTCAAGACGTGCTGGACGCTGCCCAATGATCCGTCGCGAGATCAATCTTGTGATTTGCGCGGTCCAGTTCCTGACGCGCATCCCCACACCGCATCTTAAGGCCTTTGATTCCGCATGGATCCAAGCCAGCGCCCGCTATTATCCGCTCGTCGGGATGATGGTTGGGGCGCTTGCGGCTGCGGTTCTCTACGGCGCGGCCCAGATCACAGCCCCATTGGTCGCGGCCATTCTGTCCGTTGCGGCCAGTATGGCACTGACCGGCTGTTTTCACGAAGACGGCCTTGCCGATACGGCCGATGGCATAGGTGGCGGCACCACGCGTGAACGTCGATTGGAAATCATGAAGGACAGCCGCCTTGGCACCTATGGGGCCTCGGTACTGTTCCTCAATCTCACGCTACGGATCGCCTGCCTTGCTGCCCTGATCGAGGTGTCGCCATGGCTGGCCGCCGTGGCCATGGTCTGTGCCCAAGCACTTGGTCGCTCAGCCGCTGTCACCGCCATGGCTATCATGCCCTATGGCGGCAATCCGGGCATGGCCAAAGAAGGTAATCCAGATCGGACCAGCACACATAATGTGCTGATCGCCATAGGCTTCGGCCTTATCCCCCTTGCCCTGCTGTCACCATTGATGGCCGGTGCAGGCATGGGGCTGGGCCTGATCGCGGCCACCATCCCCGCATGGCTGGCGTGGAAACATTTGGGCGGGCGCACAGGTGATGTTCTGGGGGCCGTCGAACAGGCTTTCGAGATCGGCTGCCTCTTGGCGTTCAGCATCGTCGTTGCGCTATGAGCGCCATCATCGTCTGCCCATTACACGACGTAGAAGCCATCGCGCGTGCACGTCGTCCTTCGCACATCCTCAGCCTGATCTCACCCAGCGCCGAGCCCACCCCTTTTGGCCAAATCGCGCCCCATCATCTGGAATTGCGTTTCAATGATATCGCCGATGCGCGCGACGGCCTTATTGCCCCATCACAGGACCTAGTCAGGGACATCCTCGCCTTTGGGCAGGCTGCCCAATCGGCGGGACCGCTGTTGATCCACTGCTGGGCAGGCGTCAGCCGCTCCCCCGCCGCCGCCTTTATCATTGCTTGCCAAATGATCGGTCCCGGCCTTGAGCAAGCCCTAGCGCATAGTCTTAGAAAACGCGCACCTTACGCCACCCCAAACCCGCTCATGATCGAACTGGCGGATCAGTTCCTGGAACGCTCAGGCTCCATGACACGCGCCATCAACGGTATTGGCCGAGGTCACGACACCGCCTGGGGCTCATCGTTCAGTTTGAGAGCGTGAGTACGGAATGGGGCAAGATAATTATATCATCATCTAGGCTAGGAGGCGTGCAGGATCGTCCGGGCTATTTCTACGCGGCTGTTGAGCAGGTCTTAGCTGGTTTGCCCCCATTTTGAGCAGCTCTTAAGTGGTCTGCTTAAATGGTCGGATTCCAAAAGCTCAGTGCTGACGGGCCTGAAGTGAGCAGCTCTTAAGTGGTCCCGACACTTGCGTCGGGACCACTGAGAACTGGCCCAGAACCGTTAAGGGCAGCTGTAGATGAGAATGACTCTCAATAAAAGCCTAAGCGCTCTCGACGGCTAAGCTCGTTGGCACCAGAATCCAACTTCTGTTTCGGACTCCTAGACCAACTTGGTGAGATCCGCTTTCGGGCGAGCACCGAAACTTAAATCTAGTGCGCCGCCGCACCTTGTCGCGGGCAAATCTACGACACCGCCCAAGACCACGGCTTCAACGCCCGCTTAAGCATCAGCTTCTAAGCTCTAAAGCCCCCGCCCTATAACGACGCAGCGGATTTCATCTTGGCAGCAGTTGTCCTTACACGCACGAAAAGTCACCAACTCGAAGCCTAAGCTTCACTGACGCGCGGCATATTCTCGCGCGTCCGTCAGGCATAGCCCCCGCATCCATTCGTAACCGGGGGCTAGCTTTTGTCGTATCGCACCACTCTCTTCAGCAGCGCAGCCGCGCTTGTCTTTGGCCTCGGTGCTAACATCGTCTCTGTCGCACCGGCGTTCGCGTCCGAAACGGGTGGGACGGTTGCAACCGCCAATGTCGGTCAACTGGGCGGCAGGGTGCTGGATCCGGCGTCGGGCGACTACCTGCTGAACGCCGTAGTCCGCGTCACCGACGCTGAAGGCAACTCGCGCACGGTCACCACCGGCGAGGGCGGGCAGTTCCGCGTGACCGGCCTTGCCAGCGGACGTGCTCGGGTCACCGTCCAGTACACTGGCTATGCCTCCCAGTCGGTCGAGGCTATCATCCGCCCCGACGCACCATCTACCATCGATGTCAGTCTTGATCGCGGTCATTCCGGCGATGTCGTTGCGGTCGAGGATGTGGTGGTCATCGCCTCTGCCCGTGACGCCGACGCCCGTGCCATCATGGCCCAGCGCCAGTCGATGAACATCACCGAGGTGCTGTCGGCGGAATCCTATGGCGACATTGGCGACACCAACCCCGCCGAGTTCCTGAAATACATGCCGGGCGTCGACACCGACGGCACCAACGGCACCGCCATTAGCGTCAACCTGCGCGGTATGCCGTCCAGCTACACGACCGTGACCGTCAACGGCATGAACCTGGTAAGTGCCGATGCCAATACCGGCGCAGGCTCGGCCCGCACGTTCAGCTTTGAATCGATGTCACTGGTCGGTATCGATTCCATCGAAGTTGAAAAAACCATCAGCGCCGACGTTGATGCTAATGCCCCTGCCGGCCGCATCAACATCCGCACCAAGCGCGCCTTCAACCGGCAGAAGCCGCAACTGACCGTGCAGGTCAGCGGCACAACCCACGAGAATATGTGGGACAGCAACGAGAATACCGGTCCTGACAGCGGAGGCTGGCGCGGTCAGCGCTTTTTGCCCAATGGCCAGATCAGCTATTCGGGCAGTTTCCTGAACAACCGTCTGGGTCTATCCGCCAGCTTGGGCCACAACAACACCTATATTGAACGCGAGCAACTGACGGTCAGCCGCAACTATGTGCCGACCGCCGCCAGCCCCGACCCTCTAGGCATCACGGCGCTTGAACATTCCCAGACCCAGCGCCAGACCACCCGCACTTCGCTGAACTTCAACCTCGACTTCAAAGCGACCGACGAACTGATCCTGGGCCTAATGGGTGTGGCGAACCGCGGCTCGGTCTATCAGGCGACGGTCGCTCCCAAATTCACCACCGGCGTGCGTTCGCGCGGCATCGACGGCGACAGTCTCTACGACTTCACGACACTACAGTCGGCCACGGCCAATACCTTCTCCATTGCCCGTTCCAACCAGTTCAAGGTGAACAATAATATGTTCATCGCGCCGACTTTCGAATGGGCGCGCGATAATCTACTGGTGGACGGCTACGTCAGCTATTCACGGGCCGAGAGTTATTACGACTCGCCCGAGCGCGGCCAGATCACCACCATGACCAGCGCCCTGAACGGGCGCGGCAACTTCTCGGCGTCACGCAGCAATGACTTGACGAAGGCAGACTGGGATATCCAGCAACTCAGCGGCACCGACTGGGGGCGTTATGACGCCTTCACCCTGGCCACGGCTTCTGCTCGTCCGGTGATCCGCACGACCAACGGCAGCACGTCGGACGTGGAAAACGTATCGGGGGCCATCAATGCGACGTGGAGCAGTACGCCCTGGAATATTCCGGTCGATATCAAGGGCGGCCTGAAGTTCAGCGACACCACCTATGAGTTCAACGACACCTCGGCGAACAATCTCTACACTTATAACGGCCCCCTTTCAAACGCCGAGTTCCTGCAAGCCGTTCAGGGGCGTCAGCAGATCACCATCGACAGCCTCGGTGGCAGCCTGCGCACCCTCAATGGCAACAGCCAGTTTTACACGCCGGATCTTGGTCTGCTTTACGACATGTTCCGCGACAATCCGGAACAGTGGGCCCACACTCTGACTGCGGCCAATTGGCTGGCTTCGCGCATCACCAACTACGGCCGCTATTCGGAAGCGAGCCAAGCGGCCTATGTCATGGCTACGGCCAGCCCGACCCAGCGCCTTCGCCTTCGCGCCGGTCTGCGCTGGGAGCGCACCGAGACGCAAGCCCGAGAGTTCGACCCACATTCGGCAGCCGCCGTGGAAGCCGCCGGCTTCACCATCAATGCCTCTGGCCAGGCCACCACGATCGAAGGGCTGGAGTTCCAGTATCTCGACAAGCCGATGGTGACCCGCAAGGGCGAGTACGACTACTTCTTCCCCAGCGCATCGGCCAAGTTCGATCTGGACGAACAAACCGTCCTGCACGCCGGTTACAGCCGCACCATCCTGCGACCGGAGCCCGACGTCCTGTCGGGCGTCGTGACCCGTAACGACATCGACCAGATCATCCGCGCTCCCAATCCGGGGCTGGAGCCGGCAATCTCGGACAACTTCTCCGTTCGTATGGAGCGTTATTTCGAACCGGTCGGCATCATCTCGCTGGGCTATTACCAGAACGTCGTCGACGGCCTGTTCCAATCTTACGAGATGACCGCAGAAGAGTTCGGCAACACCGACCCCGAACTGGCGGACTATACCTTCATCACCACGGCCAAGATCCCGGGCGAAGCTGTCAATATCCGCGGGGCCGAGTTCGCTTTCAACCACGCCATGGACTATCTGCCGGGGCCACTACGCCACATCCGTGCCCGCGGTTCGTTCATGTACAACGATCCAGATACTCCGATCGTACGCGTGGCCGACAAGGTGGCTTCGCTGTCGTTCTCCTATAACGACCGCAAGCTGAAGCTGAACCTGAACAACACCTGGACCGACGACAAATACCGCAGCACCACCCCGTCGTGGTTCGCGGCGCGTCTCGATACCAGCCTCAACGGCAGCTACCGCTTCGCCAAGGGTTACGAGTTCTTCTTCTCGATTTCGAACCTGCTGGACAACAACATCAACATCATCGTGCCGGGCAGCCTCGCTGACGGCCAGAT